>CAZVAP010000012.1:0-20432 GCA_964625125.1 uncultured Candidatus Peribacteria bacterium | reverse complement strand
AAATACTGCCAATGCATTTTGATAAAAATTTCCATCTATAAAATAATTTTCTAAAAACCTAAAAAGTTCTTTTATAAATCCAACTATTGGATCAAATTTAGAATAACGAATTATCTTTAATCTGGGAAACTTACTTTTAAAGTTTTCTTAATTCTATAACATAGTGGATTTTAGAAATAGCAACTTTACATCTTCTATAAAATTATCAAAACAAACTCTGTTGTGAGATATCTCACTTTATATCAAAACCATTTTCTTTCAAGAACTTCTTTAAATCATAAGTAGGAATTTTATATTTTTCTGCTTTGGATAGCTTAGATTTACCAGGTTTTTCTCAAACCAACAATAAAGTTGTATCTTGAGTAACCTGATTTGAAAAATTTCATCAATTTTTTTCTATAAAGTCTGCTATTTTATCTCTTGAAATTCATTCAACAGAACCAGTAATAACTATAGTTTGTCAAACAAATTTTCATTTCGATTCATCAGGTAAATACAAAGTTATTTTTGGAAGAATCTTATCAATAACTTTTAAATTATGTGGCTCTGAGAAAAACTTTCTAATACTACTTACAACTTTTGGTCCAATTCCTTTAATAGAAAGTAAAATATTTTCTCCTTTATCAGAAACCAATAAAGAAATAATATGCTTAAAATCTATATTTTCCCAGTTCTCAATATAAGGTTTAATTCCTTCTACTACTAATTTTGCAGTTTTCTTTCAAACAAATTCTATACCTAAAGCTGCTAAAAATCTAGGTAATTCTATTTTAGTTTTTTCCAAAATAGAGCTAATAATATTATTTACTTTTTTTTCTTGAAATCCTGGCAAAGCTAGTAATAAATGTTTTTTTTCAGGTAAGTAAAATATATCTCCATAATCAGAAATAAGCTCTGCCTTTAAGAAAGTTTCTATAGTTTTTTCAGATAACCCTTCTATATCTAATCAGTCTTTACTCACAAAATGAACTATTTTTTCTTTTACTTGAGCAGGACAAGTTACATTAATACATCTTAAAGCTACTTCTCATTCAGGATGAAATGTTTCACCTCAGCAAACAGGACAAAAAGGAGGTTCTACAATTTTTACTATAAATATTTTTTCTTCGTATGGAGATTGGATTTTATATACTAATTGTTGCTTTTCATATAATTTATATTTTAAAACATAATCCAAATATAGCTTACCTTCTATATCTTCATCATAATTTTCTTTAAAGTAATTTTGTAGCTGTTTAATAATTTCTTCCTGTTTATCTAAATCAACTGGTTGCTTATCATCTGATTGTCTAATAACTCCTTCTATATAAGGTATAACCTCCCCTGACCTAATAACCCAAACATAATCTTGAATATGAATATCCTTTTCTTTTATAAAATCAAAATTATGTAAAGTAGCTCTTTTAACTATAACTCAACCTACAGAAACAGGTTTTAACAAAGCAACTGGTGTTATAATACCCGTTCTTCAAACAGATAACTCAGCATTTAAAATTTGACTAGAAACTTGTTTTGCTGGATATTTAAAAGCAAAAGCCCATTTTGGATGGTGCATTGTATAGCCAATAACTGGCCAATATTTAATTTCATCAACTTTTATAACTAATCAATCAAACTCTATTTCTTGAATATCTAAAATCTCCTTTAATTCATTTGACTTAACTAAATTAACAACTTCATATTTAGTAAGTGTTCTTCTTCAATCTTTAAAATAATTAATATTTTCAGGAATTTTATCTTTATATTTTTGGAAAATAACCTTAAAATCATAAACAAAAAATCCTTGATTTTCGAGAAAATTTAATACTTCGTGATGATACTTAAATTCACCAGCTCATACCTCTTCCCAATTTAAAACTTCATAAACCACCACATCTAAATTTCTTTCTCTAGTAATAGATGGATCTAATTGTCTTAAAGAACCAGAAGCTAAATTTCTAGGATTAGAATACAAAGGCAAACCTTCTTTTTGTCTTTTTTTATTTACTTTTTCAAATTCACTCTTTTTTATAACTACTTCACCTCTTACATGAAGCTTTCACTGATATGGAATTTTTAAAGGTAAAGTTCTTATAGTTTTAGCATTTTCAGTAACATCTTCGCCTATTATTCAATCTCATCTGGTAATAGCTTGCTTAAAAATTCAATCTTCAAAAATTAACTCGATAGAAAGTCAGTCATACTTTGGTTCAACATAAAATCCTAATTCTACCCCTACCTCAGTTTCCAATTTATCTAACTTTTCTAATACTTCATCAGGATTATATGTATTTTCTAAAGACAACAAAGGATATAAATGTTTAGCTTTTTTAAGCTCATCTTGAATTTGATTTACTAATCTTTGAGTAGGAGAATAAGGTTTTATAAGTTCCGGATATTTATTTTCTAATTCTTTTAAATATTGGAACAATAAATCATACTCATAGTCAGAAACTATAGGCTGAGACTTAACATAATACAAATAGTTATGTTCAGTTAAATCATTGACAATTTTATCATACAAAGATTTAGCTTCTTCCAAAGAAAGCTTATTAACTGGCTTTTGTTTTATAAAATCTTCAATATTTTTTATGTAAATCATTTTATTCTTTTAGTTTTAAACTTTTTAGTTCAGTGTAGGATAATTCATGAATTCTTTTATTTAACAAATTAGAAGGGATTTCAAGATATTTCCCCTGCTTTTCAAGTAATTTTTGAATTTTTCATAAAGTTTTTTTTCTAATAGGAGTAATCAAAGTTAGTAAGTTAAATAAATATTCTGGATTAATATCTGGATTAGCTCCTGTATATTCAAACCTAACTAAACAACTATCTACCTTCGGTGGTGGAGAAAAATCTTCTGCTGGAACAGTTTTTAAGTAAGTAATTTTATGATTTAAATTCAATAAATACCATAACATAGACTTATTTTTAGCATCAGTTTTAATTTTATCTCATACCTCCTTTTGAATCATAAAAATTCCATAATTCATATAAGGTTGTTTTTGTAAAACAAGTTTCCTCAAAATAGGGGAAGTAATATAGTAAGGTAAATTTCCTATAGCATTAAATTTTTTTCATTTTACAAATTTTGATAGATCAGCTTCTAAAAAATCTCACATTATTATATTTTCAGAAGATAAGCATTTAAGTAAATAATCCTTTAAATTTTCATCTTTTTCAAAAACTACTAAATCAGGTTTTATTTTAACCAACTCTTTAGTAAGGGCACATTTTCAAGGTCAAATCTCAAATGTAAAATCATTTAAATCTGCATTTTCTTTAATGTCCTGAATAATAAAATCTATAATCAATGGATTTATAAGAAAATTTTGTCAAAGCTTAGTTCCCATTTTTTCTTTTATTCAAAAAATAATAAATTATCAAAATTAAGCCCACGAAAAGTAAAATAAACAATGTAATTTCATGCAAGTATTTTTTTATAAGTTCTTGATTTTCTCAAATAAAATATCCTAAAAAACCAAGGATACTAACCCAAATTCAAGCACCCAAAGCTGTATATAAAGTAAATTTAACTGGATGCATTTTTGCTAATCCTGCAGGAAAACTTATATATTGTCTAATTCAAGGAAGTAATCTTCAAGTAAAGGTACTTATGCTTCAATGTTTTTCAAAAAAAATATCCATCTTTTTCATTTTTTCTTCAGATAAAATTTTTAATAGAAACTTTCTACCAAATTTACTAGCTAAAACATAGTTAAACCAAGCCCCAGCAACTGACCCTAAAATAGCAACAACTATAGCTACAACTAAATTCATCTTACCTTGATAAGCCAAGTAACCAGCTGGAACCATAATTACTTCAGATGGAAAAGGGAAAAAACTACTTTCTAAAAACATTCAAATAAATATCCCACCATAACCTAATTGATGGACAATATTTACAATCAAATTTATAAAATTAGATAACAGCTCCATTATAAAAACTTATAATTTAAAAATTTTTGCTATTTTAATAAAAAAACCTGTAACTTTTTTCAAAATTGGATGATGAGAAAATTTCTTAAATATAAAAGTCCAAAAAATTCCTATAAATGCTCCAACTACAACATCCCAAAACCAATGAACTCATCCAGCAATTCTTGAGAAATTCATTAAAATAACAAATGGTAAGTATATCCAAAAAATTTTTTTATAACCAAATAAATACAAACCAGTTAAAAAAGCAAAACTAACTGCTGCATGGTCAGATGGAAAGCTTGCATTTGGAATATGCTCAATTAAAGGCTCTACAAATGTTTCAGGTCTTTTCTCAAAAACTATCTGTTGAATAATTAAATTTGTAATAATTGAAAAGACCACAGAAAAAAAGATTAAAATTAAATCATGCTTTTTGTTATCATTATTTTTTAAAGTCCAATAAATCCAAGCTGAAACCAAAAATACAGGAGTAAAAAAAATAGGAAAATCGGCCATAATTCATACCAATTTAGTTAGATGATAATCTCTAACAAACGAATTTGTAACCAATGAAATTTTTTCATTAACTCACCAAACCCAGTTAAGTATTGACATTTATTTTAATAAGCATATAAAACCAACCAGTTTATAAAAATTTTTATGTATTAATCAACAAAGTTATGAATTTAGCTAAAAAAATTTTTACTTGAACAAAAGAAGAAGCTTTTAATGAAATATCTAAAAAAAATTATTGAGTAATTAATTTTATATACTTTGCCTCATTAAAAAATTTAGTTTTAGACAAACAAAACAAGGATTATTATAAAGCTTTAATAGATTGAGATTTTCTTTTGCCAGATTGAATAGCTTTAAAATTATTTCTAAAAAAGTTATGAAAAAATATAAAGGAAAACCTAAACTGAACTGATTTCACACCTTATTTCTTAAATAAACTAAAAAATAAAAAAATGCATTTATGATTTTTCACTGTATATGATGAAAAAATTGGTAAAAAACCTAAAGATGCAGATAAGGTAGAAGATTTTATTAGGAAAAAATTTAATCCTGCAAAAATTTTTAAAGCAGTAAATCATTACCAAGATAAATGAACTAATTTCAACTTTGAAGAATACAAAAAAAGTCTAGAATGAAATTATGACTATAGAATTTTACTAGTTTGAATATGAACTCCTCATCAAGAAATTTGGACATATAAACACAAAGATTTTTTTAAGGAAAATAAAGTTATAGTTCTAAATGTGTGAGGTTTATTTGATTTTTGGGTATGATTTGAGAAAAGAGCACCAAAGATAATAAGAAAAGTTAAATTAGAATGGTTATGGAGATTCTTTCAAAACCCTAAAAAAAATTACAAAAAAGTATTAAATTCATTAGCATTATTTTGATATTTACTACTACCCAAAAAACTTTTAGAAAGAAAATTAAATTGATGGAAAAAATAAACTTAAATACATTTATACAAAACATACATTTTTTTATAAATGAAGCCAAACAAAATAAACTTTTTTTGTATCCTACAGATACTATCTATTGATTAGGTTGAATATGGCCAAATAATATTGAAAAAATTTATAAAATTAAACTCAGACCAACAAATAAAAAAGTATCTATAATTTTACCTGCAAAGAATTTAAGTGATTTTTTAAATAAAATTTCTCAAATTAGTCAAGAGAACCTAGATATTGCTAGACTTAATAATTTAATTACTGATTTACGAAAACAAAAAAAATGATTTACATTAATTATAAAAGCAAAAAAAGATTTTTTTCAAAATTTAAACAATTTTAGTAAAAAAATTTATGAAGACCAAACAATTGGTGTTAGATTTTTAAATCATCCTTTTCAAAAATTTGTTAATAAATTAAATTTACCCTTTATTACTACTTCGGCAAATATATCTTGAGAACCTCCTATTACTCATCCAAAACAATTAAATCAAAAAATAAAAAAAGAAATAGATTATATAATTGATGATGGAGATTTAATAAACCAGCCTTCTGTTTTAATTAAAAACAATCAAATAATTGAAAGATAAACTTTTATTGTTTTTAATATGATTTTTACTATAAATTTAGTATAATTTAGATTTTTATAAATTAGAAATGGATTTAAGTACAAAAAGACATTCATATGCACATATATTAGCACAAGCTATTAAACATCTGTATGGAAATGAGGTAAAAATGGCTATAGGACCAGATACTGAAAATGGTTTCTTTTATGATTTTGATTTTAACAATATCGAATTTTCCGATAAAAACTTAAAAGAAATAGAAAAAGAAATGCAAAATATAATAAAGCAAGGACAAGAATTTGTACATTTTACCTTACCTGCAAAAGAAGCTTTAAAACTTTTAGAAGATTTAGAAGAACCTTATAAAATAGAATTAGCACAAGAAATAATTGATAAATGAGAAATAGAAATTTCATTTTATGCAAATATTAAAAACTTACCTGAAAACTTTATTGAAAAATTACAAAATCACAAAACAGATTATCTAAAACTTTTACAAAAAATAAAAACTGCTTATAACCTAGAAAAATTTATTTGAAATAATGCATTATTATTTTTAGATATGTGTGCTGGTCCTCATGTAAATAATACAAAAGAATTAGATCCTAAAGCTTTTAAATTAAACAAAGTAGCTTGAGCTTACTGGAAATGAGATGAAAATAATAAAATGCTAACAAGAATTTATGGATATGCTTTTGATACAAAAGAAGATTTAAAAAAATATTTAGACTTTTTAGAAGAAGCTAAAAAAAGAGACCATAGAGTTTTATGACAAAAATTATGATTATACACAATAAAACCTGAAGAAGTAGGTGCAGGATTAATTTTATGGAAACCAAAGTGAGCAATTTTATACAATGAGTTAGCACATTTCATAGAAAAAGAATGTAATAAAAGATGATATATACCAGTAAGAACTCCTCATATTGGTAAAAAAAGATTATGGGAAATATCAGGACATTGGTGATTTTATAATGAATCTATGTTTCCTCCATTAGAACTATGAATGACTTTAGAAGATTGGCAAGACCAAAGAAAACCAAAGGAATCAGAAACCTACTTATTAAAACCTATGAACTGCCCTTTCCATGTAATGATTTATAAAGATGAAAACCACTCTTATAGAGAGCTTCCTATAAGATACTGGGAATTTGGAACTGTTTACAGATATGAAAAAAAATGAGAATTAGGTTGATTAACTAGAGTAAGAGGATTTACTCAAGATGATGCACATATTGTATGTACACCTGATCAAATTAAAGACGAAATATGAAAAGCTGTTGATTTTGTATTAGATGTTCTAAAAACTTTTGGCTTTAATAATGTAGAAATCTTTGTATCTTTATCAGATCCAAATTCAAACAAGTATGTATGACCAAAAAATATGTGGGAATTAGCAGAAAAAACTATTGAAGAAGTTTTAGATGAAAAAAATATTTCCTACAAAAAAGAAGAATGAGAAGCTGCATTTTACTGACCAAAAATTGACTTTAAAATTAAAGATAGTATAGGTAGATTATGGCAATGCTCTACTATTCAATTTGATTTCAATCTTCCAGAAAGATTTAATATGACTTATACAGATAAAGATTGAAATGAAAAACAACCATTTATGGTACATAGAGCAATTTTTGGTAGTTTTGAAAGATTTATTGGTATTTTAATAGAACACTTTGCAGGAACATTTCCTCTATGGTTAGCTCCTATCCAAGCTAGAATCATACCAGTTTCTGATAAATTTGATAATTATGCAAAAGAAATTTTAAACAAACTTAAAGAAAATGAAATTAGAGCTGATATTGATTTATCAGACAATTCTCTAGCAAAGAAAATAAGAAATGCTGAAAAAGAACATATTAATTATATTTTAGTTGTTTGAGAAAAGGAAGCTAATGAATGAACAGTTTCAGTAAGAAATTATAAAACTAAGGAACAAAATGTATTAAAAGTTGATGAATTGATTAATAACTTAAAAGAAGAAATTAACACAAAAAAAATTTAAAAAATTATAAGTCAAGCTATGAAAAAACTTAATGAAAAAGAAAAAGAAATTATTGAAAATAATTTTAAAGCTGAAATGGCAGAAAAATACATAATAGACCTTTTAGAAGCACAACTTCCTTCTCATAAAGATGCTATAAAAAAATATATAGAAGAACTCAAAAAACTTTAAATGTTAAAAGCAATAAATGAAAAAACTTCTAATAAGTTTGGGGATAGCTTTATCAACTTTCAATATAGTAAATTTTAGCTATTCAAATGATTATGAAGAAGTATTAGATAATGTTGCAACAAACAGAGCTTGAGAACAAATAAAAACAAATAGTATGAAAGATTTTTTAATTAGTACAGGAAAAAATATCCTAATTCCTATAATCATAGTATTAGGACTATTAATGGCATTTGTTGCATTTAAAAATTTAATGTTTTCTGATAAGGAAGATGAAAGAAAAAAATGACTAAATTTTATTACACGATGAACAATATGAATAATTATGATGGTTTCAGCTATATTTATAGCAAATACTCTGTTTGGAGACTATGGAACAAGTGGGATATTTTGATTAGCAGCCTGACAGGATTATGACCCAGCTACTATTGCAGCAAGTTTATATGATAAAATTATCAGTAAATTCTTTTACCTTGTTATGTATCTGGTAATAGGTATACTCTTTATTATACTTGTAATAAATCTAATTAAATTTATTTCCTCTCCTGATAAAGACGAAGTTCAAAAACATGCTAAAACAATCATAGTATGGAATACTATTTGAATTATAATAATTTTATTCTCAAAAAATATCATAGAAACTTTCTATAGTAAAATCCAACAATGAACCTATACATTATGACAACAAAATCCGATTTTAGAAAGCAAATCTTTACCTTGGTTATACACAATTTTAAACTATTTTCTATGATTTATAGCATTTACAATTACTGTATTTATAATCTATCAAGCTTTTCAGTTATTATTAAAACCTGAAGATGAAAATACTTACAAGTGACTTAAAAAGTATTTTGTATACAGTCTTGTATGAATAATTATTATTTGATGAGTTTACTTAATTGCAAATTTCTTTATAATAAAATAAAAAATGAAGCTACCAAAAGTTCCAACTACTAGTTAAACTAGTAGTTTTTTTAAAAGTAAAAGCTAATTAAAGTAAAATTAAAAAAACTACTAGCTTTTACACTAGTAGTTAAGTTTAAATTTAGATATTCCACTATACTATTTTTGAGTATTTTTCCATAAGTAAATCAGCATTTAATTTATTTATCATTTCTTGAACTACTCAAACAATGATTATAATACCTGCACCTGATACAATTACAGGAACTGCATTTAATCAACCAGTTCTTACAATATCTTGAATAAATGGAATCCAATTAATAACATAAGTATAAATACCTATAATACCTAAACCAATTCATCACCAGAAACATAAATGCATTAAAATATTATTTAAATATTTTGCAGTTTCTTCCCCTGGTCTAAGTCAAGGTATATAGCCTCATCTTTTTTGGATTTGTTCTGCCATCTTTTCTGGCTTAAATACAACCCAAGAGTAAAAGAAAGTAAACATCACAATAAGAATAAAGTATAACACTACTACCAAATAATGAGGATTATTAGTATAAATATTTAAATAAGTACTAACAAAATCTTTAAATGCTTGAGCTCAAGGAGAAGCTGGATTTAATTTATAAACAATATTTGCTAACAAATATGGAAAAGAAACAAAAGCAATAGCAAATATAATTGGTATCATACCCACTGGGTTTAAAGGAATAGGTAATACTGCAGTTTCTTGAATTCTTCAAGCCTTAGCATATACAATAGGAATTTCTTTTCTTGTTCTAATAAGCAATATTGATAATACAATAAGAACAAGAACTATTAACATAATAAAGACAAAAATAGACATTAGATTCTTTCATCCTTGTGGACTCATAAAATTCATAAAGGAGCTAGTCATACCAGCTACTATACTTGCAAAAATAAGCAATGAAATACCATTTGATATACCCTTTTCTGTAATCATTTCACCTAACCAAATCAATAAGATAGTTCATACAGTCAAAGTAAAAGCAGCTCCTAATACAATAGCAAAGCTATGAGTATTAATTACTCAAGGAATATAAGTAGCAATTAAATATACCATTCCAATAGCTTGCAACAAAGCTAAGGGCAAAGTTAACCGTCTTGTATATTGTTGAATTTTTAAATTACCAGTTTCTCATTCTTCTTTCAATTCTTCAAGATGAGGAATAACCACAGTTAATAATTGAATAATAATAGAAGCATTAATAAATGGAATTAAACCTAAAGCTACAATAGAAAATTTTTGTAAAGTACCACCCATAAGCATTGCAAAAAATTGCATTCAAGCAGTAGCATGAGTAACAGCTTGTTTAAGAACATCTATATCAACAAAAGGAACTGGTATTACCACAAACAATCTATATAAAACAATAATAGCTACTGTAAACAAAATTTTTTTCATAATAGACTTAGACGAAATAACATGATTAATTGTAGACCACATAATCCAATTTTAAACCATATAAAATACCAGTTTTTTAAAGAAAAAAAAATAAATATCAATAAAAAAAGGGAACATTTGTCCCTTTTATTCAATAATCTCTCCACCTGCTTTTTCAATTTTTTCTTTTGCTGAAACTGAGAAAGCATCAATGTTTTCAAATTTCAATTTTTTTTCTAGTTCACCATTACCTAGAATTTTAACTGGTTTTGAAGCATCTGAAATAAGTCTAGCTTCAGCTAATTTTTCTTTATTTATAACTGAGCCTGCTCTAAATTTATTAAGATCTTCAACATTTACAACTTGATAAACTGTTACCAATTTATAATACCTTTTAAAACCTTTTAGTTTAGGAATTCTTCTAGTTAAAGGAGTTTGACCTCATTCAAACCAACTTGGTTTAGCACCACCTGATCTAGCTTTTTGACCTTTCAATCATTTTGTTGAATAATTACCTTTTCCTGATCCATTACCTCTACCTAATCTTTTTTTAGGATTTTTGTAACCCTTTGACCTTTGTAATTCATGCAATAACATTATTTTAAAGCTTATTTTTTAAATGTAGAAAGTGCTTTAATAGCAGCTTTAGCATTATTTAACTTATTTGTTGTACCTACTATTTTTGAAAGAATATTTGTATAACCTGCTAACTCTAAAACTCTTCTCACAGAAGATCAAGCTTTTAATCAAGTACCAGGAGCAGCTGGTATTAATTTAACCTTAGCAGATTTATATTTAATAAATACTGGATATGGAACTGAACCTGTCTCTGTAATTGTTACATCTTGAACATTTTTATAAGCATCATGAGTAGCCTTTCTAATAGCAGTAATAACATCTTGACCTTTTGCAGTTCCAATACCTACTTTACCTTTTTTATTACCAACTAAAATAGTAGCTCTAAAAGACATTTGTCTTCAACCAGTAGTTACTCTTGTAACTCTTCTTACTTCTAACAAAACTTCTTCAAATTTTTTATCATCTTTTTTTACCATTTGAAGGAAAAATTATTAATTAAAATTAAAATTTTAGACCTGCATTTCTAGCAGCTTCAGCTAAAGCCTTAACTCTACCTGTATATTTATAGCCATTTCTATCAAAAGCTACCTCTTCAATACCTACTTTTTTAGCAGCTTCAGCAATCATCTCACCTACTTTTGCTGCTCTTTCTGTTTTTGTACCTCAAGTTAATTTTAAATCTGAAGCAGCAGCTAAAGTATGACCTTTAGTATCATCAATAATTTGAACATAAATATATCTATTTGACCTATAAACAGCCATTCTAGGTCTTGAAGTAGTAGAAACCAATTTAGCTCTAACTCTATTTGACCTTCTGGCTTGCTTTGCTCTTTTATTTTTTATAGCATTTCTTACTTTTTTCATTTATTTAATTTAATTAACTAAACATAAATCTATTACTTACCTGCTGTTTTACCTTGTTTTAATTTAACTTCCTCATCTATATATCTAATACCCTTACCTTTATAAGGTTCAGGTTTTTTAAATGCTCTAATTTTAGCAGCAACCTCTCAAACAAATTGTTTATCTATACCTTCTACTCTAATCAAAGCTTGTGCTTTAGGTGCTTTATCCACAGTAATAGTTATACCCTTTGGGATTTCAAATTCTACTGGGTGAGAAAAACCTAAAGACAATACTAATTTATTTCCTTGCAATTTAGCATTATAACCAACTCAGATTACTAACAATTCCTTTTTAAATCCATTTGTAACTCATTCTATCATATTAGAAATAAGAGTTCTAACTAGTCCCCAATAATTTTTATAATCATCTGATTTAACAGAAACTCTAACTTGATTTTCTTCAATTACTACTTCAACACCTTCAGGTAAAGTATAAGACAATTCACCCTTAGGACCTTTTACTTTAACTACACCATTTTCAACCTTCACTTCTACACCATTTGGTATATTAATTGGATTTTTTCAAATTCTTGACATTATATAAGCTGTAAAGTAAATAAAACCGTTTTCATTATATAAATTAAATTATCGGTTTACAAAGGCAGTTAGTATATAGGAAATAATTTTATAAAAACTAACCCTATATACTCTTACCTTTCAAACTCTAATAAATTTCAAATAATAATTCACCACCTACCTTATGATATTTTGCTTCCTTTGTTGTAAGAAGACCTTTATTAGTAGAAATAACTCAAATACCTAAACCACCAGCAACTTTATGTAAATCTTTATAAGATACATAAACTCTTCTAGAAGGTTTAGAATAAAATTTTATTACAGGAATATCCTGAATTGGATTAACAACTTCTTTTAATACAATATTAATAAATTTTTTATTACCTTCTTCCACAATATTGTAATCTTTAACAAACCCATGCTTTTTTAATACCTCCAATACTTTCTCTTTCAATTTAGAATATTGAACATTATCTACATGAGTTTTCCTAGCCATATATGCATTTTTTATTCTTATAAGCATATCATGAACTGGTGCATTTACAAAATTACTCATTCTAACATATCATTAAAAAAATAAATTACCAAGAAGCTTTTCTAATACCCATCAAAGTTCCAGCTCTTCAATACATTCTTATACAAACTCTACAAAGACCTAGTTCTCTATTATAAGCATGAACTCTTCCACACACTTTACATCTATTATAGTATCTTGTTTTTCCTTTATATTTCTTATAAAGTTTATACTTTTCTTCCCATGATAAATCTTTCCATTTTTTATCCTTTTGGATTTCTAGATATTTTTTTCTAATTTTATCTAATTTTTGTTGCTTAACAACTAATGCTTTTCTAGCCATTAAAATTACTTAGTGAATAAAAAACCTAATGATTCTAATAATGCCTTAGTATCTTCTTTACTATCAGAAGTTGTAGAAATAGTTACTTGTACACCTTGAGGAATTTTAATTTCATCCGGAGTTAATTCAGCAAAAACAGTTTGATCCTTAAAACCAAAACTAATATTTGCTTGATTATCAATCTTTTTCTCTGATAATCATTTAAAATCTCTAACTCTTTCAAACACATATGTATTTAATCTTTCAAGAAAGTCATAAGCTTTTTCTCTTCTTAAAGTAACTTTTAACATAACAGGCATACCTTCTCTTAATTTAAAATTAGATACTGATTTTTTTGCTTTTACAATAACAGGTTTTTGACCAGTAATTTTAGCTAAATTTTCCTCTAATTCTGAGAAATCTTTCATACCTTTTTTTGTAGCAAGGTTACCAATACCCATTGCTACTATTACTTTATCTACTTGAGGAACCTCATGAATATTTTTCTTACCTAACTTTTCTTTTAGCTCATATCTAATCTTTTCTTTAAATTTATTATACAAACTTGCCATTTATCTAAATTTTTATGAATTAAACTAAACATTTTTAGAAAGTTCTGGTAGAATTCTTCAAGTTTTTTTAGAATATCTAACTTTTTTACCAGTTTTTTCATCAAATTTAAAACCTACTCTAGTAGGAGCCTTTGCTTTTTCATCATAATAAGCAATATTACTTATATGAATTGGAGCTTCTTTTTCAACAAAACCTTGACCTTTTACAGCTTTTTTAACTTTATTTACATCATGAAGATACACTTTATCTCCTTCAACTTTAACTATTTTTGAAACAGTTCATTTAAATTTTCCAGCAATAACAATAACTGGATCACCTTTTTTAAGTTTTCTCATTCTAATAAACTTAATTTAAATAAAACAACTCAGGTAGCAGTTTGGATAACCACTTACTACCATATCCTTAATAATAAGCTAAAAAATATAAAAATTTAAATAACTTCCTCAGCTAATTTTGCAACTTGATAGAAACCTTTTTCCTTAACTTCTCTTGCAACTGGTCAAAATACTCTTTTCCCAATAGGTGAACCATCATTTTTAATTAAAACAACTGCATTATCTTCAAATCTCAAATATGAACCATCTTTTCTTCTAATTTCCTTAGTTGTTCTTACAACAACTCATTTTACTACATCTCCTGCTTTAACTGAACCATCTGGTCTAGCTGATTTAACAGCCAAAACCACTTTATCACCTACTGTTGCACTTTTTCCAAAAGATCCTTTAAGTACTCTAATAACCTTTCCTTTTAAAGCACCAGTATTATCAATAATATTTACCATACTTTCATTTTGAATCATTCTATTAAGCTTAACAAATTAAACAAATAGTCATAAGACTATTTTTGAACTTTTTTAACAGTTTCTACATAAATCCATCTTTTAAGTTTACTTGTAGGTCTATATGCCCTAATTTTAACAACATCCCCTACAGATATAGAAGAATTGTCTTCTATATGAGCATAATATTTTTTAGATCTAACATATCTTTTCTTATATAAAGGATGCATCTTAACTGTATCAACCTTTACTGCCAATGTTTTTGGCATTTTTGTACTAACAACAGTACCTACAAGTTCTTTTATATTCTTACCACCAATTATAGCCATGGTATAATAAACTTTAAATTAATAAATTAATTATTTTTTCTTAGCTTGACCTGGATATAGTTGATTAATTTTTTCTGTAATAACAGTATTAACTCTAGCTATATTCCTTTTAACATGTTTTAACAAATGAGTTTGTTTTAAAGCTCATAATTCTTTTTGCATCTTTAATTGATGCAATTTTTTTCTTAATTCTTTTCTTTTTTGAACTAACTCTTTTACAGATAATTCTCTTAACTCGTTAGCAAAAAGCTTCTTTACATCTGCCATTTGACAATAAAATTTAATTATAAAACACTAATTAATTTCATGCCTAGAAACCATTCTTGTTTTTAAAGGCAATTTATAAGAAGCCTGCTTAATAGCTTCTTTAGCAACATCTTCACTTACACCTGAGATTTCAAATAATATTGTACCTCTTTTAACTCTTGCAACAAAATGATCAACTCAACCCTTACCTTTACCCATAGGCATTTCTAACCCTAATTTAGTATAAGGAATATCAGGAAAAACTCTAATCCAAATTTTACCAACTTTCTTATTATACCTAACTAAAACTTTTCTAGCAGCTTCTATTTGTCTTGATGTAATATACCCATTTTGAGTAGCTTTTATACCATAATCACCAAAAGCTACATAAGTATTTCATTTAGCTTTTCCTTTAACTCTTCCTCTAAATTGTTTTCTATATTTCCATCTTTTTGGAACTAATAACATTTGATAAGATGTTAATTTTTAAATAATTATTTTTTTGAAACCTTTTTTCTAGCAGGTTTTTTTACATTTTTTTTAGTAGCTTTAGCAGAAGGTCTTCTTTTTCTATTGTCTTCAATATCACCTTTATAAATCCATACTTTAATTCCTAGCACACCATATTTAGTATTAGCTTGAGTATAATAATAATCTACATCAGCTCTTAAAGTTTGTAAAGGAATTCTTCCATCTTTAAAAGTTTCTTTTCTAGCCATTTCAGCACCATTTAGCCTACCACCGATTTGAATTTTTACTCATTGAGCACCTTTAGAAGAAATTTTCTCCAAAGCAGTTTTAACAACTCTTCTATAAGGCATTCTTCTTTCTAATTGAGAAGCAATGTATTCACACATAATTCTAGCTGAAGTTTCTGGCCTAGAAATTTCTTTAACTACTACATCAAAATCTTCACCAAATTGCTTTTTCAAAGCTTTTTTAAATTCTTCTAATTTTTTACCCTCTTTACCTAATACTAAAGCTGGTTTTGCTGTAAAAATTAAAATATCATTTTTCTTTTTATCACCAGCTTCTCCTTTCCTAAAAACTACTTTAGAAATACCACAATATCTATAAAAAGAATCAATAAAGTTTCTAACTTTTAAATCTTGAACCATATATTTAACTGATTTTTCTTTTGTAGGAGCAAAATATTCACTTACCCAGCCCCTTACAATACCTGTTCTAAATCCTCTTGGATCTACTTTTTGTCACATTAAAAATATTACTTAGAATTTAAAACTATTCTAACAAATGATCTATGTTTTTCATAACCATGTATTCTTGCTCTAGAAGCAAATCTAATTCTTTTAATTTTCATTCATCTTCACAAATCTATTCTTTCAATATACAATTTATTTCAATCTAAACCTGCATTATTAACTGCATTATAATAAGCAGATTTTACTAATTTATACAAAAGCTTTGCAGCTTTTTGAGGTAAATTTTGTAACAAATTCATAGCTTCATTAACATCTTTACCTCTAATAATATCTGCAACTACTAATAATTTTTTAACTGATGTAGGAACATATGATTTTTTAGAAGTTCTAGCTGTAATAGAAAATGCCTTTTCAGGACCTATTTGTTCAGCTAAAGCATTATTTTTCATAAATTTCTTTCTTGCTACAAACTTTTTACTAGACATTATTAATATTTTTTAACTGATTAAAACTCCCTTTATAAGGGCGGAAGGTCGGTATAAACCGGTTACCTTCTCCTTTATAAAATAACTTAATTAAAATGGATGACCTCTAAATACTTTTGTATGAGCAAAATCACCTAATTTATAACCAATCATTTCATCAGAAACATACACAGAAATGAATTCTTTACCATTATAAACTGCAAAAGTATAACCAACCATTTCTGGGATAATAGTACAAGCTCTATCCCATACCTTAATAACTTTTTTTTCACCAGTTTCTTCCATTTTTTGAATCTTTTTCAATATTTTAGGATTCACATAAAATCCTTTTTTTAATGATCTAGCCATATATAGCTTTTAAAATCTAAATTAACGATAAACTACTTTGAATTTTGTGGATATAATTTTCTCTTTCTACCTTGAACAATAAATTTATCTGACCATTTATTTTTCTTTCTTGTTTTTTTACCAGCTGGAACTGGCTTTCAAGAGAAACTCTTAGGATATTTCAAACCAATACTTGTATGAGCTTCTCAACCACCATGTGGATGATCAACTGGGTTCATACTTAAACCAAGTACATGAGGTTTTCTACCCATCCATCTTTTTCTACCAGCCTTACCAATAACAATATTTTTATGTTCTTCATTACTTACTTGACCAATAGTAGCCCAGCAAGTCTCATGAAATTTTCTAACCTCACCAGAAGGCATTTTAACAAACACCATACCTTCATTTTCATCCCTACCTGTAATAGTTCCAAATACACCAGCAGATCTCAATAATTTACCTTTAGTATTTGGAGTTACTTCTAAAGCATAAATTGTAAAACCTTCTGGTATATCTTTTAATTGTTTTGTACAACCATTTTCTAATGGAGCATCTGGACCCGTCATAATAGTATCACCAACTTTAGCTCATTTCCAAGCCAACACATACCTTTTTTCACCATCTGCATAATTAATTAATGCAATTCTAGCAGTCCTATATGGATCATACTCAATACTAGCAACTTTACCTGGAACACCTATTTTATCATATCTTCTAAAATCAACAATTCTATATAATCTTTTATGACCACCTCATCTAAATCTACATGTTATTCTACCTTGATTATTTCTACCACCAGTTGAACCTAGAAATTTAGTTAATGATTTCTCAGGTTCAGTTTTAGTTATTTCATCAAAAGTATATCATGTCATAAACCTTCTAGATGGTGTATATGGCTTATATGTTTTTATTCACATTCTTATATTAATCAAACAATCTAAAATAAACCGGACTTAATAATTAATCTAAGTCCTATTTTACTTTATCCAACTCAGGAAATTTTTGTCCCTCTTTTAATGTAACAATAGCTTTTACATAAGAGTTCCTAACTAAACCTCTTCTTGCTCTATATTTATAAGGAACCTTTATAATATTCACTTTTTCAACATCTACACCATATAATGATTTAACAGCTTCCTTAATATCATTTTTATTTGCTCCTTTCATTACTTTTAAAGTAAGTTTAATAATTTCTTTTTCTTTATTTTCTGTTTTTACTCTTTCCTTTTCTACTGTTCTACCAGATTTAAATGTTACTGTATACTTTTCTTTAATTTTATTACCATTTTTATCCAATACTGGAACTTTTGTCTTAATAAGCATTTTTTGTTGCTTATAAGACTTCTCTGTTTTAACCAAACCTAATATAATATCAGTAGGAGCAAATTTTTTTAATTGTTTAGTTTCTAATACTTTTTGACCTCTTCTTTTTAATTTTTGTCTATACAATGATACTTGCATATTTTTTTACATTATTTACTTAAAAATGTATCTTCAATCTTTGATAAACTATCCTTTAGAAATACAACTTTGTTGTGAGTTAATAAATCATAAGGATTAATGTAATCTGACAATATAACTTTTACTCTTGGAATATTTCTAAATGATTTTACTAAAACTTCATTTTTCTCTGGTATAACTATAAGAGTTTTTTCACCAGATAATCCCAAATTTTTTAAAACCTCTACTGCATTTTTAGTTTTAATTTCTGTTGAAGAGTATTTATCCAATACTAAAGCCTCATTATCTTTTACTTTTACAGTAAGAGCAGAAAATAAAGCTTTTCTTCTTTGTTTTTTAGGCATATCTTTATGATAGTTTTCATTACCAGTAGGACCAAAAACAACACCACCTCATCTTCTAAGAGGAGAAGCAGCATCACCTACTCTAGCATTACCTGTACCTTTTTGTCTATACAACTTTCTACCAGAAGCTTTAACTTCACCTCTAGTTTTAGTCTTTGCAATATTATATCTAGCATTAGCTAATTGCATTACAACAAATTCATGCATCAATGAAGGATTAATATTGTCTTCATTAAATATTTGTTCGTTTAATTGAATTTCTTCTATTTCTTGCCCTTTTTCATTAAAGACTTTTATACTATAAGCCATCCTTTAAAACTAACTTAATAATAAATTATTGAATATATGCTCTTAATAACGAATTCCTAGCTCAAGGAACTGAACCTTTTACAACTACAATATCCTCTCAATCTATATTATGAGTAGCAACAACTTTCACATTTTTTAATGTCATATTTTCATCTCCCATATGTCCTGGAAGAGGATGATTTTTATTTACCCTTCTTGGTTTTCTATTACCAATACCTCATGGATGTCTATGAAATTTACTACCATGTGATGCTGGACCTCCAGCAAAACCAAACCTTTTAACTACTCATTGAAAACCTTTTCCTTTAGTTTTTCATTTCAATGTAATTTGAGCAATATCTTTCAATATTTCCATAGTAATTTTATCACCTACTTTATATTCATCAATATTATCAACTTTAAATTCCTTAATATACCTATATTCTACTTTTCCATCTTTTTCAGTTTTTCCTGCACCAACCACAATAGCATTATATCAATCTTTATCTGTGGTTTTTAACCTAATAATTTCTTGTTCTAGGAATTTTAACAAAGTTACAGGAATTTTTTGACCCTCTACAAATAGTTCTGTCATATCTTGTTTTGTACATAAGAAACCTCCTTTATTATACATTTATTTAACTTTAATTATTTAAACACTATTTTGGAAGATCTACCATTACACCAACAGGAATTTGAACATTATTTAAATATTCAATTGTATTTTCTCCTAATTCTTCAATATCAATTAACCTTGAATAAGTTATTCTCTCAAATTGTTCTCTAGCATCCTTATAAACAAATGGAGCTCTTAACACAGTATATAATCTTCTTTTCTTTGGTAATGGAATTGGACCTTTTACTTTTGCACCTGATTTTATCAATACAGCCATTACTTTTGCAACTGTAGCATCTAACATTCTTAAATCATAAGATTTGAACTTTATTCTCATAACAGGCTTTTTTGAATCTTTTTTAGCCATAAATATCTACTTACTAAACTAAATCATTTTTATAAGAACAAGAAGCCTCTTACCGAAGTAAGAGACTTTTAAGTTTAAGTACTTTTTATAACTATTCTAAGATTTTTGTTACAACTCAAGCACCAACTGTTCTACCACCTTCTCTAATAGCAAATCTCAAACCTTCTTCCATAGCAACTGGATATAATAATTCT
>CAZVAP010000011.1:0-20582 GCA_964625125.1 uncultured Candidatus Peribacteria bacterium | reverse complement strand
TAAAGATAAAGGTTATTCTCTTACAGGTTCATCTACATTATTTGAGTTGATAGATGAAAATGGAGAAAAAATACAAGTATTTATTAAATAAAAACTTTAAATTTTTACCTCAAAATCAAGTTTTAAGTAGAGAAACATTGGAGAATTCTATTATTATTTGAAGTTCCTGAATGTTACAGGGTTGAAGTATTGAAAAATGGTTAAAAATTTTAGTTAAGAACCCAAAAGCAAAAATAGTTTTTACAGGTTATCAGTGAGAATGAACTAGAGGTAGGGAAATTATAGATTGAAAAGATTTTGTAGTTATAGATTGAGAAGCTATACCAGTAAGAGCAAAATGGGCTTATATACAGGGTTTTTCTTCTCATGCTGATACAAGTGATTTAATTAATTTTTTAGAAAAGTTCAAAAAGAATTATAATAAAATTCATCTTGCTTTAACTCATTGAGGTGATAATAGATATAAATTTAGATCTATGATTGATAAAATAAAAAAAATCAAAAAAACTTATGATATAAATATTCCAGATTTATGAGATAAAATTACTATTACTTTGTAAATTGATAATAAAAATATATCAAGATAGGCTATAGTTGTAGCCTATTTTTTATTTGTCAATAATTTGTATATTTTTTTGTAATTTATATGATGTGTATTTTGATAAATTTTTTTAAAAAGTTATTATATAATCAGTTAATGAAGTACTGAGGATATGGGCAATAAATCCTATCCCCGGGCTTCCAACTGCTGGATGGATCAACCGTACAATAGGTTGGCTATCCAAGTTGGGGGCTTGAGGGGCATTCTATATAAAGTGGTGAAAATTCATCATTTTATATAGCCCCTCAAGCTCCCACAAATTAAAAACAAAAACAAAAATAATTAAAATAGCCTGCTGAATTCAGCAGGTTTTTTTATTTTTTGATTTTTTTGAGACTATAATTACAATTTATTTTAGTTTATTTTTTAAATAATTTTTATGCTGGTGCCATATTATGATAATAAGAAATCTTCTGATTTTGATTATAAAAATAATCCGTATATATGGGTAGATTTAGATTTATACTTAAAAAATCTAACTTCTGAAATTTTAGAGGAGTTTTGAGATTTTAATTGACTTACTGAGGATTGACTACAGAAATTAAAAGACTATGCAAAAACTTTAAAACTTCCGCCAGTTTTAGTAAAAGATAAATTTGTTCCTTTTGATGAATTTATTTTAAATGCAAAATTATTTTTTGAAACTTGATGGACCTGTGAGTATGGTTTGTGGAAATTGAACTCTTGACATCATCATGGAGTTGATTTAGTAATGCCTAAGTGAACTCCTATTGAATCTTTTACAGATTGAAAAGTTTATAAAATTATTTATGAAAAAGAGAAAAATCCATATGGAAATTGTGTAATTATTGAATCTACCATAGATAATGAAATTTTTTATTTTTGTTATTGTCACTTAGATACTATTGAAGTAAAAGCTAATCAAAAGATAAAAAAAAGAGAGAAAATTTGAACTTGTGGAAATACAGGTAATTCTACAGGTTATCATTTACATTTTCAGATAGATAAAACTGCTTTATTTCACCCATTTTATTCAAAAGATTTAACTGAGACTAAAAAATATACTATTAATCCTTGGTTATTTCTTCAAAAAAATTATAAATCTACTTCTGATACAGACAATAATAACGAAATTATAATTTCTAATCCAAATAAAACTAAAAAACTTAAAGAAACTAAAAATAATAAAACTACGTTAGTTTCTACTAAAAATGATGATTTAGTAGATGAGATTATGAATAAATTACAAAAATCTTCGAAAAGTGAAAATTTTATTGATTTTTTTATAAGAGCTTGAGTAATAAAATGACAAAATAATGACTTAAAATTAAATTATCCTCTTACTAGATATCAATTTACTTTGATTTTATATAGGTTATATAAAGCTGCTTTAATTTCATTGAAAGAAAAAGAATGTGATTTAAAATTTCAGGATATAAAAAATTTAGATAATGAATTTTATAAAGCTTTAAAATTAGTAAGTTGTAATAATATTTTGCATTGAGATTGAAATAATTTTTATCCTTGGAAATTTCTTACTGGAGCTCAATTTCTAGCAGTTTTATGAAGATTGTTTGCTGGATTAAAAGATTGAAAATGAAATCAGTGGTATAAACCATATGAAAAGTGGGCTATAAATAATAACTTAATCTCTTTAAAATGGCCTTACTTGTTTAAACCTTTACCAAGAAAAATTGCACTTGATATATTAGGAAAATTAATTTTTTCAGAGAAGTTAGGCTAGGTCTTTCTTATGAAGGCTTTTTTTTTATTTAAAAATTAGTATATTTAAAAAAGTTTAGTTTGATAAATATAAGCTTTATGAAATTGCTAGAAGAGATAATTTTTGAGCTATCAAAACTTTCTGAAGACCAATTGACAAATGAAAATCTTCATCAAATAAAAAAAAATATTACAAAAAAATATAATGTAACTGCTTTGCCTACAAATATACAATTGCAAAAAAAATACCAGGAATTAGTTAATTTATGAAAAATTAAAGAAAATAAAGCATTGAAATTTTTATTAATGAAAAGAAAAGTTAGATCTTTATCAGGTATAGTTCCTATCCAAGTTTTAACTAAACCTTGGCCTTGTCCAGGTAAATGTATTTTTTGTCCAGATGAAGCCAGAATGCCTAAGTCTTATATTAGTTCTGAGCCTTGAGCTCAAAGAGCCTTATTAAATGATTTTGATCCTATTAAACAGGTTTATAATAGACTTTTGTCTTTACAAAGTTCTGGACATAATACAGATAAAATTGAGATGATAGTTTTATGATGAAGTTTTGATGCTTATCCTTATGAATATAAGTTAGATTTTATTAAAAAATTATATGATGCTTGTAATACTTTTGAAGATGTAAAATCTAAATTATCTTTATCTTCAGAACACCCTAAATCAGCTAGATTTACAATAGACTTAGACAAGTTGGACATTAAGTTGTCATCTTCTTTGGAAGAGGCTCAAAAAATTAATGAAAATGCTAAGAATAGAATTATTTGACTAACTATTGAAACAAGGCCAGATTTAGTAACAGAGGAGAATGTAAGATTTTGGAGAAAATTAGGTGTAACTAGATTAGAGATATGAGTTCAGTCAGTTTTTAATGATGTTTTGCAAGCTAATAAAAGATGACATACTATAGAAGATGTAAAAAAAGCATTACATTTGGTAAGAAAATATTGATTAAAAATTTCAGTTCATATGATGCCTTGATTATATAAATCAAATCCAGAAAAGGATATTGAAAGTTTTAAAATTTTGTTTGAAGATCCATATTTAAAACCAGATGAATTAAAATTTTATCCTACTAGTGTTATCCCAAATACAGAGCTTTATGATTTATGGAAAAAATGAGATTATAAGCCTATTACTACTGAAGAAATTAAATATATTGTGAAGAAAGTTAAACAAAATTATATTCCTCCTTATACTAGAATTAAAAGACTTATTAGAGATATCCCTTCTCAAGAAATAGCTTCTTGAAGCAAAATAACAAATTTAAGACAGCTTATAAACCAAGAACTTTTAGAAGAGAAAGACTTATTAAATGACAAATATTTTATGAGACTTTTTTGTGATAATGATTATAAGGTTAGTATTTTTAAATTTACACCTAATCAAGAAGATCTTTTAAAAAATCCAGTAGATATTAGTACTATAAGGAAATATTTTCATAATAATTTTGTTTGTCTTTGTACTAGATGTAGAGAAATTAGAAATAAAACTAGTGCTTTGCAAATGGACAATGATATGTCTATTTTACTTGTTATTAGAAAATATAACTCTTCTGTATGAGAAGAATATTTTATAAGTTTTGAGACTCTTGAAGGATATTTAATTTGATTTGTAAGATTATTGTTACCAAAAGATTTTGCTAACTGGGAGTGATTAGGAGAAAATGTAGCTTTAATAAGAGAATTACATGTATATGGATTGGAACAGAAAATTGGAAAGGCTGAGGAATGAGTCCAACATAGAGGTTTTTGAAAGAAATTAATGTATGTAGCAGAACAAATAGCATTTAAAAATTGATATAAAAAAATATCAGTAATTTCAGGAGTTGGTGTAAGATGATTTTATAGAAAAATTGGTTATAATTTAGAATGAACTTATATGGTTAAAAATTTAGCTTAAAATAGTAAAAATGTTTTATTCAGTTTGGCCTTTATGAGCAAGTTTTGATTCTACTTATACGATTGAAAGTAAAGATAAGTTTTTAATTTGAGATATAATTTTTGTAAATGAAGATTTATTTTTGGTGATAGATAATAAAGCTTCTTGAAAAGAAATACATTGAGAAATTAAGTTGTATGGTAATTTGTTTACTCCTACTACAATTTTTTTTCAAAAATTTATTAGTAAATACTGGTACAGCTGGTATTTTAAGTTTTTTAAACTGTACATACCTGATATTAAATATGTTTTAAGATATGATTTACCTTTATTAAAAAGACATAAATTTGATTTAGAATGAGAATATATTTTTAAATATGAAAATTTTGATAAATACTGTAATTATTTAAAGCTTTGAGATGATAGTATTAAATGTTTGGATGTTAAAGAGTTTTCACCGAATTTACTTTCTTCAAAGCAAAATTTAATTGTTTTCCCAGATGATTGGTCTTTATTTAATTTTTATGAAAAATATAAAATATGAGAGGTATTGGATATTAATTCAACTTCCTTAACAAGATATAAAATGTTTTTAAAAGTGAAAATGGGGAAAGTTAAAACTTTGATTACTACTCATGGTGGAGTTTTTCAAGATTGGAAAAATCTAGAAAAAATATTTGTTTTTTATCCGTATAAATGGTACTATAAAAACCAACAAAATCCAAGATATTATTTGCCTGAATTATCTAAACAAATAAAATTTTTTTATAATGTAAATGATTTATATTTTCTTATGTAAGTCAATATACATTATTTGCTTTGTAATTGTAAAGCTTTATACTATATTGCAGTAATTTAAAAATAAAAATAAATATAAATGAGAAAAATATCAATTTTGGCTTTATCAGTATTTTTGTTAAATATAATATTTAGTACTTTTTCAGTTGCTTTGTCTACATCTAAAGAATCTATTATCTCAGATAGACAAAGAGCTATAGCAGCTATGAAAGCTTGGAAAGAAAAGAAAAGGGAATTAATTAAGGAAATTTATGAACAAACAAATATATCTTCATTAATGGATTTAGCTGATGCAGCAAAACAGCTAAATGATGTTTCTAATAAACTAAAAATTTTATCTACTTCATATAAAACCATTAAATTACAAAAAAAATCCATTGATAAAAAATATATGACGGTTTTAAAAGATGCTAGAAAATTAGTTATAAAGCTTAATAAAAAATCAAAACAACTTAAAGATATTTTAGTAAAGCTTCAGGTTTTATCTAAGGATTTACAAAATATTAAACAGCAAATTAAAGCTATTAAGGATACAATTTTCATTTCTAAAGAAGAAATAAAAAAATATGTGATTGTGTTATATAAAATGAATAATGATTATTATTCTTCTTTTTGACAGCTTGATGATTTAAAATTATTAATAAAAAGTAGCAATATTGCAAAATCATTATCTAATGAAGATATTATTAAAATTTTATCTTTAAAAACCCAGCAATTATTGGATAAACTAAATAAATCAGAACAAATAAAGAAAAAATTTTTAAGAAAGATGTATCTAACTAAAGCAAAATACATAGATTTAGTAAAAGAGTATAATATCCAATTGAAATATTTGAAGGAAAAGAGAAAATTTTTAGTGGACTTACTTACTATGCTTAGAACAAATAAACAAGAAATTGATAAACTATATGATAGATTGTATAAAAGAAGACTTTCTTTAAAAAGACAACAATTGAAAATTGCTCATAATATGAAATCAGTTTTAAGTTGAAATGAAATAAAAGCAAAGCCAATTGATTTGTCTGAAATTTTAAAATACACCATAAAAACAGATTGAGATAAGTTTTTTAACTGGCCTACTAGGGATTATCATGATATATCAGCTTATTTCCATGATAATAATTATTTTAAAAAATTTTGATTTGAACATGATTGAATTGATATAAAAGTTCCTCAATGAACAAATATTTATGCTCCAGCAGCAGGATATGTTTATAAAGTTGTAGATAATACTTGAGATTATTATAACTATATTGTTTTAGTTCATAATTATTGATATGTTAGTATTTACGGTCATATAAGTAAATCTTTAGTTAAAGAAGGACAAATAGTGAAAAGGTGACAGATTATTGCTAAATCTGGTTGAACTCCTTGAACTCGTTGAGCTTGAAAATTTTCAACATGACCTCATTTACATTTTGAAGTACGGAAAAATTGACAACTTATAGATCCTTTAAGTGTTTTAGACTTATCAGTTTATACCGATAAAACAAAGATTCCTTCAGAATGGCAAATTAAATATTTAAAGGATAAAATTACTAGAAAGGTAGATCTATCTTCAGTAAAATTTTATCCTAAAAATTGGCCAGAGAAAAAAAGAATAGAAATATTTTTAAGAACAAAAGCTGCTCCAGAATTTAGAAATACTACTTGATGGATTCAATTATGAAAAAAATTTGGTATAGATCCAGCTGTAGCTGTATGTATTGGTTATGCAGAAAGTTGATTATGATGGAATACAACTACAAAATATAATGTTGGAAATGTATGAAATAATGATAGATGAGACAGAAGAGGCTTTTCAACTCCATTGGCTGGTATTGCAGCTATTTACTATGTTTTAAATAATAAGTATTTATCAAAATATTATACAATTTACAGCTTATCTAGGTATTGAAATAAAGATTCTCATATTTATTCTTCATCTACTTTTAATTGGTATAAAAATGTACTTAAATGCTTAGCTAAAATAAAATGATATCCTCCAGATGAATATTATCCATTTAGGATTAGGTAATTATATCTAATCCTTTTTTTAAATTTGAACTTTTGCTTAAAATATTTAAAACAAGGGAAGTTTTATATTTAATTTTTTTAAATGAAAACTTTCTTTTTTTGAGAAAAAGATAATATTTATAAAATTTTTTCAGTATTGGATAAAATAAAATGAAAGTATAAAGAAGTTTTTTTTGAAATACATCCAAATAATGATTTTTTTTCAAATAAATGGTGGGCAAAGTTAGTAATTGAGAAAGCTCAAGATGTTTGAGTAAAAATTAATTTTATAATTTCTTCATCAAAACAAGAATGAATTTTAAAAGCATTTAATCTTAATTATATTTGGAAAAAGGAGCCATTTTATAAAAAAATCCAAGATTTATTTATGGATTTTGTTCTGTTACTAAGAAGTAATTCTTTAAATTCTAAATATTCTTCTATATTTAGATTTATTATTTTATTTTCTGAAATAAGCTTATTAATATTTGGGGTTTATTTTGTATATAATTTAGTTGTTCCTAAAACAGAAATTTATATTCAACCATCTGTGAAAATAAAACATTTAATTCAAAAATTTTATGTGTGAAATAAAATAACTGGTGATAGCAAGTTACCACTTTTGAAATATTATACAGGTGAATTTACTAAAGTTATCTCAGTTAAATTGCCAGTTAAGGATATTAAATTTTTAGCTAAACCTTCTAAATGATTAGTTGAATTTTATAATTATTCAAATGTATGATATTCTTTGAAGGCTCATACTCAATTGATAACTCAAGATGGATTGATTTATAGGTTGTCTAATTGGGTATATGTTCCACCTGCTAAATCTCCAAATAATCCTTGAACAGCTAAGGTTAAAGTAGTAGCTGATACAAAAGATGTTAATTGACAACTTATTTGATCAAGATGAAATATTTCAAAATGAACTATTTTGTATGTAAAAAATCTTTATGTTTCAAGAGGAAAAAAGAAACTTATTGCAAAGGCAGTAGAAGACTTTGAATGAGGTGAAATTAATTATAAATGACAGGTTTCATTAGATGATATTCAAAATGTTAAGAATTATTTACACCAATTACTTTATAAAAATATAAAATCATCTATTTTTGAATATACTCAAAATAAATTTCCTAATTACTTGCCTTTGGTATATTCTTGAACTTATGAAATTTCTAATGTTAAGTATTTTATTAATTGAAAGCCAGGAGATAAATTAGCTTATCTACCTTGACAATTACAGGCTAATATTAAATTTTTTTACTTGAAAAAAGATGATATAAAAGATTCATTTAAAAAATACCTAGTAAATCATATAGTAAGTATGTCGGATTTTTTAGGATGGAATAATGATAGTTTAGAAATTTTATCTTTTAAAAAAATATTCCCACATATGTGGGAAGTAACTATTAATTTTGATGCATTATTGTGATATGATTTTAATAAGGATTATAATAATATTAAGCACCAGATTATAAATCAAATAGTTTGATTACCTATATCTGAAGCTAAAAAAATTATTTTATCTTATCCTGTAGTAGCAGCTGTTAAGATAAAAACCACAAATAACTTAAATAAGGTTTCTAGTTTGAAATCAAGAATTTATATTTATGTAGTTAAATAATTTTTATAGGTCTTTAAATTTTACTATTTCTATACCATTTATCATATTTGGTATATTGAAAGCTATGCTACTATGGACTATAAGAATTCTATCTTCTCACTTTATTTTACCCCTGTATTCTTTTTGCAAAGTTTCTCATACTACTTTTTTAAAATTATTATATTCCATATTTGCTGGAGATATTTTGTGGGGAAATGTTCAATATAATAAATTACAATATTTAAAAACCTTATCAGAATCTGTAAAAGATATAATAGGAATATTTGGTTTTAATGAAGAAATTCTAGATGGTGTATATCAGCTGCTTGTTGGAGTAACGATAAATTTAACTCATAATTTATAAGCCATTTTTTTAGCATTATATAGTATATAGTCTGTAATTTCATTTTCTTCTGAAACATAATTTTTAATATCTTCCCATTTTAACTTAATAAATATATCATTTTGATATTTCTCAATTATATCATTTAATATTTTAACTGTTTGTAAAGGATAATTTCATACAGCAGTCTCATTTGATAACATAAATACATCTACTCCAGATTTTAAATTAAATGCTACTTCATCAACTTCTGCTCTTGTAGGTAAAGGATTATTTGTCATTGAGCTCATTACTTGAGTAGCTAGTATAACTGGTTTTCAAGCTAAGTTACATTTTTTAATTATTTCTGATTGTATTTTTGGTAAGTCAATAATATCCATATTTGCTCATAAATCTCATCTTGCAATCATTATTCAATCAGCTTCTTTAATAATGTTGTCTATATCATTTACAGCTGATATTGTTTCTATTTTTGCAATGATTTTCATATCATAGTCATATTCTTTTTTGATATAATTTCTTAGGTTTTTAATATCTTGTGCATTTTTAATAAAACTTACAGCTATTAATGCTATTTTTTCTTCTACTCAGAATTTTATGTCTTCTTTATCTTTGTCAGTAAGAAAATCTAGTTCTATTTCATATCATCTAAAATTAACAGTTTTATTTTTTCATATAGTTCAGCCTTGTGTTATTTTAACTTCTATATAATCTTTATTGTTTGAAATTACTATTCAAGAAACAACATTATCATCAAATATAATTTCTACATTAGTAGGAATATTTTTAAAAAATTTATATTCAAAACTTATTTCATTTTCTGTAGGTTTTGCATATACTTTTATAATATCATTTTCTTTTACTTGTTTTTCTACTGAGTTTGTAGTTCTTATTTCTGGTCATTTAGTATCTAACATAAATACTTTTTTTGAATTTATATCTCTTATAGTTTTAATTATCTGTCTTGTTTTGTATAAATCTGCATGTGATAAATTTATTCTATAAACATCTACATATTTATCCATTTGTTTTAAAATTCATTTTGTTGAAATAGCAGGTCATAAAGTAGCTATTATTTTACTAAATCTTTCTGGGTTCATTTATAAAACTAAAAAAATAAAAAAATTGTCTTGAATATACTGAAAAAATAACTAGTTTCAATTGCTTATTGAGTTTATTAAATTTATTGTGGAAATTTTTAATTAAATCCTTATTAATATTTATTACTTTATATTTTTAGTTAAAAATTAAATGTCACAAATACATCATCTTACTAAGGAAGGTAAGGCAAAATTAGAAGAAGAATTAAGACAATTGAAAGAAGAAAAATTACCAGCAGTATTAAAAAAACTTAAAGCTGCTATTGAGCAATGAGATTTGTCAGAAAATGCAGAATACGAACAAGCTATGGAGGAAAAAGCAATGATAGAATCTAGGATTAATGAATTAGAAGAATTTTTAAAAAATGTTAAAATTATTGAGTCTGCAAATGTAGATGAAGTAGGTTATGGTAACACTGTTGTTGTATTGAGGGATTGAAAAGAGGAAACATATGAAATAGTTGGTTCAGGAGAAGTTGATATTTTCTCTAATAAAATTTCTTTAGAAAGTCCTTTGGGAAAAGCTATTGAATGAAAAAAAGTTTGAGATAAAGTTATAGTAGATAGTCCAAAGTGAGAGTATGAAGTGGAAATTATTAAAATTTCTTAATTTATTATTAAATTTTAGCTTAATGGGATTTGTAATAGCTAGGCTTTTAATCCGCCTTAGCTTTTTATTTTTGATTGTATGGAGTATTTTGTATTTTTATGTTTTTTGATATAAAATTTCTTTTAATAATGATTTAATATATAAAACTTCTGGGATTGTGCATTTTAAGATTTTTTCAGAAAAAAAATATTTTTACTTTAAGCATACTAAAGTTTACTTAGTTGATCACGAAGTTTCGTTATATTCATTGTATGATTGAGAATGTTGAAATATTAAAATATGAAAATATTCTACATATAAGTGCTTTGATAAAAATAACTTTCATAATTTTGTTTATATTTCTCCTAAAATATTAAAATTTAGCTTATTTAAATGAAAAGTTTTTTCTAAAATACATATGAATTGTGATTTTCAAGTAGGTTGTAAGTTTGTTGTTAATAAAATTGATTTTCTAGTTTATCAAAATAATCTTTATTATAGAAGTTTTGACTCTTATAAGTTTTTGTATAATTTAAAAGATTTTAAAATTGTTGGCTACTTAAAAAATTCTTTGATTTTGTATAAAAATGGTTTTTTGTATGAATTAAGTTGGGATATTTAAAATTTTATGTATAAAATGCTTATTGTTAAATTTGGTGAGGCTTTTTTGAAAAGTAAGTCTACAAAAAGGAAATTTATTCAGCTTTTGATAGATAATTTAAAGCTTAAGTGAGTTAAATCAATAAAATTCAAAAATGCTTATTTAGAAATTTATGATGATGTTTCACCTAAGTTAGTTGCTAATACTTTTTGAGTTTATAAAGTTGAGATAGTAGATAATTATGATTTTCCTGATGATTTTGATTTAGACAATTTGGATGATGAACAATATGCTGAATATGTTTTAAATGAAATTTTTAAAAAAGTAAAAAATAAACTTTCTAAATGAGAAAAATTTAGACTTTCTGTTGTTAGAGAAAATAAGTCTTTTCCATTTAATAGTCTTCAAATACAAACTTTGCTGGGTAAAAAACTTGAAAAAGAAGTATGAGCAATTGCAGATTATAAAAACTATAATACTGAGATAAAAATTAGAATTTTGAAAAGTTGATATTGGATTTGGTCTAGTAAAGATGAAATTAAAGGTTTAGGTTGACTTCCATATTGAATAGAATGAAAGGCTTTATCTTTATTTTCTTGATGAATTGATTCTCCCGTAGCTACTTTTTTAGCAGCTAAAAGATGAGTTAGACAGGATTTTTTATTTTTAAATATACCAGATTCAGATTTATTGTTGGCTCAGAACTATAAAATTTATGAGTTTTTGAAATCAGAATATTGAATATTTGGAAAATTTTATCAGCTAAAAGTAAAAAAATATATTCAACATATAAAACAAAAAATACCAGAATGATTAAGGCAGATTATATTTAAGATTTTTCTTTATAAAATTTCATCTTTAGTATCTAGTAAATTTAAAATTGATGTTTTAATAAATTGAGAAAATTTAGGTCAAGTTTCTACTCAAACTTTAACGAATTTAACTTTATTAAATAAAGTAACTGATAAATTTATAATTAGACCTTTAGTTTGTTTTGATAAGGTAGAAATTATTGATTTAGCAAAGAAAATTTGAACTTATGATTTATCTATCCAAATTAAAGAAACTTGTTCTTTAGAGAAACATTCTAATTCAAGAATAAAAAAAATTAAAGAAATTTTTGAATTATATAATAGTTTATGATTTAATGAAGAAGAAATCGTAAAACATATTGAACTAATTTCTTCTTTACCAAATTTTGATTTTTATAAATTAAAAGTTTCTGAACCTAAAGGTGAGTTAATAAATTTAGATGAAATTTGTGATTTTAAACCCTCAAAAGATAAAACTTATACTTTTACCTGTTCTTCTTGATATAAAGCTTCTCAGGTAGCTTATGAATGGTATAAAAAATGATATAATACTTATTGGTTATAAAAAAACTTTAAAATAAACTAAAATTGGTTATCCTATTGATAGCTTTATTATTAAGATTTTTTTATGAATAAAAAAGCTTTTACTTTGGTTGAGTTAGCTATAGTGGTGGTAATATTATGAGTAGGACTTATTTGAGTTTTTTTAACTTTAAAAAATTCATATAGATTTTTACAAAATATTAAAGAAAAAACTTTAGCTATTAATTTTGCAAGGGAAGGTGTAGAGTGAGTCTTTACTATAAGAAATACTAATTGGCAAAAATGGTCTGGAAAAAAAGATAAATGCTGGTTAAAAATTAATCCGTTAGTTGATGAATGAAGTAAATGATGTGAGAATGATGCTTGGTTTGGTTCTGGTAAAACATATATTTTATGAATAACTTGAACTCAACAATATTTTTATTTAAAAGAGCAAAATCCTGCTATTTCTAACTGAATTACTATTGCATCAACTGATTGGCATTATTTGCTTTGTAAGGATCCAACTACAAATCTAATAAATGCTTGTGATTTAAGTTCTCAACCTAGTAAATATTTTGATACAACTTATTATTTTAGACAAGTTAGGTGATGATATTTGTTAGATAAAAATAATAATAGTTTATTAGATTGTTCTAATGGTTCTGATAGTTCTGATCCAAACTGTTGAGATGGTAGATTTTTAGAAAAAAATTTTTGTGTAGATGTTTATTATTTTGATGGGGTTAAAAGGAAAATTTCTTTTTGTACAGTTATGACTAATTTTAAAAATTAAAAAAATTTTATGGCTAGAAGAAAAAAATTTGTTCTTATTAGTTTAAGGAAGAAAAAAAGATGAAGACCTAAAAAAAGAACTTATTGGAAAATTTTTTTAGCTTTGTTTTTGATATTTTTTATTATTCCTAGTATTATAGGTTATATGTGGTTTAAAAAAAATATATTGGATAAATTGCCTCCTGTTTCAAATATAGAAAAAGTTGTTTTTTCACAAACTACTACTATTACTGACAGAAATGGAGTTGTTTTGTATAGAGTTTTTGATGAAAATAGAAAATATGTTAGTTTAGATAAAATTTCTCCTAATGTACAAAATGCTATAATAGCTACAGAAGATAAGAATTTTTGGGAAAATCCTTGAATTGATATTAAATGAATTTTTAGAGCAGCAGTTCATGATTTAATTTTTTGACAAAAACAAGGAGGTTCTACTTTAACTCAGCAATTGATTAAAAACCTTATTTTAACAAGAGAAAAAACTATTACAAGAAAACTTAAAGAGATAGTTTTGTCTTTACAACTTAATAACTATTTAGAAAATAAGTTTAAACAACAATATCCTAATCTAACTGATAAACAATTAAAGCAGAAAGTTAAAGAAAAGATTTTAGAAATGTATTTAAACTATGTATTTTTGGGTAATAACTCGTACTGAGTTGAAGCAGCATCTGAGACTTATTTTCATAAAAATGCAAGTCAATTATCTATTTTAGAATCTGCTATTTTAGCTTCAATCCCTAAATCTCCAGTAAAATATGATCCAATAAAACATCGTGAAAATAATTTATGAAAGTTTGAGGTTGTTTCTGCTTCTGGAAGTATAATAAAAGATAAAAATATAATTAAAAAAGCTCAACAAGCCTATATTGATTATTTAAATTCTACTACATTTGCATTTGCTAATTCAGAAACTGATATTTTAAAAATATTATCAAAAGAAGTTCCTTATAAAAATTATAAGATAAAATTTGTTCCAGGAAGAGCTGATATAGTTTTATCTAGAATGTATATTGATGGATATATTACTAAAAAACAATTAATTCAGGCTATAAAAGATTCTTTTAGTGAAAAAATTTATTCTCCATCAGTTAGTATTAAAGCTCCTTGGTTTGTATTTTATGTATTAGAAATTTTAAATAAAAAGTATTGAGAGGATGTAGTGGCTAAAGCTTGATGGACTATAAAAACATCCTTAGATTGGAAAATACAACAATTAGCTCAACAATCTATAAAAGATTATGATAAATATTTACAAAAAAAATGAGCAAATAATGCTGCTTTATTATATGTAGATTCTAGTAATGGTGATATTTTAGCATATGTAGGTTCTAAGGATTATTATAATAAAGAAATTGATTGACAGGTAGATATGATAAGGGCTTTAAGACAATGTGGTTCAGTTATGAAGCCTCTTATTTATGCAAATGCTTTTATCAAAAATAAATGGTTTACTCCTGATACTCCAATATATGATGTTAAGTTTAATATAGCAGAAAAAGGCCATACTTTTAATAATTTTGACTGAAAATTTTTAGGTTTACTACCTATTAGAAAAGCTCTTCCTTATTCTAGAAATATCCCTGCAGCTAAAATGTATTATCTTTGAGGATGAGAGTATCCAGTAAAGAAATTTTTAAGAAGTTTGTGACTTAAAACTATATCAGATAAAGTATATTATGGTTATCCGTTAGCTATAGGAGCTGCAGATGTTACTATGTTAAGTATGGCTCAAGCTTATTCTAATTTATCAAATTTTAATCCTGTGAAAATAAATCCAATTTTAGAAATAAAATGACCAGATTGAAGTTTAATCTATAAAAAACAACCAGAACATTTGCCTAAAATAATACCAAATTCAATAGTAAGTTTTTTATGGTATATATTGTCAAATCCCTTAAATAGACCTCCAAGCTGGAATTATATAATGCAAATTCCAGGTTTGACTTTAGCTACTAAATCTTGAACTACAAATATAATTGACCCTAAAACTAAAAGAAAATATCCAAGAGATGGTTGGTTTATTTCTTATTCTCCAAGTAAGGTTTTTGTTGCTTGGGCTTGAAATACTGATTGAAAACATATGTGACCAGAAGCTTATTGAGGTTGGACTGCAGGAAAAGTTTGGAGAGATTTTGTACTAAAACTTAAAAAGGCTGGTTTAATTCAAAATGAAAATATGCCATTAAAGGATACTTTGCCTGTTTATGTAAATACTTTAAATTGAAAAAAAGTATCGTTAAAAACTCCTATTCAAGTTTCTCAAAAAACTATTGCAAGATTGGATTGAATTCCACCAGAGGATGATGGAAAAACAGTTAAAATGATACAAGTAGATAAGCTATGTAATTGAAAAGTATCAAAATATACTCCTAAAGAAGATATAATTTATGCTTATGTGATAAAGCCACATTCTCTTATGCCATCTAACCCTAAATGGGAAGAGCCTGTTCAACAATGGTGGAAAACTAAAGGAGTTAAAAAATATGAAAAAATATTTCAAGCTCCTGTTTTACTTAAAGAACCGGATACAATTTGTGAAGATAGAAAAATTATAGCTGAAAAATGAATGTTAAATTTTTCAATTGATTGGCCTAAAAATAATTCTACTTTAGCTTATGTATTTGATTTGCGGTTAAAAATCCTTAATCAACCTTTTCCAATAAAAACAATTAAGATTTTAGTTGATAATAAATTAGTAGCTACTTACAATTATTCTTCTCCTTTGTTTACTGTAGTTATCCCATCAAATATAACAGAGTGAAATCATACTTTAACTGTTGTTTTAATTGATGAAAAAAATTATAAAGCTTCTAAAAGTTTAAATATTAATTTAACAAAGCTTGATACTGATAAACCATTTTTAGCAGAAATTAAACAAATTTGAAATAGTTTTATTTATGTTTTTAAAGACAATACTTCAAAGGTAGTTGGTGGATATTTGCTATGTTGAGATAAAAAGATAAAATTTAGTTGACCTATTGTAAAAAGTTCTTATAAAGATTGTGGCTATGATATATTAGATTATTATGGAAATGAAACTATAAAGCATTAATTTAAATTATTTTTAAAAGGAAATGTCTATTGAAAAAAAAACTTCCAATTCAAATGAAATTCAATCTTTGTTAAATGATATTATTTTAGAACTAAAGGAAAAAAATCCTAATATTGCTGCTCAATTAGATGAATTAAAATCTTCTATTGATAATAATAATTTTTCTGAGGTTGATATTTCTGATATTAAGCAATCTTTAGAAGATTTAAAAAATAAAATTTCCAATGAAACTATAGATTTGAATGAAGAAATTAAAGAGCTTGTAGAGTCTCTTAAAAATTTAGAAGAACAAAAAACAGAAGAAGTTAGGGATTTTGCCAAACAAATTAAAAAACAATTAAAGCCATTAAATCCTTCTAATCCTGATGAATTGGAATTAGCTGCTGATTTATGAAGAAAAAAATCTGCTGAAAGAGTGAATGAAATTACTCAAAAAATAGCTCAATCTAATATTCCTATTTTTTCTAGTTTAGCACAAAAAATTATTGAAAAATTAGACTAATTTATAATTTTTTCTTTTTTAATGGAAATATCTTATTTAAAGCAAAAATATCCTTTTTTACGGAATATTTTTTTAAGAATAATTCCTTTTTTAACAGTTTTATTGTTACTTTTAATAATTTGAGCTGGAATATTATATTATTTTACAGGAAATAATAGTTTTGGTTATTTTGTTTCAGTATTATTTGTTATATTGTATACTTGGTGGGTAATTAGATGAATAGAATATATAATTTTTGTAATTTGAGGGATTTTAAGGTATAAAAATTTTCAAAAATTAAATTTGGATAATATTGTTAACTGAAAACCTATTAATAAGCAGGAAAAACTTATTTATGATAAATACAAAAAAAGTGATTTAAAAGTAAATGAAGTTTATCATTGGATTATTATTCCTACCTATAAAGATCCTCTTGAAATGCTTAATGATACATTTGAGAGTATTAAACATTCAAATGTTAATTTAAAAAATGTTTTTATAACTTTAGCTTGAGAGTATTCAGATAGAAAAAATTTTACTAAAATAAAGGAGTTTATTAGTTCTAAATATAAAGATACTTTTTGATTTTTAAATTTTACTTTACATAAATTAGTTCCTTGAGAATTACAGTGAAAAGGGTCTAATGTTAGTTATGCTATTAGGACTACTTTTAAAGAAATTTTAAATTATGCTCCAGCTGAAAAAATTATGGTTCATATAATGGACTCTGAATCAATAGTTCAAGATAGATACTTTTTATCAATGTGATTAGAGTTTTGTTTAACTGATTCAATGAGGCATAATACTATTTATCAGCCAATGTTGTTTTTATTAAATAGATTTGAAAAAGCTCCTTATTTTTCAAAAATAATAGCTTTGTCAGTAGGTACTTATATTTTGGGTGCAAGTATTAAAGGAGTAGGAGTTAGAGCTCAAGCAGTACAAGCTCAAAGTTTAAAATCTTTGATTGATACAAATTTTTACTCTGTTGAAAGTATCACAGAAGATTGACATCAATACTATAGAACTTATTGTACTTTTAATTGAAAATTTCAAGTTAAACCAGTTTATAGTTATGTATTGTTAGAACCAGTTATTGGGAAAAATATAATAGAAAGCTTAATTTTACAATATAATCAAATTAAAAGATGGGCTCATTGATGTATGGATTTACCTTATATTTTACTATGTTTTATTGATAAATTTAAAAAACTTCCTAAATTAAGAACATTATATGAAATTTTTTGGTTAACAGAAGCTTCAGTATTATGGGGAAGTTTGCAATTTATCTTATTTTTTTGATCTATTTTTTTAATTTCAGTGTTTAATTATTTTAGTTGAGTATTTATTGTATTTAATTTTATAACTTTACTGATACTTGTTGTAATTTTGTTTATAAGTTATTGGTTTTTTTTACAAATTAATAATCTTAATAAAGTTCAACTTTCTTGGGAGTTATTTAAGTACTCTATTTTATCTTTTACTTTAATGTGACCTATTTTACTTATTTTAAACTGATTGCCTGCTTTACATGCTCAATTGATGATTTTATTTTGAAAACCACTAGGTAGCTTTAATGTAACAAAAAAATATAGATAAAAAAAACTGCTGATACTTTCAGCAGCTTTTATATAGTAATTTCATCTTCCCAAGTTCCATGTAAGTTACATCTTGCTTGTATTTTGTAAGTTCCAGGTTGTAGTTCAGATAGTGGAATTTCAACTTTTGGTTCTTCACCTGGTTTAAGTTCAAAATTTTTAACTCTTAATAAACCAGCTTTTGAAACTTGTAAAATATCAATAAAGTCTATTAAATGCTTTTCCTCCATAGGATGAGGTATATCCCTTCAAATAGTAATTATTAATTTATCATTTTCTATTTTAGCATATGGTTGATGTTTTTTTCATTGTTCTGTTAGTGAAATCATTTAATTGTTTTATTAATTAAAAAGAAGGTTATTTTTATAATATACCTTCTTTTCTTAGTTTTTTGTATTCTTTTGCTGTTAATTTCATTCTAACTTTCATGCCATCTAATTCAATCCATTTTCTTATAATGTTTGGTTTAAACCATCTTTTTGTTGCATGCATAGAGTGAGATCTTCTTTGACCTGCTCTTGGACCTTTACCACTTAAATCAGATCTTCTAGCCATTATATTTAATAAAAAATTAAAAATCTTTAGTTTCAAGAATATACTGAATTGATATTGAAAATCAAGTTTAAAAGTTTAATCTAAAAGCAATTTAGTTTTTAAAATTTAATCAATGACAAATATTACAAAAAAAGATTTGTTTTTAATGTTTCTAAGGGTGATTGTTTGAGTAAGTTTATTATCTTATGTGATTTTTCTTTATACACATAAAGTTGATATTGTACCAACTAAGCCTTGGAATTATGATGTAGTAATTTTAGCTATAGTTGCTTTAATTTCTTTAATGATAATTTTAGTATGATTGTTTAGGATTTGTTTTAAAAGACCTAGATTAACTATGTTTTTAATGGGTATATTTTTAATTTTATTTGCTTATTACTCTGGAATAGTTGATTATCCTAAAAATTCTAATATGGTATATTTAAGGGATATATTAGTAGTTTTGTGAGTTTTAGCTTCTACATTAGGTTTAACTAATCTTTGTGTTTATGATAAATGTAAAAAAATTGAAGAAAAAATTAAGGAAGAAAAAATGGAAATTATAGAAGTATAACTTTTTATTGTTTTAGTTAATTTCAAAATTTTTTAGTATTTCTTCCCACCTTTTATAAGTTTCTTCTTTTATAAGCTCTTTATGTATTTTTTCTTTATCTTGGTTCCAAGTTCCAAATCAAAAATCTATAAAATATATATTTTCCCCATCATACATAATATTTGGTGAAATTAAGTTTTTAAATATAAATTCTGGATTAGAAAAATCTCATCTATCTTTTTTTGATAAGGGTCATAAATCTAGTTTAACATCTAATTTATCATTTACTTGTAATTTACTTGAAAGTTCTTCAATAAATATTTTCAGAAGAATATATTTTCTATGAGCTTTTTCTAATTTTTGCAAAAAAATTTTATCTAGCTTTTCTTGTTTTTTAAATTTTGTTAGATCTTTTCCTTTAATTTTTCTTTGAATTGTTATTAATTTATTTGCAATATAGGCTCAGTTTTTAAATCATCTTTTAGTAAATTTTTCATAAGCTTGTCAAATTATAAAGTAACTATCAGGAATAAGTTTTCATAGATATTTTTTTAAAATTCTATATTTTTTAATCATATATTCTAAATTTTCTTTATTTGCTGTTTTTCATTCTTTATAAATCCATCAAGAGATAGTTTGAAATTCAAATACCAAAGAGTCCTGTCAGGCTCAGATTTTTTTATCTTTTGTAGAAGAAAATTTAATTATATTTCTGGGTCATTTTTCTGGTAGAAAACAATTTTTAAGTTGTTTTTGAATTTGTTTTATTATTTGTATATTTTTGGGACTTTTATCTTTTTTAATATCTTCTAAAGCTTTTTCATAATCTTTCATTACTTTTTTAAATTCTTTTTCTGTAAGTGCTGTTGCTGAGGTAAAAATATATTTTTCATCTTTTTTAATTCTCATTTTTAGTTTATTTTGGCTTAAAATTTGGTATATAGTAAATATATTTATTTTTTAAAAATTGTAAAATGTTAGTTATCTTACATAATCCAAGATGTAGAAAATCAAGGGCTT
>CAZVAP010000010.1:0-21705 GCA_964625125.1 uncultured Candidatus Peribacteria bacterium | reverse complement strand
TTGGTATAGGTCTTGAGTATTGGCTTTATATCTTTCTCAATTTTGATTTTAATAAAGGCTTGTGCTTTTTTATTCTTTAATTTTTATGTTTTTAAACAATACAATATGTCTTATATCTTTTCTTTCAGTCCAGATTTGAAATAGATTGATTTTCTTATAATTATATGTATATTTTTTTGTAGTTTTATATGCTAAATAATATGAATGATAACTGAACAATTTGTATCAATAACAGATTTACAAAGATATACAAAAAAATGTTTACAAGATATAGATAAGGTTAAACAAAAAATAATTTTATCTAATAATAAGCCAAAAGCTGTAATTTTGTCTCTTGAAGAATATAATAAATTATTATCAAAAAAATCTAGTATAGAGGAAGTAGAACCTTATGAAGATGAAATAGAAGCTATAAAACAGTATGAGGAGGAGAAAAAGAAATGAACTTATTTAGATGATACAGTAGAGGCTTTTAGTTTTTTAGAAAAGTTAGCTTAAATGTTTAAAATAGAATTAAAAAGACAGGTTCAAAAATTTTTATTAAATCATAAATGAGAAAATATTATTAAAGAATTTAATTCTAAATTAAAAATTTTATCAAAAAATCCAAGAGATATAAATCTAGATATTAAGAAATTAAAATGAAATAATTTCTATAGATTAAGGATTTGAAAATATAGATTTATTTATGAAATATTAGATGATAAACTTATAGTTGTTTTTATCTCAGCTTGATCAAGGTGAGATATTTATAGGTAATTTATATAATTTCTGGGCTATAATTTGCATATAGGTCTTGAGTATTGGCTTTATATCTTTCTCAATTTTGATTTTAATAAAGGCTTGTGCTTTTTAGTAAATTTTTTATCATATAAGGGATTTTATTTCCTTATTTTTTTATAATGAGAAAGTTAGTTTTTTTACTTGGTTTTATGATTTTATTTACTACGGTATTTGCTTGAGATTTTGATATTGAAATGTCTGGACCTTTAACTGGTAATGCTATTTTAACTTTAAAAATTAATAATATTGACAATATTAAAACTGTAGATTTAAAAGTATGAGATATTGTATTGCCAAAAGTATCAAAGCAAGATAATTTGTATACTTTTTCTATTCCTACCAATTTTAAAATTAATCCTTTAGATAAGCATATAAAAATTGATATTTATAAACATAATAAAACTGTGGAATATTATTTTTATGATAAATTTTTCCCTCAATTTATTGACATTGATTTAACTGACTTAACTTGAGGTAAGCAAGTTAAACTAAATTGATATTTTACAGGTTCGTGTAAATTATTTTATGATAAAGATAAAAGTTGGTCTATATCTGTAAATTCTAAATCAAATGCTTATTATGTTACAATTCCTAAACAGATTGATAAACCTATTTATTGAGGCTATGTAAATTGTGATGGTTTATCTTCTAACTATGTTAAATTTTATATTCCAGCTTCTCCTAAAATCTTATATGTAATTTCTAAATCGAAGCATAGATTTTTTCCAGGATCAAAAGCTATAATTGTTTGAACTAATATAAAATTAACTCCAAATGATAAAATAAAAGTTTTATTGGATTCTGAAGAAATTCCTTTTAAATTTCTAGGTAACAATAAGCTTGAAATTACTCTTCCTAATAAAAATTTAATAAATGTTCCTATTAAAATTATTAGAAATTGATTTGAGTCAAATATTGTTAATGTTACTTCAAAAATTAACATTTTTCTTAAGAATGTTGATATATATTATGACTCAGCTAAAAAGTATATTAGATTGCATTGAGAATTTAATCATTTTAAAGAATGAAATCCTGAAGTTACTTTTAATGGTAAGGAATTGTCGGTTATTAATACTGGTACAGATGTGAATTGAGATTATATAGATATAGAATATCCAGAATTATCTAAAACTAATGATGGTTTTAGTTGCTCTTGGTATTTAGAAAATGGATATTTTCAGGTTAATATTTGATGAGTAAAATCTAATTTATTATATTATACTCCTTATTTAGACAATTATATTAACTATATTCTTAAGCCAAATTGTGATAATGTAGGATGCTATGTTAAACTTTACTTGAATAAAACTTTATCTACAAAAGTAGAGTTCTTTTTAAATGATGAGTTAACTAAATTTTCATCATTGGGTAATTTAGTTAGATTAATTACAGATGATATTATTGAAAAGTGAAATGTTTACTTTGTTAATCAATTTTGTGTAAAATCACCTAAATATTATTTTGATTTTTCTGATGATTTTAAGCCCTATATAACTTATATTGAATCAAAAGATAATTTTAAATCACAAAGTAATTTCACTATTTATGGTGAAAATTTTAGGGATAATAGTTGAAAAGACATTAACTTAAATGTTAGCTTTTCTCCTAACAATGTAGTTGATAAATATAGAAAAGCTTATTCTACTATAGAAGGTCATATAATTTATGGTGCAAAAGATGGACAAAAGGTAAATGTGTCTATTTCTACTAGACATTGAGAATGAAATTGAGGTTATTTTGTTATTGGAGGAAAGAAAAAATATTTGTGAAATCCTGAGATTTTTAATGTTTTATACCCAAATTGATGAGAAGGTTGACAGGAAGCAATTATAAAATGAGTAGGTTTTTCAGATGTTTGTTATGAAAATAAAATTTATTTTGGTAACAAGGTAATTTATCCACAAGAATGTAGTTTTAATGAACTAAAATTTATTATTCCTAGTAATTTTACTTCTAATAAACTATTAGTAGAAACTCCTGCTAGTAAATCTAATTTATATACTTTGTCTTCTACTATTGGTTGAAGTGTTGTATCTAAGATTTTTTCTATAGATTGAGTTTCTTCCTTAAAAGTAATTAATTTAAATCTTAAAAAAGCTACAGAATTATCTTTTAAAATAGACAATACTTTAACTGATGTCTATGTTGATGAATTAAGATTTATATTTAGTTGAGTTGATTATTTCCCTTTAGAAAATGTAACTCTGTCTATTAATGATGATGACTCAAAATATTATTTTTCAAAAGATCAAAATAAAATAATAAAAACTTCTCAGAAATTAACTCCTATTGTAAAAAAAATATCTCCAAATAAATACGAACTTATTTTTAGGGGTGTTTATATTCCTTTTTCTTTAAATTCTTTAACTTGAAAAATTAAATTTGACTTATCCTCTGCTATTCCAAATAATACTTTGTTTAGTATATATTTTCCATCTCAAACTATTTATTATCATAATATATTTTCCGATTCAGAAATATCTAAATCTTTAAAAATTAATAAAACTTTTAACATAACTTATAAGGTTATAAATCCTGTTAATGTTTGTTTTGATTCATCTTCTACTAATGAAAATTGTGCTTTGGCCTTAATATGAACTTCAATTAAAAAAACTAAAACAAATATGTCTACTTCTGTTTCTAAAAACAACCATTTTGAAACAAAAAAAACTATTTCTCATAGCACAAAAAATTCTAAACTATCAAAGCAAGCTAAAATAGCTGCTAGATTAAATTTAGCTAAAATGAAATTATTAAATAGCATAATAAAAAAATTTATTATTAAACTAAAGAAAAAATATTGGTGAACTCCTAAAATAAAATATGTAGTTTGAATGTATAAAGGTTATAAAATTATGTTGCTAAATACTTCTAATGACTGGGATAAAAAAATAAATTATGTTAATTGATTGATAGTTTTTGCTAAATATTATTTTGCTTTTACGACTCCGGGGTTGAAAAAATAATAAATGTAGTTATAAATTGGGATAATTTATATTTTAACCCCGGGGTTTAAAATGCCAAGAAGATATTTTGATTTTGAACCAGGCTTTTATTATCATATTTTTAATAGGTCTAAAACTAGAAATACTATATTTTTAGAAAGTTCTGATTATCAAAGATTTTATGATAATTTAGTTAGGTTTCAGGATGATTTTAAAAATCTTGTAATGGTTAAAGCTTTTTGTATTATGCCAAATCATTTTCATTTGTTAGTTTATTTGGACCCCGGGGTCGATAAAAATGTAGATACTCTTATCCCAAATTTTATGCTTAAAATACAGATGTCATATGCTAAATATTTTAATGCAAAATATTCGACCCCGGGGTCAATTCGAGAATGAAGATATAAAATAAAGAAAATTACTGATGATTCTTATATGTGGGCTATTGTAAATTATATCCAAAAAAATTCAGAAAAACATTTAGGGATTCCATATACTCAACGAAAATATAGGTCTGATATTAAGATTGATAATTCTTATGAAGAAGTTTTATCCCAAATAGAAGATTACATTTTAGAAATATAAATTATTCTTTTGATGAAATTTGAGCTCTTAAATACTAATTATGATTTATCTTTGATTGATAGATTATTGGAAATTAGAAATATTAAAGATAAAGAAAAATTTCTAAATCCTACATGGAAAAATTCTTGGTATGATCCTTTTTTGCTTTCAGATATGCAAAAGTCTATTGATAGGATAATTTCTGCTATTAAAAATAATGAAAGAATTATAGTTTTTGGGGATTATGATGTAGACGGAGTTACCTCTACTTATGTTGTTTTTTATTTTCTTTATAAAATTTTAAATTATAAAAATGTTTCAATTAGACTTCCTTCTAGACAGGATGGTTATTGAATAAGAGGGTTTCATTTAGATGAGTTAAAACAAAAAAATGTATCTTTAATTATAACTGTGGATAATTGAATTACTGCAGTAGAGGAAGCTTCTTATGCTAAAAGTTTAGGACTGGATTTAATTATTACTGATCATCATACTCCTTTAGAGGTTTTGCCAGATGCATATTCTATAATAAATCCTAAATTATGAAATTATCCATTCAAAGACTTAGCTTGAGTTGGTGTTGCTTTTAAATTAATTTCTGCCCTAGCAAATAGACTAAATCTGTCTAAATTGTCTAAAGAAAAATTGATAAATTATTTTTTACCTATTGTAGCTATTTGAACTGTTGCAGATTGTGTCCCATTGATTGATGAAAATAGGTTTTTAGTTAAAAAATGATTGGAGATAATAAATAATTCCAAAAAAAGGCCACCAAATATAGATAATTTAATTTCATATTTAAAATTAAAAGAAGTTGATTCTTATCATATTTGATTTGTAATTGGTCCTAGATTGAATGCTTCTGGAAGAATTCATAAGCCTGATAATTCTTTTCAAGTTTTATTTCAGCATTCTAAGTCAGTTCAGGAAAAATATTTGGATTTATTAGAAGAAATGAATAAACAAAGACAAAATACTCAATCTGATATTTTAAAAGAAATTGAAGAAAAAATAGATTTAAATGAAAATATTTTGCTAGCTGTAGGTGATTTTCATGAGTGAGTTATTTGAATAGTTGCAGGTAGATTATCTGAAAAATATAATAAGCCAGCTATAGTTTTATCTGTTCAAAAGGATAAAAATCAAGCTGTAGGTTCTTGTAGGTCTCCTTTGTATTTTTCAATTATTGAATTATTGAATAAAATTTGAGAAGAAGGAATTTTAGAAAGATATTGAGGTCATGCACAAGCAGGTGGTCTTACTATTAATTTAGACAATCTAGACAAGTTTAAACAACTTTTAAAAAAGTATTGAGAAGATATTTTACCAGATAATTTAGAAAAAATTTTGTTTGTTGATACTGAATTGTTGAAACAAGATTTTTTGAGTGAGGATATACAAAATCTTGATTTATTATCTCCTTTTTGAGAACAAAATCCTAAGCCTGTTTTTTTAATTAAAGATGTTAAAGTTGTAAAGGTAGATGTAGTAGGTAAACAAAATAACCATATTAAAATTTTAGCTGAAAAAGATTGAATTCAATTTAATATTTTAAAATGGTCTGGCTTAAGTTTACTTGAAAAACTAAAATCTTCTGATAAATTATCAGTAATTGTAAACTGGGAAAAAGATTCGTTTAATGGTGGCTTTTATTTTAAGTTGATAGATTTTATATAGTTTTTTATAATTATGTTAGCTGCACAATTTTTTACAACAATTAATTCCAAGATATTTTTTGATACTCTTAAGTTTTTTTCTTATAAATTGCCCTATATAAAATATGGACAAGATGTAGACAGATTAATGTCTAATTTAAAAAATTACTTGAATGCTGAAGCTAGTAGAGCTTATTCTTTTTATAATGGTAGGAGTGCTTTGTTTTGGTGATTAAAATTTTTACCTGATAATGAAAAAAATGAAATAATAGTTTCAGCTTATACCTGTGTTTCTGTTGTTAATGCTGTTAAGCAAGCAGGTTATAAAGCAGTTTATGCTGATATTGATGATACATTAAATACACCTTTGGAAAGTATAAAATCTAAAGTTTCAGATAAAACTAAAGCCATAATTGTTCAGCATACTTTTTGAAATCCTGCTAGTGTGGATGAAATAATAAATTTTGCTAAATCTCATAATATTTTTGTTATAGAAGATTGTGCACATGCTTTATGATCTGGTATTTGAGATAAAAAAGTTTGAACTTTTTGAGATATGTCGATTTTTTCTTTTTGAAGAGATAAAGTTATAAGTTGAGTTACAGGATGAGTTTTACTAGTTAATAATGAAGATATTAAGCCTAACCCTAAACTTTTTATGCCTTCTTCTAGAGTAATTTTTCAAAATTTAATGTATAATATAATTGCTTATTTAGCTTGGAAAACTTATGATATTAAACTTTGAAAAGTTTTAATGTATGTTGCAAATAAATTTAAGCTAATTCCTCCAATTTTAACTCCAAATGAAAAAGCTTGTAATTTTGATAATTTTTATTTTGCATTACCTAATTCTTTAGCCTATTTAGCTTTACAACAATTAAAAATTTTAGATAAAATAAATACTCATAGAAAACAAATAGCTGAACTTTACATAAATAATTTGTCTAAGAAAGTTAAATTTCCGTCAGTTAAGCCCTTTTATAATAATATTTATTTTTGAGTTCCTGTATTTGTTCCAACTGAAAAAATAGATGAAATTATTAGGCTTGGTAAGAAAAATAATATTTATTTTTGAATATATTGGTCTGGTCAAAATATAGTTCCTAAAGGTTCTAGCTTAGAAAGTTGTGATTATAAACTTTGAAGCTGTCCAACTGCTGAAAAATTATCAAAACAAATTTTAATATTACCAAATCATTACCAAGTTAGCTTGAAAAATGCAAAAAAGGTAATAGATTTACTATATAAGGTTTTATAATTAATTTATTAAAATGGATTTTATTACTATTATTTTGTTAGCTATAGTTTTGGTTATTTCTATTTGATTTCATGAGTATGCTCATGCTATTGTAAGTTATAAATTAGGAGACCCTACCCCAAAAATTCAGTGAAGACTTACTCCTAATCCACTGAAACATCTGGATCCTATAGGTTTTTTAATGATTTTTTTAATTCATTTTGGATGGTGAAAACCTGTAGAGGTTAATCCAATGTATTATAAAAATAAGCTTCGTGATGAACTTTTAGTGGCTTTGGCTGGTCCTTTTACTAACTTCTTAATTGCTTTTATTTGAGGTTTTATTTATATACTTTTTTCTAAGTTAAATTTATTGGATCCTTTGGTTTCAGAATTTTTAAATTTACTAATTATCATAAATATAGCTCTGGCTGTTTTTAATTTATTACCAATTTATCCTTTAGATTGATATAGAATAATTAAATTTTTAAAGCCATCTTGGTGATATTTTATGGAAAAAAATGCTTTATATTTTACTATCTTATTATTTCTTTTAGTGTTTTTACCTTGAAATTTAGTTTGAAAAATTATAGACTCAGTTGTAACTCCTATTTATAATCTAATTATCTTTATATGGGCAAGTTTGCTTTAATGTTTCTTAGTTTCTTGTTTATGTTATCTTTTTCTTTTGGTTATGTAGATAAATGTGGGTTAATAAATTTACTTGATTATAAAAATGACTATTATAAAGTCTTAAATGAACTCCAGCATTACCCTATAGTTTTTTCAAAAGTTAATAATGTGGCTGTAGATATTTTAAATTCCTTTTGAGATAATCCTAGATATTATAAGGTTTTGTTAAATCAATTAGTAGATTATTCTTATAATCATAATTTGTGTAAAAATCCTTTGTTGTTTTTAGAGGTGAAATATTTATGCTATATTTTATATGAAAAATATTTATCTTTATCAGAATCCTTATCTGGTATTGATAAATTAATAAAACTTTTATCTAGTAATTAATTACAATGAAAAAAATCTTTGTTGTTTTATTGTTTTTTTTACTTTGAGGTTGTAATTTAAATTTAAACTCTCATAATACAATTGAAGAAAAAAATTCTGTTTCTTCATGAAATTTACAATCTAATACTAAAAAAATGTCCCAAGATAATGTTGCTAAAGTATGAGATACAGTATTGGTAGATTATGTATGATTTTTCCCTGATTGAAAAGTATTTGATACATCAGAGGAGAAAGTAGCTAAAGAAAATAATATTTACAATGCTGCAAGGGAATATAAGCCTTTAAAATTTACTTTAGGCAAATGACAAATGATTCCTTGCTTTGAAAAAGCAGTAGAAGGTATGAAAGTTTGAGAAACTAAGGAAATTACTTGTGAACCGAAGGATGCTTATTGAGAATGTTCAGAAAAAAATTATCAAAAAGTTCCTAAATCTTCATTAGAGCAATTTGAAAAGGCTTGATATAAGTTAGAAAAATGAGTTAAGCTTCCTACTCAATATGGGTTAATAAAAATAGTTGATGTTGATAAAGATACTGTAACTTTGGATTTTAATCATCCAATGTGTGGTAAAACTTTGAAATTTAAAATTACTTTGGTTGGTATAGAAAAATAAAAATCGAAGGCATCATCCCTTCGATTTTTTTATAAATTTATTTGAATTTCATCGTCTTCTTCTGTTGTTTGTATTTTTTTTCATAATTTTTCTTTGTTTTCTTTTTCTCTTTTTCTTAGTTCTTCTGCTATGTCTTCAGCAACTTGTGGATTTTCTTTAAGAAATTCTTCAAAGTCTTTTCTTGATATTTCCCAATATGCACATGAGTCACTTTCACAAACTACTGATGCCATAGCAGGTTGTTTGTAAAAATAACTCATTTCTCCAAATACTTCTCATTCTTCAACTTCTCATAGTTTGATGCTACTTAAAGCATTTGCTTTTTTAGCTACAAATTTTCCTTTTTTAGCAATATATATTTTATCTGGGATATGTCATTCTATGATAATAGCTTGGTTTTTATTAGCTATTCATAGCTTAAATAAGTTGGCAAATTTTTTAAGTTTGTTATCAGGTATTTTCTCAAAAAAACGATTTCTTTTAAGCATACTAATTAACATTTCCTCTACATTTGTCATTTTATTTTTTGAAATGAGATAAAATTTTTTCAAAAACTAATACAGGTTTTAATAAAGCTTGCATAGTAAGAAAGTATTTGTTTTTTATATCCTTTACTACTGAGTTAATTTTTAATAAAATACTTATAACTAAAAACATTACAAATACTCCTAGAATTATTATTATAGCACCTCATATTGTAATTATATAGTGTGATATTGTCAAAATTTCCTGCATGATTTTAAAATTATAATATAAACAAAGTTAAACTACTGATTAGATAATGTTTTTCAATATTTTTCTTCCTTTGGGAGTTTTTTCTATTATTTTTAAATTTAATAACAAAGGTTCAATATCCTTTTCAATGACTTTATCACTTACATTTAGTAAAGCTGAGATTGTTTTTATTCATACTGGTTGTTTTTCTTTTAAAATTTCTAAGTATCTTTTTTGAAGTTCAGATAATCAAAAATCTTTAAGTTCAAATTTTTCTAAAATTTTTTCAGCTGTAGATTTATTAAGGATATTTGATAGATTATTTGCTACAATATAATCTCTTATTTTAATTGCTAAATTTTTAATTTCTCTTGGTATTGGTAAGGCTTTTTGAGATAAAATGTCTATTCATTCTTGAGTAAATTTAATTCATAATTGGTTTAGATAAAATTTAAGGATAAGTTTGATTTCACTTAAATTATATGGCTTTAAATGAAATTTATAAACAAAACGATTTTTAAAAGCATCGGATAGATTTTCTAGTTTATTTGTTGCTCATATTAATGTAAATTTATTTAATGGTATACTCATATTTTCATCATTTACAATTATATCTACACGAAAATCTTCCATAGCTATATATAAAATTTCTTCTATTTTTGGTTTTAACCTGTGAATTTCATCAATAAATAAAATATCATTTTGTTCTAGTTGATTTAAAACTGAAATCATATCAGCTGGTTTTTCCATTGCATAAGCTGTAATTATTTTAATATTTTTTCATAGTTGATTTGCTATTATTTGTGCAATAGTGGTTTTTCAAAATCAACTATCTCAAGATAGTAAAATATGTCCTAAGCTATCATTTCTTTTTTTGGCACTTAAAATAGCAGTTTTTAAAATTTTTTTAATTTCTTCCTGTCATATGAAATCTTCAAAGCTTATAGGTCTGGGATTTGTTTTTTTGTTATTTTGAGTTTGTTCTAAATTGGCAGAAATTACTTTCATAATTGATTTAGGATATTATTTAAATATTTTTTAGATTGAATTATTTTTTCTATTGCTTGGGAAGATATGTTTTTTATTTTTCAGCTTATTCACAAATTTATAATGTATGTTTTGTAAATATCACTATTTTGAATATTTTGTTTTAATTGATTGTATAAATATTCCAATTTAGCTTGCTGATTTCAAATATTAGATGCAATAAATGCTATATTTGGATTGTTCTTTATTTCATTTGTTATTTTTTTTGTCTCTCATAGTAGGTACTGATAAGTTTCTAATTTTTCAAGATAGTTTTTGTAATTTTTATCTCAAATTGAAAACAATTTAATTTTGTAGTTTTCAAGAGTTGTTATAATGTTTTGTGGTATTTGTTTTTTTAAGAAATCAATTATTTGTTTTTTGTAATTTTCAATATCTTGTTTATCTAGTTTTGGAAAAGTTTTTAAAATGTTATCAGATAATCATATTTGTTTTAGTATATTTTGGATATTTTTAATTATATAAATTTCATTATCTGTGATTACTGCTCATTCTCAAGCTTTAATTATAGCTGATTTATTTTTATTTTTTATTTCAATATAATGTGAATAGTCTATTGCATAAGTTTTTTGTTTTTCAGGTTTACTTATTAATCAAGCTGTTCATCTGATAATTAACATTTGTCAGGTTGAAGTTTGAATTTGCATATTTGAAGAGTTTTTAATTAATTTTATTATATGAAACCAAATATTTCAACTTTCAAGTTTTATTTGAGTTTGACTATCAGTTAAATTTTCTAGATTTTTTGTAATTTTTGCTAATTTAAGTTTAGTTCAAGGAGTAATTCTTAAAATACTTCAATCCCATAGATATATTGCAGCATAGGTTTTGTTTTTTTTATTTCATAGAAAATAAATTTTATCATTAGAAAATAGAGGTATTTTTGTATTTTTTTTATAATCTGATAGTTTTATTATAAATTTTCCTTTCTCATTATTCTTATTTCTCCATATAATTATAGCCATATATTTTGTTTTTTCAGGTGGATCTTTAATGTAGATTTTAAGATAATTTTGTTGTTTTGCATAAAATTCAGACGGATTTATATTGTAGGCTTTTACTGGTACAAACAGTAAAATTAGTAATATAGAATCTATTATTATCAGTATAGCTCAAATAAAATTTGATATAATTTTGTTCTTAAGAAAATTAAGAAAATATAGTATAATTATGGATAATCCTAAAAAGGTACTTATAAGCCAACTTCAGCCTAAAAACTTAGATATTATAAATATTATTACAGCTGTAATAAAAGCTAATTGTTTTTTTGTCATTCTCTTATGTTAGTAGTTAAATTATTTTGTTTTAATTTTTTTAAAGCTTTTAAAATTATTAAGAAACTAAAAAACATAAGTATAAACAATGATAATGCTAGCAACAAAAACTTTGCAGTATATAGCTGACTATCTCGATAACTAAAATACATATTTTAAAATTATTTTTTAAATTACTTATATCCTATTAAAAGTAGTTGAAAAATCAATTATTATTTTTAAACTAACATAGTGTTTTATTTAAATTTAATAAATAAGCAATGGATACGGCAAAACTAAAAAAAGATTTAGATAAGGTGGTAAAATGATTTGAGGAAGTGTTATTAAAAATACAAACTTGAAAAGCTTCTACTTGAGTAATTGAAGATTTGGATGTTTATATTCCATCATGGGGACAAACTCAGAAAGTTCAGTGATTATGACAAATTTCATTATTAGATCCTCAAACAATTAAGATTGAATCTTGGGATAAAAGTGTTTTGCCTCATATAGAAAAAGCTATTTATGATTCTAATTTAGGTTTTACACCAGTAAATCAAGGTGATTGGTTAATGATCAAAATTCCTCCAATGACAGAGGAAAGAAGAAAGGAAATTGTAAAAGTAGTTAAAAAAGAACTTGAGGAGGCAAAAATTAAAGTTAGAAATGTAAGGCATGATTATCTTAAGGATATTAAAAAAGCTTTTGATGATAAGGAAATTACTGAGGATGAAAAGAAACATTATGAAAAAGAATTAGATGATATTGTAAAACAATATAATAAAAAACTTGAGGAATTGGCAAAAGCTAAAGAAGACCAAATTATGAAAATTTAATTTATAAAAAAATCAAAAATGACTTTTAAAAATCTTTTTAAAACAATAAAAGTATTTGCAATTGGTGTAATTATTGGTGAAACAATTGTTTCTTATTATAAAGATGAAAAATTTAGAGATTCTTTTAATAATGCTAAAGGTTTTGATAAATGTAAAGTATTATTTAACAACCTTCTAGAAGTAAATAAAAAACTTTTTGAAGAAGTAAAAGAGGTAGACTATAAAAAGATAGTTAACAATTATAAAGAATTATTAGATTCAAAGGTAAGTGATTTATGAGAAAAAATTACTGAATTAAAAACAGAAGTTTCTAAGTTGCATGAAGAAAAATTAAAACCAGTAATAGATGAGTTATCTTATAAATATAATGAATTGCAAGAGGCTGTTTTATCTAAAAAAGATGTACTAGTAGAGGATTATCAAGAAAAGATTAAGTTTTTAGAAAATAAAGTAAATGAAGTTAAAAATCAAATAAAGAAAAAATTTTCTAAATAATTTTTAAAAATTTATTATTATTTAATGTTTGATTTCAAAGAATTTATAGAAAATCTAAAGGAAAATCCTCAAAAGAAAGATATTGTTGAAAGGTATGAATCTAAAGTTGAGGCTTTGCCTGATAGATTTGAGGATACTATTATTTATAAAAATTATTTATCAAAATTTGAAATTCCAGATATTGATTTAGTTTTGCCTGAGTTTATAGATGAAGAATTTGATTGGGACTTGCTTTTAAGGCTGATACTTGGATCATTTTCAAGTACATATGTTTTTGAGCCTACTGAAGATGGTAAATTTGAGCTAGTTATAAATGTTTCTGCTGGTGATAAGCATGTTGCTAAGAAACTTTCAGAGTTATGGTGATTTCAAATAGTTAGGATGTATGAAATATATATAGAGGAACAACTGAACCTTGAAATTTTAATTGCTGAAGATGAGAAAGAAAAAGAGATTATTGAGGCTCAAAGAGAATCTAATTTGAATAGATGGAAATTAACAGTTGATAAGCTTTTCTTGGAGAAAGACAAAGAGAAAGAAGAGAAAGAAAAAGAAGAAAAATTAAATGATTTATTGAGCCAGCTATAATTTATTTTTTAATTTAAGATATTGTGCCAGCAAAAACAGATGTAATTGATTATGCTTTAAGATATATTTTTAGGTATCCGAAAACTAAAAAAGAATTAATTATCCAGTTAAGAAAAAAACATTATACTGAGACAGAAATTGAAAAGGCTTTAAAATATCTTAAAAGAAAAGGATATTTAAATGATAAACAATTTGCTAAAGATTATATAGATTATCATTGTGTAAGAAGAGGAAAACCTATAATCTGGGTAAAAAACAAACTTTATGAAAAAGGTGTTGATAAAGATATTATTCAGGAAGTAATAGAAAAAAAAATAGATGATATTAATAAATGAATTTGAAAACAAATAAAGAAAGAGATTCAGCAATATAAAGATAAATGATTGGATGGATTACAAATATTAGAAAAATTAACTAGGAAAGGTTATACTTATAATCAGATAAAAAAAGTAATTGATTCCTCAGCTAGCTAGCTTTATCTTATAATATTTTCTAATGTCAGTATTTTATGATGTAATTAAATTTTCCTTTTTTATTCTTACTTTTATAGTGTGAATTTTTGAGTTAAGGCTGAAATGAGTTTTATCTTCTTCTGTTGTAGATATTATCTGACCTTTTGTTTTGCCTGTATATATGATTTTTGTAGGATTAATGATTGGTTATATAATTGGATATATTTTAACTCAGAAAAGAGGTATTACTTTTGAAGAAAAGTCTTATACTCAAGGTTTTATAATAGGTTGAATTATCTGACTTATTTTAGCAGCAATTTATTACTTTATGTAAAAAATATGAAAAAATTAATAACTTTTTTGTTTATAGGTGTATCAATATTTTTGTGGGGTTGTTCTTCTTCAAAACCAGAAAATTATCAAACTATTAAATTAAATGATTTAGTTTTCCCAGTTCCTTCAAAAGCAATATTAGTTTGAAATACTCAGAAAATTAATAAGTTTCAAATTCTTTATACTTATAAGATCCCTGCTTTATCTGGTTTTTCAGATTCTATTGTTATTTGAAAATATTTATGAGAATATCCTAAAAATGAAAAAAAATTTTTTAATATAGTTGTAGACAAATTTATTAGAAAGGTAGCTTGAGCTAAGTTGGTTGATAAATCAAGTTTTTCTATAAAAAATGCTAAAGTTTATTATTTTGTTTATTCTATTCAAAATGATATTATAAATTGAAAGTGAAATCCTGATTACTATTGATTGCAAGCTTATATTTTTGATAAGCCTAATGTATATGTTGTAAACTTTTTGTTTGCTGATAAGAAAAAAGTTGATTATTATAAAAAATTGTTAAAATCTATTAAAATTAAGTAGTTTAATTTTTTAAGCTTAAAAATGGAAAATAATACTCCTATTAATCCCTCAGGCTCTTCTTTATTGATAAAATTAGTAATTGGTTTTATTATAGGTGGTTTGATATCTTTGGTAGTTTTTATAATGTTTATTTTATTGGGCTCAACTATTGCTCAAGCTATTAAAAATTCTGCAAATCATCTAGCTTTTTCTCCATTGGTTTGGTTAGTATTTATGGCTATAGGTTTGATATGAAGTATTTTAGGTACATTGATTTTATCGTTGTTGTATAATGTAATTTGGTCTCAAGATTATTATGATATTAAACTAATGTCATCGGGTATATTATCTGTTAATTTATTGTTATTGGTTCCTTTTTTATTTTTGTATTTTTTTACTTGAACTATTCTACAAGATATAAAATTGCTATTTATTGTTTTTGCTTTTCATTTATTATTTTCAGTTTATTTATCTTTAACTTCAATCGATATAATTAAAAATCCTAATTATTCTCTTGTATATGTTGTTGGTGATGGGTTGGGTTTCATAATGGCTATTTTAATATTTTTTGTTATTTTTTCATTGTCTAGTTGAGTTGATTGAAGTGTAGAAAAGAATGTACTACTTTTCCCTTCTATATTAGCTTTTTCTCTTATTCCATTTTTTTGAACTTTATTTGAAAAAATCTATTATAAGTTTTACGAAATGTGAAATGATTTCTTGTATGTTCCTAGTATATCAGAGGTTTTAGTAGATGAAGAGGAAGTAGACGAAATTAATGTAAAAGTAGATTAACGAAAATTTAACTTTTTGAGATTAGAAATATTTTGTTTTAGCTGTTAAAATTAAAAATGAAAATAAAAAATGTAATTATCTTTTTATTATGATTTACTACGGCAAATTTATTATCAGTATTTTTTTATTTTTCCTATTTGCATACCCAAAAATTTAATGTTGATGTTGAAAAACAAATAACTGATAAAATAGTTCAATTAAGACAATCAATTCAAAATTTGGCTAATCCTTCATTGTCTAATTTGGATAATATTGATAAATTAAAAAAATTTAATGATATTAAGCAAATCTTGGATACAAATTACTTTGATCCTAGTTTGATTTCTTGAACTAAAATGTGGGATGCAGCTTTACAAGCCTATGTAGCTGCATTATGAGATCCTTTTACAGTGTATCTTACTGCTAAAGATAATGAAAGTTTACATAAAGCATTAAAGGGTAAGTCAGATTTTCAATGAATTTGAGCAGTAGTTACTAAAGTACCTGAATGAGTACTTATAGAGCAAGTTTTCAAGGATTCTCCTGCTCAGAAAGCTGGATTGAAACCATTGGATATTATATTACAAGCAGATTGAGTAGATTTAGCTAATCTTCCATTATGAGAAGCAGTAAATAAGATTAAATGACCTGCTGGAACTACAGTTGAACTGACAATTAAAAGGGATTGAAAGGTTTTTAAAGTGAAAGTTACTAGGGCAAAACTTGTGATTAAGTCTGTTAACTCAGATATAAAGGTTTATAAGGGACAAAAATTTGGTTATATTAGTATATCTTCAGTTTGAGAAGAAACTTATGATGAATTTGAAAAACAATTAAATGATTTATTAAAACAGCATATAAAAGGAATAATTCTTGATTTAAGATGAAATTGAGGTTGATATTTGGATATATGATATAAAATTTGAGCAGTATGGGCTAAAAAATGACAAATTGTTGTTCAAACAAAATATAGAAATCCTTTGATGAATAGAATTTTTAGAGCTTATAAAGATTGAAAATTGCATTGATTCCCAACAGTTGTTCTTATAAATTGATATACTGCTTCAGCTTGAGAAATTATTACAGCAGCTATAAAGGAAAATAATCCAAAAAAGGTAAAATTAGTTTGAACTAAAACATTTGGTAAATGAACTATTCAGACTTTAACTGAATTTAGAGATTGAAGTAGTTTGAAATATACTATTTGAAAATGGTATACTCCAAAAGGTGAAAATGTTTGTAAAAAATGAGTTTTGCCTGGTAAGGGTATTAAGCCTGATATAGAGGTTAAATTTGATGATAAGCTTTACAAAAAGTGAATTGATAATCAACTTGAGAAAGCTAAAGAAGTACTATATAATTTGGTTAAATAGCTCTGGATTTTTTCCAGGGCTTTAGTTTTATTTTCTTAATTTTTAAAATGTGGGATAAAAATGATTTTTATTATTTGGAAAAAATTGATGATAAAGAATATAATCTTGATATATGAGCTAGTAGTTTTCTTACTATTTCAAATAATAAGTATGTTGTTTTTCATAAAAGAAATTTTAAAAAAGTTGAGGCTAATAAGTTACAAAAATGATTTTCTTTAATTACAAGGATTCAAGATATTGATTTTGTTTTTTCAGAAGAATTTTTTATTTATGGTCTTACTTATTATCAAAGAAATCTTAAATTAGCTCATTTTAAGTGAGGAGATTTGGATACATTGGAAACATATTCTGATTTATTTGAGAAATTTTGATTGAAACTAAAGCTTAGGAAATATTTGGAGATTCATTGAGATTATCTACCTTTAGAGGAATTAGCTTTGAAAATAAAGTATGCAGATTTAAATCAAGTTATTAGTTTTATTTTAGCTTTGGCTACTATTTATTGAGATTGGAATCTTATAGAGGAGAATGATAATTTATATCTTAATAATGTTTTAATTAAGTTTCCTTTTGATTCCTCTTTAGCTGATTTTCAACAAATGATTTTTGATTTAGAAGATGTTTTAATTAATAATAAGCTTTATAATTCATTGGTTTATACTAAAAAAGGAGAATTTATATGGAACATAAAAGATTTTGATTTATTAAAAATTTTTTGAAATTTTTTAATTTTTGAGAAAGTAAAAGATTTTTTTCAAGTTTATGATGAAATTAAGCCTATTTATGAGTTAAAATTGTCTTGATTGAAAAATCAATTATTTACAGATTTAAGAGTTAAACTAGATAAATTTAAATTAACAGAAATAGAGTGAATACAAATTAAAATATAAAAAAACCTGCTGAATTCAGCAGGCTATTTTAATTATTTTTGTTTTTGTTTTTAATTTGTGGGAGCTTGAGGGGCTATATAAAATGATGAATTTTCACCACTTTATATAGAATGCCCCTCAAGCCCCCAACTTGGATAGCCAACCTATTGTACGGTTGATCCATCCAGCAGTTGGAAGCCCGGGGATAGGATTTGTTGCCCATATCCTCAGTACTTCATTAACTGATTATATGATAATCTTTTTTTGAAAAATATCAAATTGAACTTTGCTAATTTTATATAAGTATTTAAAAAATCTTGACAATAGAAAATATATTTTATCTATATTTAATTTTGATATATTTTTGTTAGCATTTTTATTGAGTTTAATAAATTTTTAATTAAAGTCTTAACTTAAAATGCCACTAATATTTTAGTAGTAAATAAAGTATATGAACTGAATAAATAATTTTCTAAGATCAGTTTTACTTATAATTTATATAATTGTTTGAATAATTTTTATTGGCTTATGATTTGAATGATTTAAAATTTTAAGCAAAATCAATAAAAGTACTGATGATTTAAATGATCTTACTTTTAAGGCTAATAATATGATAGACAAAATTTATCCTCTTACTAAAGAAGTTGATAATTTAAGAAATATTTTATTAAAGGCTAATAATCTGCTGGATAGTGCTAATTCTAATATGGCTAAAGTAAATAAAATTTTAAATGATGTTAAACCAATAGTAAACAATACCAATAATGCTCTTTATACAGTAAATAAGAGCTTAAAAGATTTACAACCTACCATAAATCTAGTTGTGAAAACTACTAGATGAATTGAAAATAGCTTAAATTTTGTGTCTTCTAAATTGGATAAAACTAATTCTTTACTTGGTTCAATTTTATCCAATTTTAATAAATTAAATCCTTTTAAATTCTAATTAATTTTATGAAAATAGTTTTGATTACTTGAGGTTTAGGTTATATAGGTTCTCATGCAGTTGTTGCATTTGAAAAAGCAGGATATAAAACTGTTATAGTGGATAATTTATCTAACTCAAAATTAGAAACATTAGAAAATATTTGAAAAATATTAGGATATAAGCCAGATTTTTATGAAGTAGATTTAAGAGATAAAGAAAATTTAAGAAAAATATTTAAAAAATATAATTTTTCTTGAGTAATTCATTTTGCTTGATTAAAGGCTGTTTGAGAAAGTTGTGAAAAACCTTTAGAATATTTTGATAACAATATTAATTGAAGTTTAAAGTTATTTGAGCTAATGAAGGAATTTAATGTTAAAAATATAATTTTTTCTAGTAGTGCAACTGTGTATGATTTAAAAATGTTGAAACAATTAGATTGACAAGCAGTTAATGATATAAATTGAGATTTACTTTTAAAAAGATGATTTAAAGAAACTGATCCTACTTGAAATACTACAAATCCGTATGGAAGAAGTAAGTTTGTTTTGGAAGAAATTTTACAGGATTTAGCAAAATTTTCTGGATTTAATGTGATTTTGTTAAGATATTTTAACCCAATTTGAGCACATCCAAGTTGATTGATTTGAGAAGATCCAGCTTGAATTCCAAACAATTTATTGCCTTATGTAATGAAAGTGGCAACTGGTGAATATGAAAAAGTAAAAGTATTTGGGAATGATTATCCTACACCAGATGGGACTTGAGTAAGAGATTATATTGATGTAAATGATTTAGTTGATGGACATTTAAAAGCTTGGGAGTATTTGCAAAAACAAGCTTGAGATGGTTTTATAGATGTGTTTAATTTGTGAACTGGTAAATGAAGAAGTGTATTGGAAATTATAAAAGCAGTAGAAAAAGTTGTTGGAAACAAAGTTCCTTACGAAATAGTAGATAGAAGACCTTGAGATATAGCAGTTAGTTATTGTGACCCAATGAAGGCTGGAAAAATATTGGGATTTAAGACAAAAATTACTTTGGAAGAAAGTATTGAAAATATGTGGAGGTTTTATAAACAATAAGTATCTATTTTAGTTATTAATTAATTATTATGCAATTAAAACAATATTTTGAAGAATCAGTACAAACTAAAGTGGATTTTATTACACAAAACGAAGAAAAACTAAATCAAGTAATTAAAGTTATTGAAACAGCTTTAAAAAATTGAAATAAACTTTTAATAGCTTGAAATGGATGAAGTGCAGCAGATGCTCAACATTGGGCTGCTGAGCTTATTGGTAGATATAAACTAGAAAGAAAATCATTGCCAGCTATTGCTTTGACAACCGATACTTCTATATTAACTGCAATTGGAAATGATTATGGATTTGATATTATTTTTGAAAAACAAATTGAATGATTGTGAAGAAAATGAGATATTTTTATTTGAATTTCTACAAGTTGAAATTCTGAAAATATTATTAAAGCTGTTATAAAAGCAAAAGAAAAATGATTGATCACTATTGGACTTTTAGGAAAATGATGATGAAAATTAAAGGAGTTAGTAGATTATGCTTTAATAGTTCCTTCAAACAATACTCCAAGAATTCAAGAATGTCATATGACAATTTATCATACAATTTGTGAAATTGTAGAAAATAACTTATTTAAAAATGAATAAGGCAATATTTCTTGATAGGGATGGTACTATAACAGACGAAAGTTGTTATCCTAATTTTTTTGTAGAAAATTGTAAAATATTAGATAAAAACATATCAAAAGTATTGAAAAATTTAAAACAAGCTTGATATTTAATTGTAATAATAACAAATCAAGCTTGAATTGATAAATGATATTATACCGAAAAAGACTTTTGGGACTTTATGAAAGAGGTTGAAAGACAATTAGAATTAAAATTTGACGGAATTTATTTTTGTCCTTATCATCCAGACTACTCTGGTGAATATCCATGCAGAAAACCTAATAACTGAATGATTTTACAAGCACAAAAGGATTTAAATATTGATTTAAATAAATCTTGGATGATTTGAGATAGTGAAAAAGATATTATAGCTTGAAAAAAGTCTTGATGTAAAACTATTTTATATAATTCTAAAAATCTTAAAAATTTAAATATAAATCCTGATTTTATTACAAGATCGTGGGAAGAAATTAAAGAATTTATTTTAAATAATAAAATTTAAATGAAACAGATTTTTCAAGAGGAGGAAATTAATCAACTCCAAGAAATTATTAAAAAACAGAAGTCTCAATGAAAAACTATTGTTTGGACTAATGGTTGTTTTGATATTTTACATCCAGGCCATTTAGAGACTTTTAAAAAAGCAAAAGAAATTTGAGATATTTTAATAGTTTGATTAAACGGAGATAAATCACCTTATTGGAAAACAAAGCCAGGAAGACCCATAAATGATGAAAAATTTAGATCTAAAATGTTAGAAGGATTAAAGTATGTTGACTATATTTATATTTTTAATGATGAAACTCCTACTAGACCTGTTGATATTTTGAAGCCTGATTATGTTTTAAAAGGTGGTGATTATTATATAAATAAGATTTCAGAAGATTTTATTAGATGATTATCATATGATAAAAAACAAATTATAAAACAATTTAATGAAATAGTAGAAAGTAAGTTGGTAAAAAAAGAAGGTTGAATAATTGATATTACATGAA
>CAZVAP010000009.1:0-21747 GCA_964625125.1 uncultured Candidatus Peribacteria bacterium | reverse complement strand
TTTATTTTAAAATAAAAAACTTGAAAAATATATCTAAATGTTTATATTACATCTTACCTGAATGGAGAGGTGGGTGAGTGGTTGAAACCGGCTGCCTTGAAAGCAGTTAGTCCCGCAAGGGGCTCGAGGGTTCGAATCCCTCCCTCTCCGTTTTTATTTGAAATGTAGCTTGATGAAGCTTAAATATAAAACTAAAATAACTTTTACTTCATTATTGATAAATCTTGTTGTGATAACAGGATTTTTTTATTTAATTTTAAATGCATATAAGTTTACATCTTCTTGATTACAAGTTCAAGCTTATACCAATAATTTAAGTTTATTGAAACAAGAAATTCCTGATGATTCTTTAATAAATGTAAATGATATTTATATAGATAATAATTTGCCTGGTGTTTTATATTATGTAGTTCAACCGGGTGATACATTATCTAAGATTGCTTCTAATTTCTGAGTAACTGTTAATCATATTAAAAAAATAAATCATTTATCATCAGATATTATTAAAGCCTGACAAAAATTAACTATTACTGATCAAGAAGGTTTTGTTTATATTTCAAAATGAGAAACTATAAAACAAATAGCTAAAAAATTTGGCTTAGATCCAGAAGATATAGTAGATGCTAATTGATTGGTTACTGAAAATTACAAATTTCAAAACTGAGATGAAGTTTTTATTCCTATGACTGAAGCTCAATATAAAGCTTGGTTAAAAAAGAATACTAAATCTTTAGTAAAGCCAGATTTTTCTTCTTATGTAGTAAGGAGACTTTCATTATCTTCTAATAGAAAAAATATTGTTGCAAAGTATCGGTACAGACCAAATGTTTATAATTGATTTTATAGAGGGCAATGTACTCGGTTTGTAGCTATAAAGAAGTTTCCTTATATTTCTAAACATAAACAAAAAAAATTATGGAATTGAAATGCAAGATATTGGTATCAAAATGCTAAGGCTGCAGGTTATCCTGTTTGACATGTACCTAAAGTAGGTGCAATTGTAGTATTTAAGTATGGTTGAAGAAGGTATTATTATGCTTGACATGTTGCAATTGTAAAAAAAATTGATTGGTCAAAAAAAAGAATTTTAATTGAAGAAATGAATGCTTTGGGTAAATATATTGTTACATTAAGACGGGTTCCTATGGATGCTCATATTATAGGCTATATTTACCTTTAGTAGTCTTTTTTAATCGGGGATAGTTTAGCTGGTAGAACGCCTGGCTCTGAACCAGGAAGTCGCAGGTTCGAGTCCTGCTCCCCGAGTATGGCTTAAGAAAGTTTATATTTTAAAATATAAAGGTGGCATATGCTACCTTTTTTTAAAAAGTCAATAATCTAATTTGTTTAAATTTAATAAATTTTTAAAATAGTAGTAATCTTTTAGATAAAAATAAAAATAAAAAAATGAAAAAAATATATTTCTTTATTTTGTTTCTGACTTTATATACTGGTTTTGGTATGGGAATTGATTTGTCTGGATGTTATAAAAAAGTATTTAAAGTATCAGCTTATTATTCTCCAATCTATGGACAGAAAATTTATTACAAGGGTAATTATCGGGATGAAATTAAATTAAATGGAAAGTGAATAAAAGGTGCAAGTTGAAAAAAAGTTTTTAATGGTATGTTGGCTGCACCTAAATCTTATAAATTTGGAACAAAAATTTATTTTCCTGATTTAAAATGAGTAGGACAAGTAGAAGATAGATGACAAGCTATTGTTCATAAGTGAGAAAGGAATCAAAATTATGATAGGATCGATATTTGGGTATGAAAGTGAGATATGTGATTAATGAGAGCATTAAGTTTTTGAAAAAAAATTATGGTTTGATATGTATGTCCTGCTAATAAACCTTTAAAAGTGGGATTTGATTATTCTAAATTTCATATTTTTAAAAACTTCTTTGAAAAAACTTTGTGGTGAATATGATTGTATACTTGAAGAAAAGATCCATGGGTTAAAATTTTGCAGATTTATTTAAAAAAACTATGATATTTTACTTATAGACCCACTTGATATTTTGGTCCTCTTACAAAAAAAGCTTTAGCTAAATTTCAGCTAGATTACTGATTGAAAACTAAATGGTTATGATATTTTTGACCTAAAACTAGACATTTATTAAGAAAGGTGCTCTTAGAAAAATGAATAATTTTTAAAAAACCTAAATTCAATCAAAGTATTACTTATTCTCCAGCTTTAGTATCTTCTCCTGATTATAAATTGGAAAAAGTAAAAAAAGAGTTATCTTTATTAAGAAGAGGTTTATGAGTGGGGTATAATACTTATGAGGTTAAGATTTTGCAAAAATATTTGAAAAAGTTAGGTTATTATAATGGCTGAATTAGTGGATATTATGATTTAAAAACTAAGCAAGCTGTTATAAAATTTCAATTAGATAATAATATTATCTCAAGTGATGAAACATTTGCTGCCGGATGGTTTGGTCCAAAAACAAGGAAAGTATTTAAAAATATGGTTATTCAAAAATATACTAATTAATTATTTGTATTTTGGAAAGGCAATCAATTAAGGATTGTCTTTTTTTAAATTTATAGTTGATTTATTGGATTAAGTTTTTTATACTTAACTAAATTTATTACTAAAAGTTTGGTATGATAGATGAAGCTTTAGAATATGTAAAATCTTTGCTAGAAAAATATAATATAACTTCTGAAAATTGATATTATTATCATAATTGGTTTCATACAAAATCAGTATTTGATGAAGCTACTAAATTAGCTGATAAATATAATCTTTCTCCTGAAGAAAAGGAAATACTTCAGTTAGCTGCTATTTTTCATGATACTGGTTTTATAAAAAGCTATGATAATAATGAACCTATAGGAGCAGAAATAGCAGAAGAATGGTTAACATCTAAATGATATGATAAGGATAAAATTGCTTTAATTAAAAAACTTATTTTAGCTACTCAATATACTTATAAGCCTCAAACTTTACTAGAAGAACTTATGAAAATGTCAGATTTTTCAAATGTTTATAATGGTGAATTTTTTGAAAAAGGGGATGATTTAAGAAAAGAGTTAGAGGTATTAAAAAATGAAACTTTTACCGATCAAGAATGGCTATCTAGACAAAAAAACTTAATTTCTTATTTATTATCTATTACTAACAAAGAAACTGAAAATTATAAAAAATTATTGATTTTACAAGATCAAATAGATAAAAAGCTAAAAGCTTTATAATGAAATTTTTTCTAAATGAAATATTTAAGGATAATTAGGCCCTTTTTACATTTTTTAGTTATATTTGGAGTTTTTTATTGGGTAGTTAATATTAGGCTTCATACAGATTTGATACCTTTTGTTCATTTGAGGATACCTTTTATTGACATTTATGAGACCTTATTTTTTTGAATTTTATCAGCAACTTTGTTTGTTGTAATATGATTGTTTTATAATCTTTATAAATTGGAGGGACCTATTCATTGATATTATAATTTATTTTTAAAAGTTTTTGTTTTATGGTCTATTAGTATTACTTTTTTGGCTTATTTTTGATATGGTTTTATATTTAAAAATTGAATTTCAAGATTGGTGATTATATGGAGTATATTTTTTTCTTTTTGTTTTTTACTGATTTTAGATTTTATTTTAAATTTGTTGAACTCTAAATTAGAGGAGAAAAAGCCTTATAAAATATGAGTTTGGAAAACAGAATTTTACAATGATTTGTTTCAAAAATTTAAAAATTATAAGATTTATAGATTAAATCAAATTGATGATTTAAATCAGATAAAGAATTATGATATTATTTTTTTAGTATGAAATATGGATGCCTGATTGATAGAGAATATCATGGATGAGGCTAGATTAAGACAAATTGAAGTTTATCATATTCCTGATGTAAATTTTTTAGAAGATATATTGTACTCTCCTGAAAGAATCTGACCATTAATCAGTTGGAAATATAAGCCTTCTCCATTAGAAGGTTGGTGGAAAATTTTTAAAAGACTTTTTGATATTGTGTTTTCATTAGTTTTTATTCTACTTTTTTGGTGGTTATATATATTGATAGCTTTACGGATTTGGTTTCATGATAAATGAAAAATTTTTTATGTGTCGGAAAGAATTGGACAAGGCTGAAAAAAAATAAAAATTTATAAATTTAGAACAATGGTAGAAAATGCTGATGAACTTAAAAAAGACTTATTAGATAAAAATGAGAGAGATGATGTATTGTTTAAAATTTCTAATGATCCAAGAGTAAAGCCTTGGTGAAAAATTTTAAGAAAAACTTCATTGGATGAAATACCTCAATTTTTTAATGTTTTAAAAGGGGATATGTCTGTAGCTTGACCTAGACCTCATTTGGAAGAAGAAGTAAAAAAATATAAAAAATGGCAAAAAAGGCTTTTGGCAGCAAAGCCTGGGATTACTGGTTATGCTCAGGTATTCTGAAGAGATTTGCCTTTTGACGAAGAAGCAAGATTGGATTTATATCGGTTTCAAAATCGGTCTATTTGGATGGATATAATAGTCATACTAGGTGTTTTTAGAACTTTATTTAAAGGTAAATAGATACTAAATTTTAGTTGTTTTATCTTGCAAATTTTTACTTTTTTTTTACAATCCTTTTAAGTTTTACTTATTTAAAATTTTATTAATGAAATTTGAAGTTGAAAAAAAGAAACTACTTCCAGCTTTGGAATTGGCTAGTAGATTTGTAAGTAGAAATTCTACTTTACCTATTTTAGAAAATGTGGCTATTACTGGTAAAATTGATACATTGGAATTAAAGGCTACTGATATGAATAAATTTATAAATATTACTTTGCCAGCTAAAATTGAATCAGAATGAGCTATTACTGTAAATGCTAAAATGTTATTGGATGCTATAAAAGTATCAGATTCTGATGATATTTTAATGGAGTGAAAGGATGATGGAACTTTATTAACAATTATAGCTTGACCAGATAAATTTGAGTTTAAATGAATTTCTATAAATGAGTATGTAGCAGTACCAGATATAGAAAATCCAGATTCTTTTGAGATTTCTGCTGACATCTTAAGTAAATGAATTGAAAGAGTAGAATCTTCTATACCAGATAAAAGCTTTACAACAATTATTACTTGAATGTTGTTAAAATCATCTTCAGATTTTGTAGCTTTTGTTTGAACTGATAGTTTTAGGTTAGCAGAATATAGACTAAATACTTCTTTAGGAAAGGAGTTTGAATTAGTTATACCGAAGCATACTTTAGCTGAGATTAAAAAAATTTCTGATTTATCTTTAGCTTCAGGTGTAGAAGAAGTTAAGGTTGAGTATGATAATAAAATGGTTAGTTTTGCTTTTAAAATAGATGATTTTGAAATATTAGTAAAAACAAATTTAATTGCAGGACAATACCCTGATTATGAAAAAATTATTTTACCTACATATAATTTTAAGATTATTGTTGATAAAAATTTATTAGAAAAAGCTATTAGAAAAGTTTCTTTATTTTCAAAAGATATTAGCTACTTTGTAAAGTTTATTCCTGATGAAGAAAAATTAATTATATCTTCAGGTGAAACTGATTTGTGAGAATGAGTAACACAGATTCCAGCTATTTTTGATGGAGAAGTTATTAGTCTAGGACTAAACTGAAAAAGTATATTAGATTTTCTTAAGTATGTAGAAGGAGAGGAAGTTATTTTTAATATTTTTGATAGTGAAAAGCCAATTTTAATAAAAGATCAGGGAGATGAAGGATATAGATTTGTAATAAGGCCTTTAAAAGAATAAAAAAACATTATGAAAAAAGCTTTTACTTTAATGGAACTTTTAATAGTAGTTATTATTATTGGGATTATTATTGCAGCTATATGAAGAATGTTTTCATATAAGCAGATTAATAGAGCTAATTTTGATACATGTTATGTTAAAATATATGGTAAGTTAGATAAATTTTTTCAAGAAGCTTTATCTCAAAAAGGTGTTTTAACTGGTGGTAAATATATTGCTCCTAATTATTATAATGTAATTTTTGATAAATCAAATCAGCAGATAATTTTAGATTATTCTTGAGTTGTAAAAAAACCTATAAAACTAGTAGGCAATTGAGTAGATGAAATTAATAAATGTTATACTAGAACTTATCATACTTTCTTAAGCTGAGATATATCAAAAGTTAAAATTAAAGCAGGCTTACAAGTAGATAATTCTACTACTTCTGAATCTCCAATGGAACTTTATAGCTGAACTGATAAGTTGTCTTCAAGTCATACAGGTGTTGTTTACTTTTATTATTGTGATCATCCTTCTAATAATAATTGCCTACAAAAATATAAATTAATTATAGATCCAAGGTCTTATTTGTTTAAAAGTTATTTTTGTTTAAAATTAGGTGCTAATTGAACTTGTGAAAAATGGTCTGAATAATTTATTAATTTAATTTGCTAATATGCTAGCTTTTTTAATTGTGTTAATGTTAGTTGTAGGAATATCTGTTATATATTTGTCTATAGAAAAAAAACAGGTAAAACCTAATACTGATTTTGATTGGAAAAATACAATTTTTGCCAAAGAACTTGAACCTTTAGAAATATCTAATTCTGAATTTTTAAAATTATATTCTAAGCTAAAAGAGTATATTGTAGGTTCAGATAATCTATTAAAAAGTATTTTAGTATCAATTTTAAGTAATTGACATATTTTGGTTGAAGGAGCTCCAGGTTTAGCAAAAACCAGAACTATTTTAGTTTTGTCAAAGTTAATGGGACTAGATTTTAAAAGAATACAATTCACTCCAGATATGTTGCCAGCAGATATAATTTGATGAGAAATTTTTGATAAAAAAGAAAATAAATTTAAAGTTTTTTTTTGACCTATATTTACTAATTTACTTCTTGCTGATGAAATTAATAGAGCAACTCCAAAAGTACAATCAGCTTTGCTTGAGGCTATGCAAGAAAAACAAGTAACTATTGGGTGACAAACATATAAATTACCTGAACCTTTTTTTGTTATGGCAACTCAAAATCCAATAGAACAAGAATGAACTTATCCTTTACCTGAAGCTCAAATGGATAGATTTTTAATGAAAGTTTTAGTTGAATATCCTTCTAAAGAAGAGGAATTAAAAATATTAGAAGTTTTTGAGAAATCTTTAGATGATATTGCTCCTTTGTTTACTAAAGAACAACTTATTGAACTTCAAAAACAAGTAGATAATATTGTAGTTACAGATGAAATTAAAGATTATATTACAAATATTGTTGAGCAACTTAGAAAAAAAGATAAAAATATTTTGCTTTGACCATCACCAAGAGCTACTATATCATTACTTAAAGCATCCAAAGCTGTTGCTTATTTAGCAGGTGATACTCAAGTTAAAATAAATTATGTTAATATGGTTGTTTTACCAGTATTAAGACATAGAATAAAGCTTAGTTTGGATGCTTTGATAAACAATAGGTTAGTAGACGAAGTGATTTGTAAAAAACTTTTATCTATTAAAAAATAATTATGAAATTCTTATATGGTTTTGTTTTATTTGTTGTGTTCATTATGTTATTGATAATTTATTTTATTAACTTGGTATACTTATCAAGTACTAATATGTTTTTGTTTGGTAATTCGAATTATGTTAGTTTACCTACTTGATTAATTGTTATAATATTTTTGTCAATGATATTTTGAGCAGTTGCAGTGTTGTTTTTTCAATCTTTTATTAAGTGAAAACCAAAGGATATTTTTGAAGATGATTTTTAGTATTAATATTGATTGATGAAAAAAGCTTTTACTTTAGTAGAAATGATAATAGCTGTAACTATTTTTTCACTAATATTGACAGTAGTTATATCAATTTATTTTCAAATGGAAAAATTAAGAACTGATATTTTTGCTAAATCAATTTTAATTAAAAATACAAATAACTTAGTTGAAAAGTTAAATATTTTAATGAAAAACTATACTATCGATTATGAGGAATATTTTAATAGAAGAATAGTAGGTTGTAATTGAAATAATGGTTGAGATAACTTTTCTTGGAATGTTTGAACTTCTGGTTATTGTTCAGATTTTACAGCTTATGGTAATGAAAATTCTATAAAGGATTCTACTTGAAGTTATAATATTTTGTACTATTGTACTTCTAAGTGAGATGATAATAATTATCCTGATGAAATTCCTTGATGAGATCATGATTGTGAATGAGATACTGATAATACTGGTACAAATTATATTTATTATCAAACAGAAGATAATTTAAATTCTGGTAGTGGTTGCTGGGAAAATGTAGGCTGAGAATGAAATTGAGCAGGGAAAAAACAATCATTTGGTGAGTATGCATTACAGTTTTGGGATGTAAAAGCAAATGCTGATGGTTATATGTGATGTGAAGGAGATGATGATGATTTAGATTTGGGAATTGGACCAGTTGCAGTAGGAGATAATTTGCATGTTAAAGAGTTATATTTAATTTCAAAAGATAAAAGACATAGAATTTTTATTAGAAGAAAACTTGTAAAACAGGAAGATTTTAATAAAGATTGAACTATTTCAACTGGCGAAAAGTTATATAAATTACAAATTTTAAAATTAAAATGATTTGATATAGGACAGGATCATAATATTGAAACATTTTGACCTTATTCTCATGATTGAAAAATTGACACCTGGGCTTGTGATAAACAACAAGGTTTTATATGTAATTGACAAAGTATCGATCCAAATTGAGGATTATCAGGTTATAAACTTCCTGCTAATGTAGATGATTGATGGGTTGATTTAACAATTAATGATTTAACTGTAAGAGACTTTGATTTAGCTATTTTCCCAACCGTAGATCCTAATTTGTGATGGGATGATGATAAAATACAAATTTATCCTTATATTAGAATAAGGCTTACCACACAATTTTATCCTACTAATTATAAAACTAAGCTAAATCCTGAAAGACTTATAAAATATAAAATGAATTTGCAAACTACATTTAGTATTAAACCTTATTAATGAATATAAATTTACTTTTTGGAAATAAAACAAAAGTTGATATTTTAAAGTATTTGATGTTTAAACAAGAGGGTGTTTCTGCAAGAGAGCTAGAATCTAATTTAAAACAATCTTTCCCAGCTATAAAAAAGCAGATTGATAATCTTGAAGAAGCTTGAATTATTTTAAAAAACAAAACTGGGAATCGTTGGCAGTTAGTTTATGCTCCAAAGGCTAAAAAAATGATTTTTAATATATTTGTTTTTGATTTTTTAAATTTTCTAGATAGTCTTTTAAATGAATATTATTTTTTAGATTCATATTGGTGTTGAGATTTATTTTTTTTGGATAATTCAGATAAAATAAATGTTGATTTAGTATTGGTTTACAATCCAGTAGAAGAAGCTTTTTTAAATGATGTTAAAAAAAAGATAGCTTTGTTTTTTGATGAATATTTTATAGATATTAAAGCAGCTTTTTTCTTAAAGGAAAATTTTGAAAAAAGGCTTAAATATGCTGATAAGTTTGTGATTACTCTAACTAAGTTAAATAGTTTACTAAGTAAAAATTAAAAAATGGAAGAACTAAATAATCTTGATAGTTTTGCTGGGATAGGTTCCTCAGCTGAGGTGTCTGAAGAAGAAAAACAAAGAGTTCAGGAAGATGCTAAAAAAGCAGCTGCAGCAAAACAGCAAGTTAAAGCAAATCAAAAGGATAATGCTAAAAAAGCTAAGTTTTTGGAAAAAATATTGGAAAAATTTTATTATAATGATTCTGTTTTAGCTAATGTATTTTCTTATATTGTAGATTGAAAATATGAAAAATTATATGCAATTTTTAATCCTGTTTTAGAAAATAAGTATTCTAAAGTTTCTGAATATGTAGACTATCTGTTAAAAACAGGTTTTATAGATAAGGATGATATAAAGCTTATTTTAGAGGTAGTTAAAAGTAAAAAAATTTGAAATATTTCTAATTTATCTCAGGATATGTTTAATGAATTAATTAAGTCAGTAGAGGAGGAATTACAAAAAAATCTTAAATAAGGCTTGAAATTTTTAATTAAACTATTATTATAGCACCTACACTTGTTAGGTGCTTTTATTTAATAAAAAAAAGATAATGAATAAAAAAGTATTTAAAACCAAATTTATTAAATTGGAAAATATTACTGATATAATAGATAAATTACAAACAAAATTTGATGAGATAGAAATAATTTTTGAAGAACCAAAAGAGTTTAAACGTGAGAAAGATGATTTTATTAATTCTATTGTTCCATTACTTAAGCATTATTTTTCTACAGAAGAGTTTATACAAGATACTGATTTAAAGGAATGTATATTTAATGCTTGAGAAAGATTTATGGAATTTGTTGAGTTTCATACTCCATTATGAAAAACTTTAGAACAACTGGAACATTGGAAATTGAAAGGTATTGATGTTAGAAAATCTACTGGAGCTAATAGGGGAGATATTGTTGTAAGTAGTAAATTTGAGAAAAGTGGTTATTATGTTTTTATGAACTTTTATGTTGATTCAACAGATCCTTTAAAATTACAAATTGAGTTTGTTATCCCAAAAGAAATTTTTAAGAAAATGATGGAAAATAATTTTTTTGAAGAGGTTGAGGTAGAAACTTGATATGAAGAATATATTGCATTGAAAACAACTTGTGAGAAATTATTGGCTGATAAATTATATTGGCAAGGTAAAATTTAGTTTGTAATTTATAAAAATATGAAAGTTTTGTTTGAAAAAAATTTAACTTTAAAATTGATTGAAACCAAAAGTGGTGCTAAATTATTGATGTTAGAGGAAGAACCAAATCATTTTTGGTTAGAACAAAATCCATTAAAAGATTCTAAATATTGAGTTGCTTATAGATTATTAAAAAAACAATATCCAGATTTATATATGTTTTGGGAGCTTAAAGATGGACAATTTACCTGAAATATTAAATTAGAGGTTATTACTGATAAAAAATGAATTGATAAGCTTATTACTGATGTATTACATTCTTCAGATTATGCTAGTTATGAAGATTACCAAGAAAATGAATTGAAATCATAAAAAGTTGAAAGTTAAATTAAAAACTATAAAACTTAAGGAGATTTATTCCTTAAGTTTTTTTTATGTTTAAGGTAAGTTATTCTCCTGACTTGGAATGAGAAGTTGTTATATCAGCTAGTAAAAATGCAGCTTTGCCTATTTTAGCAGCTAATTATTTAGTTGATAAACAAGTTTCATTAACTAATTTGCCTAAAATTTTGGATGTAGAAATTTTGGATAAAATTTGAATGGAAAATTTACAAAAATGAAATTTAACAGGTCCTTTAGTAGAAAGGATAAGAAGTAGTATTTTGATGATTCCTGTGGCTTTATTTAAGTTTTGAAAAATTCCTTTTTCTAATTGTTGATGATGTAGCTTAGGGAAAAGACCTTTAGATACTTTTGATAGAGGGTTTGAACAGGCTTGAGTTAAAGTAATTCAAAAAAGTGATAGAAAGATTTTTAAGGTAGTCTCTAAGCCAAATAAAAAGATAATTTTAGATTCTTTTTCTGTAACTGCTACTGAAGCTTTATTGATTTATTTAAGTTTTTTGGACAAAATTGATTATGAAATTCATCTTGTTAATGCAGCCATTGAGCCACATGTAATTGATTTAGTTAAATTTTTAAGAAATTTATGAGCAAATATTAAAATAGGATTTGACCATAGGTTTATTATAAAACCATCATCTATTAATATCTTAAGTTATGAGTATGAAATAGTTTCAGATTATATTGAAGCTGGTACTTATTTTGTTTTAGGGGCTTTGGCTGATAATAGTGAAATTGTTATTAAAAATGTTGTTCCAGAACATTTAAATTCAGTTTTTGCTATTTCAAATTTAATTGGTATAAATTATGAAGTTGGATCTGATTTTATTAAAGTTAATTCTTTTAATAAAAAAAATTATAAGCCAGTGAAATTACAAACTATGATTTATCCAGGTTTCCCTACTGATTTACAAAGTATTTTTTGAGTTTTATTAACTCAAATTAATGGTATTAGCAAAATTCATGAAGTTTTGTTTGAATGAAGATTTTCTTATTTTTCAGAATTAGAAAATATGGGAGCTTATGTTGAAATTTTAAATCCTCATGAAGTTTTAATTATTTGACAAAGAAAATTAAAATGAACTTATGTAAATAGTAAAGATTTAAGAGCTTGAGCAAGTTTAATTTTAGCCTGAGTAATTGCTGAAGGTGAAACAATTATTACAAATGAACATATTATTAAAAGATGATATGAAAATGTAATAGAAAAACTGCAGAACTTATGAGTAAATATTAAAGAAATTTAGTTTTCAATATAAATCCTATCAATTTTATAAAAAATCCAGCTTATCCAAAGGTAAAATACTACAATAAAAAATGGGATGATAATTTTATAATTAAAATATAAACTTAAATCATATCCGTAATGTACTAGCATTGCTAAAATAATAAAAAATAACATTAGTATAGCTCATAATATATTTCACATTCCTATTAGACTTGAATAAAAACTATGTGCTCAAAAACCTATAATTCCTCTAGTAATTACTATTCACAATCCTCACATTAAAGTAACTATAAAAGTTTGAAATCAAATTACTCAACTTAAATATACTAAGTTTTCCCAAAAAGCAAATCCTATAGCTACTAAAATATGGTATAATAATAAATCTGATTTAACTACTCATAATTTATTGTTTATTCAAAAAGCTAGTTGATTTTTTATAGTTTCTTCTCAATAAGCTACAAAAAGGTAATATAAAATTATGTTTAAAGTATATTCTTCTATGTTAAGTTTTTTAAGTAAAAAAAACAAAAGGATAAAAATTGTATCTAGAATAGCTAAATTTATAATTTGTTTTTTGGAAAACCTGCCTAAAATAGCTGTAAATAATAAACTTATAGTGTTTAAATATGTGATAAATATTAATGCAACTTTGGTAGAAAACGAATAGTCTGTAAAAGTTTTTAAACTAAAATGATGTATTATTTGTGGGAAAAATAATATAGTTCAAGCAGCAATTCATCCTACAATTAAACTAATGAATATAATTTTTTTATTATTTTTTATTCCAAAAGCTGTATTGTAAAGCCATATCCATATTTTTAGGGTAAAAAATGTAGCTAATAGTAAGATTATAGCTGCTATAATTCATCCTATCATTTATTTTTATTATTATTTAAATTTTCAGCTCTTTCTCCTAATCATATTGGTAGTTTTTTTATCCAATACATATAGATATGAACTCAAAAAAATATTATAAAAATCATTATAAAAATGATAGCTTTGTTTGTAGTATTAGTTCATTGTAAAATCATTAAAACCATAAAAAATAGTGCCCATATTCGGACAAAAGCTCTTATTTCTTCTCTTTTCCATCAATGTTTCATTAATCTATGATGGAAATGTGTATAATCTCAAATCATAGGATTTTTTTTGTTTTTTAAACGGTTAATTATTACCCAGAAAGCATCAAATATTACTAATGATAGTACAACTAATATAATTCAAATTTTAGCTCAAGCAAATAAACTTAAATAAGCTAAAACATATCATAAAAACATAATTCCTACATCTCTAAGTAATCCTCGTGGCTTTATTTCCATTAAAGTAAATACAAAACTTACTCCTGTCATAATAAGAGATAAATTTAAGATAAAAATTAAATGTTTTAGTTCTGCTGGTGATATATTGTAATATTTAAAAATAATAAATTTAATAACTAATGCTATAGTGAAAAAACCTATTGTAGCTACTCAAGCTCACATTCAGTTTATTCAGTCAAACCAGTTAAAACTATTTATAATCAAAATAAACCAAAATAATGATACTATAAATCAAACCCAATATGGTAAACTAACAATTTCTCAAAATAAATTTATATGGGTTATGATAGCTCCTCATAATATTCATATTATTGATACTATGATTTGAACAAGTAGTCTAAATTTTGGAGATAAACCTTTTATGTCATCAATTATAGAGATTATTCCTAAAAATATAGCTCATATAAATAATGCTTGTATTTCTTTATAGTTCCAATAGCCAGGTAAAAGTAAAATTATACTAAGTACTGTTGCAAAAATTAAAAAAATTCCCATTAGTCTTGGAACAGGAGTTTTTCTATTTAAGTCCTTATATTTCCATGGTGTATCTAAAACTCATAATTTTTTAAATAGATATAATCCACTTAACATTATCAAAAAACTTATTCATATGGAAGCAAATAATATCTTCATTTTATGAAAAAAATAAAATAAATTATATTTTCAATATAGTTCAGTATAAAATTTTTGCTTTATTTAGCAAGATTTTAATTTGAAAAAACTTTTAAAGTAGTTATAAAATAGCCGTTTTATTTATTAATATATAGGATGCAGTTAGTGTTTATTTGAATTCAAGGTTCAGGAAAAGGTACTCAAGCTAGGATATTAGCTGAGAAATATGGTTTTTCTATATTTGAGACTTGAGGTCAATTAAGAAAATTAGCTAAAGAAGATACTGAATTATGAAGATTAATTAAAACTACTATTGAGGCAGGTAAACAAGTTACACCTGATATTATCGAGATGATTTTAGAGGATTTTATAAAAACTTCAAAATCTGATAATATAATTTTTGATGGACTAGTAAGAAATATGTGAAACAAGCAAACAGCTGATAAAATGCTTTCAAAAGATTATAAAGTTGTTTACTTTGATTTACCAGAAAATGAAGCAATTAAAAGGTTATTAGGAAGAATGTATAATCCTAAAACTTGAGAAACTTTTCCAGCTTGAACAGAATTTGATCCCAAAACAGGTGATAAATTAGTTAAAAGATCTGATGATGAAGAAAATGCAATTAAGCAAAGAATTAAGGATTTTTATGAAAAAACTTTGCCTGTAGTTGAACTTTATGAAAAAGAATGAAAATTAATAAAAATTAATGCTAATCAACCTATAGAATCTGTAACCCAAGAAATAGTGGATAAATTATGATTGTAAAAAAACTTCAAATTTTTATTATAACTAAATTACTTTTATTTTTTCTAATTTTATTTAAATGTTGAGAACTCATACTTGTTGACAATTAACAAAAGAAAATATCTGAGAAAAAGTAACTTTAACTGGATGGGCAAGACATAGAAGAGATCATTGAGGAGTTATTTTTATTGATTTAGCTGATAGATACTGAATTACACAAGTTGTTTTTGATCCAGAACATAATAAAGAAACACATAAAATAGCCGATAATGTAAGAAATGAATTTGTTTTAAAAGTTACTTGAACAGTTAGAGCAAGGCCAGCTGGGCAAGAAAACCCTAAATTAAAAACTTGAGATATAGAAGTTTTAGTTGATGATATTGAAATTTTATCTAAATCTAAACCATTACCTTTTGAAGTAGATGAGTATCATACAAATGCTGGTGAAGAAATAAGGTATAAGCATAGATACTTGGATTTAAGAAGAAAACCAGTTTTGGAGAAAATGTTATTTAGATCTAAGCTTTTGGATGAAACTAGAAGATGGTTTCATGAAAATGATTTTATAGAAGTTCAAACTCCTATTTTAGCAAATTCTTCTCCTGAATGAGCTAGAGATTATTTGGTTCCTTCAAGGTTAAATCCTGGTAAGTTTTATGCTTTGCCTCAAGCTCCTCAGCAATATAAACAATTATTGATGGTATGAGGTATAGATAAATATTTTCAGATAGCACCTTGTTTTAGAGATGAAGACCCAAGAGCTGATAGACATGCTGGTGATTTTTATCAAATTGATTGTGAAATGTCTTTTGTTGAACAAGATGATGTTTTTGAAGTAGTTGAGAATTATTTAAAATATGTTATTTCAAAACTTTCTCCAAATAAGAAAATTTTATTGGGTAAGGATTTAAAGTCTAGAATTGGCTTGGGAGAATATAAAGATGATTGATTTTTAAGATTAACTTATGAAGAAGCTTTAAATTATTATGGAACAGACAAACCAGATTTAAGATTTGATATGAAATTTGTTGATTTAACAGATGTTTTTAAAAATTCGGAATTTGCAGTATTTAAGTCTGTTGTTGATAATAAATGAGTAATTAAAGCCATTAAGCTAGAAAATCAAAAAATGACTAGAAAAGAAATTGATGATTTAACAAAGATTGCTCAAAAAGCATGAGCTAAATGATTAGCTTATATTATTTATGATGAAGAATGACCTAGAAGTCCTATTTTAAAATTTTTCTCAGAAGAAGAAAAGAAAGCTATTGAAGATAGGTTACAACCTAAAATATGAGATATTATTTTCTTTTCTGCTGATAAATTTGATAAAGCAGTAAAGGTATTAGATGTAGTAAGACAAACATTAAGAGATTGGTATAATTTAGCTGATAAAGATGAGTTAGCTTTTGTATGGATTTATGACTTTCCTATGTTTGAAAAAGATGAAATTACTTGAAAAATAGATTTTTCTCATAATCCTTTTTCAGCTCCACAATGATGATATGAAGCTATAAAAAATAAAGAATGAGATGAATTACTTGATGTTAAAGCTTATCAATATGATTTAGTTTTAAATTGATATGAAATTTTATCGGGTTCTCTCAGAAATACAGATATAAATGCTTTAATTGAAGCTTTTAAAAAAGTTTGAAGGACTGAAGAAGAAGTTAAAGAAAAATTTGGTGCAATGTATGAAGCTTTTCAGTATTGAGTTCCACCTCATTGATGATTTGCAATAGGTATGGATAGATTAATGATGATTTTAACAGATGAAGATAATATTAGAGAAGTATATGCTTTCCCAAAAACTTGAAAATGAATTGATTTGATGATGAATGCACCTTCAAAAGTAGATGAGGAGCAGCTTGAAGAATTGAAAATTAAGTTAGATTTAGATGAAAATGAATAAAAAAAGCTAGGAGTTTTCCCTAGCTTTTTATTTTTATTAGAATGTTAGTAATATTTTTTTGTATTTAGCTGGTAATCTTAGGTAGTTAATTAATGAAGATAAATTTTTAAATTTTTGTTGTTTGTTTACTTTTAATTTCTCTACTATTACTAAATAGGCTAGTATTACTTTCAATCTTTGTAAATATTGTTGTGGAATAATATACTTTTGATTTATATTACTTATAAGGTAATCTGTTAGATTTACTAAGTCTTCAGGTTTAATATCATTGGATTTAATTTTATTTTTCAATAAGTTTGGAACTTGAAGATTTAATATATTGTAAGTATTCAATAAAATGTTTATTAATTGAGATTGTCAACTTTGTTTCCATTTATTATCATTATTTAAACTTCAAAGTACGTATTTTCAAACAGCTAGTATAGTAGCATTTCTTGAAATAATATTGCTAAGTCTTTTTGTTTCATCAGAAGTAATTACAACTTTTATTTGTCAATTTTGGCTAATTTGATATTTTTTGTAATTATCATTAAATATATTTTTAATGTGTTGAATATCCTTATTTTCTAAGAAAATTGCTTTTTCTTTATTTGATAAGGTTAATACTTTTTGATTATTTTTTACAATAATGTTTCCTCAATTATTTTCTATTATTGTAGCATTTCATTCTTTTGTATATTTTAAATCTACCAGATTTTCATTTGATTCAATGTTTATAAATTTAGATTTAATGATTAATTTGTCTTTAGCAGAGTTTGATTTAACTGTGATATAGTTCCCATCTAGCATATTTATTACATATATATCTTTTTTATCAGGTCAGTTATATTTAGAAAATTGAATTTTTGCAGGTCAGATTAAGTAAAGTTTTATTCAATGATTTACTTGTAATGTTAAATGGGAATTAGAAGAAATTTTAAGTATGTCTCAGTTTTTAATTATTTTAGATGAAATTTGTTTATTTTTATCTATTATTTTAAAATCTCCAGTATAAGTAATTACTTTTCAGATGTAATCAGCATAAACTTCAATGTTTTTTTTATGAAAAGGTATAAACAATCAAATTGTAATTAACAACAAAAAAAATGTATATACTCCTACTTTTATATAAAAAGAAATTTTACTAAAAATACTTTCTTTTTCTATTTGGTTTCTTATTTTTTCATAAGTTAATATTTTATCTACTTCGGGCATTTTCTGAACCTGATTTTCTAAGTATTTTGATAATTTCATATTTTTATTCCCAATAAACTAAATCACTTACAAATACGTTTAAGAGTCAATATTGTTACAATTTTTTAACAATTTTTTTAAATTTTGTAATATTCTATGTGTTTTAACTCTTATATTTCAAGGGGTTAGACCTATTATTTTGCTAATTTCTTCAAATGATTTATTTTCTGAAAATCTTAAAAATAAAATTTCTTTATCTAACGGTTTTAAATTACTTATTGCTTTTTTAATTTGCTCTGATTTAAAATCTTGCTCTAAAATTTCTAAAATGTCTTCTTCATCTTTAATATTATCTTCAAAAGAATTATTTTCCTCTGTAGATGTTGATAATTCTGAAAAATATAGACTTTTTTCTTTTTTCTTAAAAAAATCTTTTGTAGTGTTTCTTAAGATCATCCAGCACCAGTTTAAAAAATCTCATTTTTCTTTGTTGAAAGAATCTAATTTAGTCCATATTTTTATAAATGTATCAGAAATTATGTCATTTATTTCTTCATTTGATAAGTTGTAAGAACTTTTTAGAAAACTATAGAAATGATCTACAATTTCATTATAAAAAATACTAAATGCAGATTTTTTTTTGTTTAATACAGCCTCAATAAGAGCTTGTTCCATTTAAAAGGAATATTTGATAAAAAAACGAGTTGGCTGTATGATATAAAAAATACTTTTAATTGCAAATATTTTTTGATGATATATGATTTTATTACTATTTGAGGTGGAGCAGCTTGATTGTTTGCTAATATTAATTTGCCTTTTAATTGTAAAAAACTTATTTTAGAAAGGAATTCTTTACTTGGAATTAAGGTTTTAATGTCTTGATGAGAAAGAGCAAATTTTACTAATTTAAATTTATTGCCTGAAAAATATGTTAGTAATAATCCTAAAGCAGTAATAGGCTTTTTGAATAGATTTACTCAATATGATATAATTAATTTTTTTGAATCTAATTGAGTTGATTGGAAAGTTGAGGATAATTTTAGAGTAATTACTGCCTCAGGTCATGCACGTGATATTGTGAATGTTTTAATAAATAAATCCAAACAAAATAATGTTGAAATTTCTTTAAATACTTTAGTTAAAGATGTTATTTTTAAGGATAATTTGTATAAAATTATTACTTCTAAAGGAAATTATTTAGCTAAAAATGTTATTATTGCTGTGTGATGAAGATCTTATCCTCAAACTTGAACTACAGGCTTTGGTTATGAATTAGCTAAAAAATTAGGATTAAAAGTAAATAAACCTTATAAATGATTGGTTTGAATTGTAACTAAAGAGAAGGTAAATGAATTTGCTTGAACCACTTTAAATGTTAAATTTTTGTTGTTTGAGAATGGGAAAGAGATTTTTAATGATATTAATAGCTTGCTATTTACTCATTGGTGAATATCTGGTATAGTGACTTATAATTCAGTTTTATATGGAAAAGATCTTGATACTTTCCCTGAGAATTACTTAATAAAAATAGAATTCTTAGAAGAAAATTGAAGAATATTGGCAACTAAAAAATTAAGAAAGCTTTTTAATCTTAGTTTAGAAAATAATTTTATTTATTTACATCCTATAGGCTTAAAATCTTGGAAAGAAGCAAAGGTTACTGCTTGAGGTGTAGATACAAATGAATTAACTAAATATTTAGAATCAAAAAAATATCCTGGTTTGTTTTTTATTTGAGAAGTAGTTGATATTACTTGACATACTTGATGATATAATTTACAATGGGCTTGGTCAAGTGCTTATTGTATGGCTCAAAAATTTAATTAATTTTAAAAATGTCAAGTTAGATAATTGTAAAAAATTTATAATTTCAGTATAATTACCTAGATAATTTTACCAATTTATGTTTTTTAATGATACAGGATTTTTTAAAGTATATTGAGAGTTTTGCTGATAAAGTAGTTGATTATCTAGAATGATACTCTAAAAAAAAGGATAAAAAAGTTTCTGAAATAAATTCTTCTTCAATAGTGGAAGAAAATTTAGATTATTTGTGGTATGAAATTGTTCCTTATCATGAAAATACTTTTGGCCCTGATGTTTTTTTAAAATTTTTAAATAATTTTTCTTATTATTCTAACAGGATAAACTTTTATATTTACTGAAATAATTCTTATGCTCATTTAGTAGTGAGTTTTCCTGAAGTTTTAGAAAAAAAATTTATTAATAATTTTTATAATTTTTTTCCATCTTCTAAATTAAAAAAGGTTGATAATCTTACTTTCCAACCTTCGGAGTATTTTTATGTAGTAGATGATACTATTAAATTAAAGTCAAATAAGAAATTTTTTTCTGAATTTTTTTTCTTATTTAAGGATATTCCTTTGTCAGAAGAAGGGTTTGTTAAATATTCATTGGTTTTAAATTCTACTGAAGAAGAAAATTATTCTAAAGGTTTATTAGAAATAATATGGGATTTTATAAAACTTGTAGTTTGGTGAATATACTATGTAATCTATAGAATTTTTATTTGACAAGCACCTAAGAAAAAACTGAAAAAAAATAAGGGAACTTTTACAGGTATTAAATGAACTGCAATTTCTATTTGAGTAGGTTGAAATGCTAATTTTAGATGATTGGTATATAAATATTTATCAGATTATATTGAGTTTCCTCTTAACAAATCTCCAAAAGAAATTTTTTCGTCTATAAAAAAAGAAGAATTTATTAAACTTTTTTATGTTCCTACTAAATCAGATAATATTTCTTTACTTTCATATATTACCTATAAGAGATTACCTCCACCTCCTAATTTACCTAAAATTAATCAGGATACTACAATCTTATGAGTTGCAGATTGGGCTGATGAAACTATTAAAGTTTGATTAAAACAAGAAGATAAAGCTCGTCATGTTTACATTGTTTGAAAAACTTGAGTTTGAAAATCGACATTATTGTCTAATATGATTTTATCAGATTTAGAATCTTGAAGGTGATTAGCTCTTATAGATCCTCACTGAGATTTATATGAAACAATTTTAAATATAATTCCTAAATCTAGACAAGAAGACATTGTATTGTTTGATGTGTCTAATGTGTCTAATCCTGTGTGATTTAATATTTTTGAAAAATGAGAAAATTATAATAGATAATAGACCTGAAAATTTAGCAAGTTCATCAACTTCTACAGATGATCTAATAAATTATGTTCCAAATATTATTAAAGATGATAGCATAATTTTATGGACACATGTTACATCACCATTTGTTGATGAAAAAATTTATGAAGCAATGATAGGAAAATATTTTGAAGAAAAAAACAAATATGACTCTCTTATGAGTGTAAATAAAATTCAAACTTTTATTTGGAATAGCAAAGAACCTATAAATTATGATAGAGATAAAGAAAAATGGCCAAGAACTCAAACATTGCAGCCTTTATATGAAGTGAATAGTGCCGCTTTTATTGCTGATATTGAAATATATAAAACTTTAAATGATAGAATAGGAAATAAACCTTATTTATATGAACTTGACAAAATTAAATCTTTCGATATAGATTGGGAAGAAGATTTTGAAATAGCAGAAATTTTATGGAGAAAGTATGGTAAAATTTAATTTTTGGGATTTGAAATTAAGGATTGATGATTATTTTTTTGAGTTAGTAAATATCGCTCAGAAGGTAATTTTTTATAGTAAAAATATAAATAGTAGAT
>CAZVAP010000008.1:21136-22675 GCA_964625125.1 uncultured Candidatus Peribacteria bacterium | reverse complement strand
ACCACCAGACCCTACTAAAAAACAACTAGAAATAATTTTAAAATCTCTAAAGAAAGATGAGAAAGTTCAAAAAATATCATATAAAAAACCAGATAATTTATTTACAAGAATTAGATTATCACTGCTAAATTTATTTAAAAAATAATTTTATTTAATGCCAACTATAGAGGAATTAAAGCTACCTCCACACAATATTGAAGCTGAGAAAGCCTTATTAAGTAGTATTTTCATAGATAATGAAGTAATTTATACTGCTGAAGGTTATAGTATAAAGCCTGAAGATTTTTATGCAAAAGAACATCAGATTATTTATGATGCAATGCATAATCTTTTTTTTTCCAAAAAAACGATAGACCCAGTAACAGTAGCTGATTTTTTAAGAAAAAAAAATGAATTAGATAATATATGATGAATTGAGTACTTATATGATTTATCATTATTTTTACCTACTGCATCATGAGCATCAGATTATGCTAAAATAGTTAAAGAAAAATCTGTTCTAAGACAAATTTTAAAAACAGCTCAAAAAATTACTGGAGAAGTTTATGAAGAAAAACCAATAGATGAAATATTGGAAAATATAGAAAAAAGTATAATGAACCTTACTCAGTATCAAATGCACGATAGCTTAGTACACATTAAAGATATTTTAGCTGGAAGATATGAAGATTATTATAAAGTAGCTGAAAATCCTGAAGTTTTAAAAGAAAAAGTTACACTTTCAGGTTATCATAAATTAGACAACATATCAGGATGATTTAAACCTGGAGAGTTAATTATTTTAGCTGCTAGACCTGCTATGGGTAAAACATCGTTTGCTTTAAATGTAGCAGAAAATGTAGCTGTAAATCAGTGAAAATCTGTAGCCATATTTTCATTAGAAATGGGTAAAGAACAAATTGCAGATAGAATGATTTCTATGGCAAGTTGAATCCCTATGAAACAAATTGCTACTTGAGATTTACAAGATGATGATTTCATAAAAATCTGAAATTCTATGGAAAAACTATGAAGTGCAAATATTTACATAGATGATAAAGGAGGAGCTACTGTTCAAGAAATAAAATCAAAATTAAGAAAAATTAAGCTAGAAAAGTGATGACTTGATTTGGTTATTATTGACTATTTACAACTTATGACTTGAACAAATCGTTTTGCAGGGAATAGAGTTCAAGAAATTTCAGAAATTTCAAGATGATTAAAGGAAATGGCAAGAGAATTAGAAGTTCCAGTAATTGCACTTTCCCAACTTTCCAGAGCTGTTGAATCTCGTCCTGACAAAAGACCTCAACTTTCAGATTTAAGAGAATCTTGAGCAATAGAACAAGATGCAGATATGGTATTAATGCTGTACAGAGAAGAATATTATGACCCAGAAACTGATAAAAAACACATTGCAGACTTATTTGTAAGAAAAAATAGAAATGGTCCTACCTGAGAAGTTCCACTATACTTTGAAAACACAATTATGAGATTTTCAAATTTATCAGAAGAACAAATTGAAGAATTAATAGATTAAATTTTTAAGTTTTAATAATT
>CAZVAP010000008.1:19082-21036 GCA_964625125.1 uncultured Candidatus Peribacteria bacterium | reverse complement strand
GAATCATTATTTTCATCTTCTTTAAAAATATTTTGAAGCTTTGTTGTTTGTGTATTTATTTTTTGAGTTGTTAAATTAGAACTAATAGTAGACCAAGCTTTCCCTAATGAAGCAATACTTTGGTGAGCAGGCAAAATAGGTAAAGTTTCCAAACTCTTTTTAGCATAAGTATCAATAGAACTTGCTACTTTTTCAGTAAACTTATTTGATTTCAATGCAGTAAATACTAAAGCCCACATAATAAAACCTGCCAATAAATTAATTACAAACCAATCAAAGTAGTTAACTATTTGCTTAATTGTTAAATTACTAGATGTATCTCCATTTGTGTTATCAGTTCATTCAATTACCATATAATCTCATAAAGTAATTTTTTTTCAGTCATTTTCTATTTTATAATTAAAAACTTTTTCTAATTCAGATTTATTATAAATATGCTTTTTAGGCTCCATCTGATATACAGCTTCCAAAATAATAAATCAAATACCCAACATAAACATAACATAAGCAGGTTGAAATATCAAAGAAACAATCTCAGTAAGCTTATTTTTATAATCCCCTGGAACTAATCCCAATATATAAGCTGCCAAAAATAAAGGAGAAAAAGGTATTACTATCCATAAAATTACTAACCTAATAGCTAAAATAACTATAAGAACTACCAATGGTACCAAAAGAATAGCAAAAAGAAAAATTTTAGAAACAAAAATTACAAATAAAGCTCATTTAGTCTGAACAGTATTAACAAAAAAATCATTATACAAATATCTATAAAAAGAAAACAAAATACTTTCTTTAGGAGGGTCTATTGATAATCCAGTAATAACATTAGACTCACCAGTATTATAGCCAATATATTTTCAACCTTCAAAAGTAAAACAAGGAAGATTTGCAGGTTTATTTGTTATAGTTTGTAAATTTTTATCAATTTTGTAAATACAAGGAGTATATTTAGTCCCTTTATAATCAACATAAAATTTATTTCCATCAAAAACTATAGGTAAATAAGTTAGCTTTCCTTGTTTATCAGTTCATATTTTAGAAACATATCCTCTAAAAGAAGCTGCCATAGAACCAAAAGCTCCTATAAGCAAAGAGGAGATATCAATCATTACACCAAACAAAAACCAACTTAGATTGACTAAAACTGCAGCAATAACTATTTTAGGAAATATCTTTTTCCAGCTTAAATTACTTTCTGCTTTAAAAAAATAAATAAAAACACTTATTAAAAATATAAAACCTAAAAAATAATTTGCAAAAGTCCTCATTACCTGCCATAATTTCCAAAAAATTACATCCAAATGGAAACTACCACCAAAAACCCAATTATTACTTAAAAGTTTAGAAGCCAAAAACAATAAAGGCCAGAAAAATAAATAAATAATTTCTATAAATTTTTGTAATCAAGAGAAGATATTCCCCCACATTCAGGAAATATCAGCACTTCAATATGCAAAAACATAGTTTGATATGAAAATAACAAATACAACAATCAACAACAAAGTTTTTTTCATTAACCATTAGAAAAAAATAAATTTACTTCAATTATAAGTAAATATTATTTTTTGTAAAGATTTTAAAGAACAAAAAAACAGGCTTTAAAAGCCTGGTTATTTTAGATTTTAACTAATTAAACTAGCGGGTGACGGGACTCGAACCCGCAACCTCCTGTATGGCAAACAGGTGCTCTAGCCAATTGAGCTACACCCGCATATGGCTGACCTGTTTGCAGGAGGTAATATAAAGATTTAAAAGTATTTTTCAAGAAAAAGTTTTTAATTATAAAAAGGAAAGAACTATAATACATAATTTCCATAGCTTTTTATCTTTTTTTTCTTATACTTATAAACAAGTTGTAAAATGGTCTGAAAAAAGTTTTATTAAGACCTTAAATAAGGTCTTTTTTATTTAGATAATTTTGCAACTAAGCAAATTTATTATTAATTTTAAA
>CAZVAP010000008.1:2876-18982 GCA_964625125.1 uncultured Candidatus Peribacteria bacterium | reverse complement strand
AAATTTATTATTAATTTTAAAAAATGAAAACATTTAAAGATTTATGAATTAATGATTTTTTACTAAAAAAAATCCAAAAAAAATGATACAAAAACCCTTCACCAATCCAAGAAGCAGTTATTCCATTACTTTTAAAATGAGAAAAAGATATTATCTGACAAGCCCAAACTGGTAGCTGAAAAACTGCAGCTTTTGCACTACCATTACTACAGAAAATTGATCCTAATTTTAAATCAGTTCAAGCAGTAATTTTAGCTCCAACAAGAGAATTAGCTATTCAAATAGCAAATGAATTTAAATCTTTCTCTGATAAAAACTTAAGAATACAACTTTTATATGGTTGACAAAGTATCCAAAAAGAATTAGATGGTCTTAAGAGAAAACCTCAAATTGTAATATGAACAACTTGAAGAATTTTAGACCATCTTATTAATAAGAAAAGTTTAGATGTAAATAACCTTAAATACCTTGTATTGGATGAAGCTGATGAAATGTTAAATATGTGATTTATTGAAGACATTGAAAAAATTTTAAAATACACTCCTGAAAACAAGCAAATACTATTATTTTCAGCTACTATGCCTAAAGCAATTAAAAATTTAGCAATGAAATATTTAAATAAACCTGATGAAGTAAAAATTGAAAGAAAAGAATTAACAAATCCAAACATAGAACAAAAGTATTATATGGTAGATAATAAAAACAAATTTGATGCTTTATGTAGAATTCTAGAAACTGAGCCAGACTTTTATGGTATTATCTTTTGTAGAACAAAATCTGATGTAGATGAAATTAGCAAAAATTTACTAAAAAAATGATATAAAGCAGAGGCAATTCATTGAGATATTAGCCAAAATTTAAGAGAAAGAACTCTATGAAGATTTAGAAATCAAGCAGTTAAAATTTTAGTAGCAACAGATGTTGCAGCAAGATGAATAGATATTAACAATCTAACTACTCCCTTCCTGAAAATCCAGAAGTTTATACACATAGAATTTGAAGAACTTGAAGAGCTTGAAACACAGGAGAAGCTATATCTTTAGTAAGTCCAAAGGAAACAAGAAATTTAGCTTGGATTGAAAAAACTATAAAACATAAAATACAAAAATCAGAACTACCAAAACCTGAAGAACTAATAACAGCTAAAAGACAGAAACTAATCAACAATATCTCAGAAAAAATAATTAAAAATAAAGAACAACAATATTTAGAATTAGCACAAGATTTATTAAAAATTGATGAACCAGTAAAAGTAATAGCTGCTTTACTTGAAGAAGCTTTCTGAAATGAATATCTAACAACACACTATAAAGATTTTAAAGAAACTACAAATAATAAACAAATAAGAGTTTTTATCGCAAAATGAAGAAAAGATTGAATTAAAAATCCAGGACAATTAATAAAATTTCTAGAACAAAAAAGCAATTATAAACTATGAGATGTTTGACAAATAGATATTAAAGAAAATTTTTCATTTGCTAATTTAAATGAAGATGATGCTTTTATTTTAATTAAACATTTTAAGAAAATTAACCCTAGGAAACCTATAGTAAGTCAGGCTAAAACTAAGAAAAATTAATTTGAAAAAAAACTTAAAAATCATATATTTAGTACATTATTTTAGAAATTAAAATAAAATTTAATGCCAAGTATAAGAGAAGAACTAGAAAATAGATGATTACTTTATCAAACTTCAAATGAAAAAGTTTTTGAAATATTTGAAAAAGGAAATCAAGCTTTATATTGTGGTTTTGATCCAACAGCTGATAGCTTACATCTTGGTAATTTCATAGGTTTTATGACAGCTGTTCACTTTATGAGAAAAAATAACAAATATATTGCTATTGTAGGATGAGCTACAGGTATGATTTGAGATCCTGGAGGAAAAGATTCAGAAAGAAGTTTTTTAGATGAAGAAACCTTAAGAAAAAATGAACAAGCAATAAGAAAACAAATTGGACACATACTACAAAATATAGAAAAAATTACAGGTCAAAAATTTAAATATGAAGTAATCAATAACTACGATTTTTTTAAAAATATGAGTATTTTAGATTTTCTAAGAAATGTATGAAAATTTATAACAGTTAATAGTATGATTAAAAAAGAAACTGTAAGAAAAAGAATTGAAGATCCTGATAAATCAATTTCATACACAGAATTTTCTTATATGCTCTTACAATGATATGATTTTTATAAATTATTTAAGGACTACTGAGTAAAACTACAAATTTGATGACAAGACCAATGGGGAAATTTAGTAACTTGAATAGAATTAATAAGGAAAAAGCTAGATAAAGAGGCTTATGCTCTTACTTTTCCATTAATTACAGACTCAAATGGAAAAAAATTTGGTAAATCTGAATGAAATGCTATTTGGTTAGACAAAAATAAAACTTCTCCTTTTAAACTATACCAATTTTTGGTAAATACAACAGATGAAGATGTTGAAAGATATCTAAAAATTTTAACTTTACTAAGTATGGATGAAATCAAAGAAATAGTTAAAAAACATTTTAAAAAACCAGAAAACAGATATTGACAAAAAATCCTAGCTTTCAAAGTAGTTGAAATTATACATTGAACTGAAGAAGCAAAAACTGCTGAGAAACTTTCAGAATTTTTATTTGGAACAGAAAATAAACTAGATATTTTATCAAACCTAAACGAAGAAGAATTACAAGTTTTCCAAAAAGAAGTATGAGGTAAAAAATATGAAAATGAAGATTTACTGGATTTATTGGTTAATACCTGACTTGCTCCTTCAAGATGACAAGCTAAAAAAGATATTAAAGCTTGAGCAATTTATTTAAATGAAAAAAAAGTAAATTCATTTGATGAAGAAGTAAAATTTAATAATAATATTGCTTTGCTAAGAAAAGGAAAGAAAAAGTATGCTATCATCACAAAATAATTTAAAACAAATAACTTATTAAAAATGGACAAAAAACAATTAAATAAAATATTAGTTTGATTATTTATAGGAACAGCTATAGGGTCAGCAACTTGGCTAGGGAAAAGTAAAAAATGAAAATGAATACTAAAAAAAATTAATCAAGATATCAAAGAATGACTAAAAGAAATGAAAAACTTCTTTCAAACTTTAAAGCAAAAATATGCCAAGAAGAAATAATTTTTTTAAAAGAAAATTTAAGTTTATAAAAAAAAGCACTCAAGCATTTGTTAACAAACATAAAAAAATAGTGATATTTATTATCTTATGCTGATTTTTTTTGCTTGCTGCAAAATTAGCTTATAACCACTATATCAACAATCCCAAAAACACCATAACAAATATATACTTTTCAAAACAAATAGTAAATAACCCAAATTTCCTTAGCCTAACTAAAGAAACAAATGATTTCCTTTCTGGAAAAAACCTAGTTAAGGAAAAAATATCAGGATTTAGTAATTTAAAAGAATATATCAAAAATAAGTTTCCTTATGTAAGCAAGATCAATATTGAAATAATCAACAACAAATCAGTAAAAATAGATTTTAAATTCCAACAACCACTTATAGAATTTATTTGAAGTTGAAAAAACTTTTTAGTTTACTGAGAAAATAAAATTTACCCTTTTAATAGTTTATACTTTAGCTGATTAAACTTTAGCTGACTAAAATTATATTTACCTTGATATATGAATAAAACAAATCCCCAAAATCTTAATTTAATTTTTTGGAAAAATTGATTAAAAAAAATTTATTTATACACAAAAATAATTCACAAAAATCTACCAAATTGTAAAATATATTTTCTTCCAGGAGCAGAATATTTTAAAGTTTTTTGCAAACAAAAAATCTACCTTTTTAGCTTAAAAAAAGATATAAAAAAGCAATTTAACCAACTAAAATTATTAAAAATAAAAATACCAGATAAAATTTCCACAGCAAAAGAAATAGATTTAGGAAGTTTAGATAACCAAATTTTTATAAAGTAAAAAATAAGTATGAACAAAATAAATGACTTTAATGTAATATTTCCATTACCAGAATATGAAAAACATTTTAGCTCAATTGAAATTAAATTAAATGACAATATACCAACTAATTTGCAAGAAAAAAAATGATTATATGTTGTATATAATAATGATGAAATAATTTATATTGGCCAATCGAATAATTTAAAGAGAAGATTAAAAAATTTAATTAATGCTATAAATGATTGAAAAGCACCCCATAGTGGGTGAAAGAAAATTTACCAAAAGAAAAAAAATAAGAAAATATCTGCCAATAATATAAAAATTAAAGTTTTTATCCTTAATGCTACTACAGAAATAAAAGAAAAAACTGCCCAAGACTTAATTAAATATCTTGAAGCACAAGCCATATTTAAAAATAGGGAAATTCATCCATTGCTAAATGACTAACACTTAAAAACCAACTTATACCCTTTCAACAAAGCTGTAGATATTTTCTTATGAGCTCTTTTATAAATATTAGAAAAAGTACTTTTAGAAACTCACATTTTTTTTCATCACTCCACAACACCTAATTCATCTACATCCTTAAGTTTTATTGCCTGTAATTCTTCAGGAAATAAAACAATAACTTGTTCAGTATCAATATTAGGAGAAAATTCATCATGCTTTATACACAAATCATTAATTTTACATTTTTTCTTTGGTCTAGCCATTTGATTTTAAAAATCTTAAATCACCTGAATTAAACAATCTTATGTCTTTGATTCAATACTTAATAGCAACTATTCTTGTAATACCCAATCAGAAAGCAAATCCTCTATATTTTTCAGGATCAATTCCTCCTTCTTTTAATACATTTGGATGAATCATACCTGCTCCAAAAACTTCAATCCATCCTGTTCATTTACATAAAGAACAACCTTTTCAATTACAAATTGGGCAAGAAACATCTCATTCAAAACCTGGCTCCACAAAAGGGAAATAAGCAGGTCTTAATCTAATTTTAACAGCCTGTCAAAATACAGTAGAAAAGAACTGCTCTAAAAATCATACTAATTGAGCTAAATTTACATTTTCATCAATTACTACACCTTCTAATTGCCAAAAAGTAGTATCATGAGAAGCATCAGTATTTTCATACCTAAAAACCTTTCAAGGTAACATTACTTTACAAGGCACACCGTATTTTTTCATAACCTCATTTTGCCAAGAACTAGTATGAGTTCTCAAAACTAAATTCTCTCCTGTAGAGTCTTTTTGGTCTAAATAAAAAGTATCTTGCATTTCAACAGCTGGATGATCCTTTGGAATATTAACAGAAAAAAAATTTTGATATTTAGTTACTATTTCATCTCACATTTCAATTTTAAATCACATTGATTGTAATATATGTTCCAAATATCTTCTAAACCCAAGCAAAAAACCATATGTTCATTGAGAGCATTTAACTCAATCTAAAGTAATATCTACTATATCTTTTTCTAAAATTTCATTAATCTGCTTTTTAAATAATTCTTCATATTTTTCTTTAATAGCATTTTCTATATTCTGCCTTAAATCTGCCAAAATTTTTCATTTTTCTTTTTTTTCTTCTGGAGAAAGATTTTTTAAATTTTTAAACTCCAATGTAATAATTCATTTTTTTCAAATATATTTCTTTTTTAATTCTTCTAATTTTTCTAAATTATCAACTTGCTCAATCTCAAGTAATATCTTATTTAAATCCATTAAAATTTATTAACAAATAAATTAACCAACTAATTGTTTTAAAATAGCTTTTATTCTCTTAAAATCAGGATAGTGCTGAGAAACAATAGTTTTTATATCTATAGGATTTCTAATACTTTCAGCTAATGGATAAATCTCAACAAATTCTGACAAACTTTCATCTAATAAATCTTGAGGAATTCAATTTTCCAAGTAAAAATTCTGTATTAACTAATCTTCAACTGTAGGTAAAGAAGCTGAATTCTTACTATAATTAAACTTTAATTTTTCCATTTTATAAATTTAGTTTTAAAACCAAGCTCTATCAGCTGCAGTTCCAGATGATCACATATCCAACCCACTTTCAACTCATAAATTTTTAACTTTTTTTACTGAAGTAGTATCGCCTCAAAGTTCTTTGCTTAGCTGTTCTCTTAGTTCTTCTCTTAGTTCAAAAAAAGTTTTAGCTTCTTCAATAAATACTTTTTTTACTGAAGGAGTACCATCTAAAAGCTCATTTTTAATCTCAAAAAAATTTTTTCATTCATCAAACATTCTCTTAATTTGCTCTAAAAACTTAAGTTTTTCAGTAAATTCTAATTCTTCATAGTTTAACTCCAATAAATCAAGTAATTCATCTAATTCTGATTTATCTGAATTTTTTTCTAAATTTTCCAATAATTTTTTATAATCTATAGGTTTCTCTCATAATCTTCAAACTTGATTTAACAATCCCATTTTAAATATTTTAAGTTATAAAATTATCTTAATTTTCATCAAACTTTTTCAACTTCTTTAATTGCTTTATCCATAACTGAATTTATATCTTCAGATGTCATCTTTTCCCCATATATTGATATAGTCAATGAGATACTTTTACTTTCACCTAAATCATATATATCAAATACCTCAACATCTATAATTTGATTTATTTTTTTTATAGCATAAATTATTTTTCAATAATTATCAGATTTAGGAATAACAAATGACAAATCCCTTTTAACAATCTGATCCTCTAAAGTATAGTACTTAACTTTTTGGATAGGTTTTGACTTCAATTTATTTTTCAATTCTATTAATTTTTCTAAATCTAACTCCAAATAAGTAATCTGAGCTTTTTCTGGAATTTTCAAGTTTTTATGATAATAAGGATGTAATGTATAAATTTCCCCTATTTTCTGTTTATTCAGTAAAATATCTGCATTTTGTTTTGGATGTGTAATATCTCTTTCAATTGGCTTATATTCTAATAATCCTTTTAAACCATAGTTATTTAATATTTTTTGTAGTAAATTTTTTAGCACAAAAATATTATTATCTTTCCAGTTGTTAACTTGCTTTCTATAAATCATAAAACCAGCTACTAATTTTTCTTTAAAGTTTTGATTAAAAACTTTTCAAGTTTCAACTACTCTAATATTATCAAATTCTCTAAAGTTTTTTTCTACTACTCCTAACAAATTAAAAAACAAGGTATCCCTTAAATATTTATTTTCAGGAGCTGTAGGATTTTGCAAAGAAAATAAATCTGAAGTATCTATTTCTTTAATTTTCCTAACTAAATTTAAATCAAACCAAGAATAAGTTTCCAACAAAGTAAAATGGAAATCTTCCACTGAAATTTGCTCCACTTGTCTTAAAATATCAGTTTTTTCATTAAATGGAACATATTCCATATTTCTTTCAAGAGACTTTCCTCAAATATTTTCATATCCATAAATTCTTATAACTTCTTCATACAAATCTTCCTTAATATTTATATCAGCTGGAGATCTCCAAGCAGGAACTTTAACTTTATATTTAGATTTATCTATTGGAACTAAATCAAATCATAGATTTTCTAAAATAAACTTTATTTTTTCATCTGAAATTTCAGTTCAAGAAAAATTCCTTAAATCATCAAAATCAATATCAATCCACTTATTAAACAAGCCTTTTATACTTTCATCATAAAAATAGCTCAAACCACCTAAAGTATAACTTAAACCAGATAATTTAAGCTGATCTAAAAATAAAATTAAAGCATACAAACTAAATAAACCACTAATATTTTTTTCAAACCTTATTTTAGCATCAGTTCTTAAATTAAGTCTATTACCAGTTTTTCTTATTTGGATAGGATCAAAATTAGCAATTTCTACTAAAATGTTTTTTGTATATTTAGTTACTTCACTACCTGCTCATCAAATTATACCTCCCAAAGCAAGAATTTTCTCATCATCTGTAATTATAATATCTCATTTTTCCAGGATATGTTCTTTTCAAGTTAAATCTGTAAATTTTTCACCACCTTTTGCTTCTTTTACAACAATATTTCCTTTAATTTTATCTGCATCAAAAAAATGTATAGGTTGAGAAGTTAAATACATAAATAAATTAGAAAAATCTACCCAATTATTAATACTTTCACCACCTAAATCTATCAAATCCAATCTTGTTTTAAAATCAGAAGCTTTAATTTCAATATCATTAATTTGTAATGTCAAATAAGTTCTAACTTTAGAAGTTTCTACATAAACATCTTTTCATTTAGTAGAATGCTCTAATACATCAAAAATATTAGTATTTTTAAATATTTCAAAAACTTGATTAATATTAGAAAAGTAAATTTTTTCTGGATCAAGCAATTTATAAATAGTATTTAATTCTATAGCTTGCCCTAAATGTCAGGTTAAATCTGGCCTATTTGTTAAAGTTTTGTTATCAATATCAAATATAAAATTGTTCAAAAAAGGAACTTCATCTGCCAATTTTTTACCTAAATCTTCTTTTGATAAAGTATTTAAATCTTCATCTAGAATCCATATTCAATGTTTATCTAAATCTTCAGAAATACCTAATTCTTCTTTTGAACAAATCATTCAATTAGATTCAACACCTCTCATTTTAACAGGCTTAATCTTCAAGTCTTTAGCAGGCAAATAAGCACCAGGCAATGCCACTGGAACATAAATATCAGACTTAATATTATCAGCTCCAGTTACAATTTGAAAAATTCATTTAGGTCCACAATCTACCTCAGTTATCTTAAGTTTATCTGCATCAGGATGTTTCTCACATTTTATAACATATCCAATCACAACTTCATCTGGAATTTTTCTTTCTTTAATTTCTTCTATTTCACAGGTTTTTAAAGTAAGATAATTAGCTATATTTTTAGGAGTATCTTTCAGATTGATATACCTTTTCAATAAATTTCCATGGAAAAGCATATAAACAAAATTTACCAAATAAATAAAAAAGTTATATTTAAGAATAAGGCTTTTTCAAGCAGAAAAGTTTACTTGAAAAAAACAACTATTAAATTACATTGTTATAAATTAAAATTTAATAACTAAACTAATTTAAATGGATATCAAGATAAAACTAACAATCCTAAATTTAATTATTATAACACTGATACTAGTATTAGTAAATTACAGATTAAATAAAATTACTCAACTTGTTCAAAAACATTTCCAAAGTAATAGTTTAAAAAAGCAAGAAAAATATCTTAAATATTTTATCATAATCTTAAGTTTAATTACCTGTTTAGTAATAGAAATTATTATACGAAAAACTTTTAACTAGATGAGTTATCTAATTTAAACCTATATGCAATAATTTTTTCCTTACAATCCTCTAAAATAGACTCTATATAATCTGGGTTATCTAAAAAATAAATAATTTTTTCTTTATCCTTCTGCTCTACTATATGTAAATTTCAAACATTTAATAAAACACACCAAAAACCTTCTTTTTTAGCTTTTATTTCTTGTACCCTATATAATTCTATCACATCAATACTTTCATGAAAAAATAATCATAATTTAAAAGTATACAATTTACCTTGGTCTAAAACCAATAAATTATAAAAATATGATACAATATCTACAACTATCTTAAAATATACATAAAATATCAAAGCACATAACACAAGAAAATAAAAGAAATTAGGTTGAATTCACAATTTTAAATATAAATAATCAGTAAAATAATATATAATCCCAGCAATAAATACTAAAAGCAAGTCTTTTAACAAAATTAAATATAAATAATATTTTGATTTTCTAACTAATAATTGAATATTTCACGAATTTAACTTATTTTTCAAAATAGTAAACATTAATTTGAATTAATTTAATAAAGATTTCTCTCAACTTCTTTCAAAAGCCTTTCTGAAAATTCTCTTAATAATCTTGTAGCTCTCTCATAATTTTTACATTTTGGTAAATTACAAGCTTTTCTTGCTTTATAAGAATTGACATCTGTTTCCATACAATAACCTTTACAAGATTTTATCGATTTTTTTTCATAAATAAAATTTATTTTTTAAAAGTAATATTACCAATTACATTAAACAATACACTAAAAGAGTAAATAGCAACTAAAGTATAAACCCCATACAAAATCAAATAACTTTTATCATATCCTCAATAACTTAATCATCCGGCAATATTTTTATATAACAAATATCCTAATATTAAAATAGATAAGAACCAACAAACAAGTAAATACCATTTATTAAATCAAATTTTTCTAAAATCATTATGCTCATCAATAAAGTAAGCAAATTTTTTCCAAATTACTAAAAATATTATTGCTTCCATAACTCATATAAAAAGCATAGAATAAGAAGTAATAAAATGATCAACTATATCCAATACATATAATCCATTTCCAAAAGTATAAATTAGACTACTTAATCATAATACTACAACAAGTATCAAAGTTATAATCTCTATTTTAACATTTTTAAATTTATCTCTTATAGCTACTCAAACTGCTTCTATTAAAGACATAGCAGAATCTATTGCCAACAAAAATACAGTAACAAAGAAAATAACTGCAAACAAACTTTGTAGAGCTGGCAACAAAGATATAGTTTTTGGTATTGTTACAAATACTAAACTAGGTCATCAGGCTACTACTTTAGATACTTCTACCCCTTGCTTAGCTGCTAAATATCATAAAGTTCAAAATACAGCTATTGCAGACAAGAAAGAAACTAAAGTATTACCAATTGCTACTATAATAGTAGACTTAACTATCTCAGAATCTTTAGGTTTTAAAGCTCAATAAGCTATCATAATACCCATTGCTAAAGATAATGTAAAGAAAATTTGACCTGCAGCTGCTATCCAAGTTGATAAATCAGCTAATTTATCCCAGTTAGCCCATAACAAGTAATGTAATCACTCACTAGCTCACGGCAATGTTGCTCACCTAATTGCTAAAATAGCTAAGGTTATAAAAGGCAAAGTAGCAGTAAATAATACTACTTTTCCAACTGATTTAACTGACTTAAATGTAGTAAAATAAATTAATATCCAAGTTATAACAGTACCAATCAAAACCGGTATAGATATATTCCCAACAACAGAAATATCTTTAGTTAAATGTAACACATTAGAAAAGAAAAATGTTTTTGCATCATTAGCCCATGGCAAAATTCAATTAAACAATCATTTTATACTATAACCTAAATAATCTATTCACCATCATATTACAACTGCATAGTAGGACAAAATTACAGCAGCTGTTAATATTCCTGCCCATCCTAACCATTTTAAATATTTACTTACACTACCAAAAGCTCAAGGAGCTCATTTTTGAGTATATTGTCAAAATGCAACCTCTCAAACAAGTAAACTTAAACCAAGTATCAATAAAATAACCAAATAAGCTACTATAAAAGCTCATCATCAATTATCATACACTTGATATGGGAATCTCCATAAATTTCACAATCCTGCTGCTGAACCAATAGCAGCCAATATAAATATCCATTTATTTTGCCAATATTGTTTTTGCATTATTAGTATTTTAAGAAATAAAATTTTTTAAATACTACTTCAATTCTTTAGTAATCTTCTTATCTTTTACTAAACACATAAACTTTTAAATTCTTTTTTCAATAAAAAAAACTACCAATAAATGGTAGTTGTAAAATCATATTTTCAATTTTTTACCAAATATTTAACATCTAAGTCTAACAAAACTTCTTTTATACCGGGTCTTAATTTAAGATTTCAATTAAGTATTTCACCTAATGAAAATAATTTAACTTTTGATATTTCAGTACTTCATTTAAATGAAAGTATTTTTTCTAAATCTTCTTCTGAAATCATTATATCAAATATATATGCTTTAAACAAAAAATACTTATCTAACTCATTACAATATGAAAGTATTTTTTTTCTTCTATCATGTAAATAAATTTTACTTTCAGAAGATAAATCAACTCATAGTTCCTCCAAAAAACCTCTTCTTAAAGCTTCCTTACCTGTTTCACCTTCTTCTAACGTCTCAATAATAAATGACCATTGCCCAGCTTGTTTCCAAGGTTTATTTTCCTTTTCCAACAACATAAGCAGATCTCATTTTATTGTTTTTATTATTCATACTGATGCAATTCAATAATTAAGCTTTGGTAAAAATACTTCTTTTCACATTAACTACTCTACAAAGTGTAAATAAACTCCTCAAACTTTTTTAACATCTTTTACTTTTAAAATAGTTCAATCATCCAAAATAATTTGTCCCTTATCTCAAGTTTGTCCACCTCATTCAGCATAAAAAGGAGTTTTATCAAATATATAAATTTTATTTCATTCGACTTCAAAATATTTCAGTAATTTAGGATTATCTAACTGTAAATTATCATAACCCACAAACTCAGTAGGAGGAATTCATTCCAAATATTTTGCCCAATCAATTCCTCTTTTGAAAACATCTTTTGCAGATTGTCTAGATTTTTCTTTAGCTTGTAACATTTTTTGTTTAAATCATTTTTCATCTACCTTTAAACCATAAGCTTCAGCTATTTCCTTTGAAAGTTCAAATGGAAAACCATATGTATCATACAACTTAAATAATATTTCTCAATCTAATAAATCTTTACCTTCTGCTTTTAAATTTTTTATTTCATCTAAAATTAATTTTAATCATTTTTGAATAGTAGAAGAAAATTTCCTCATTTCTCAAATAACAATTCCTACTGAAGAATCCAAATTTTTAATATTATCCCGGAAAGGACCATATTTAATCTCAATAGCTTTTGCTACTTCTTTAACTAAATTTTCAAAATCAATATTATTATTTAACAAATAAGCATTATAATAAGCCCTCCTTATAAGTCTTCTTAACACATAACCTCTTCATTCATTTGAAGGCAACACTCCATCTGAAACCAAAAACAAGCTTCATCTTAAATGGTCAGTAATAATTCTAAATCTTCTTGTAATTTGTTTTTCTTCTTCATTTAGATTATTTTCTTTTTTAGTATAAGGAGGATAGCTTTTTTCAGTAAATTTTTCTATAGCTTTAATTATTCACTCAAACAAATCAGTTTCAAAAATTGTATTTTTATTTTGCAAAATCATTGCTAGCCTTTCCAATCCCATTCAAGTATCAACATTTTTAGTAGGAAGAAGCTTAAAATTTCAATCTTTCTCTTTATAAAATTGCATAAAAACATTATTCCAAATTTCAGTATATCTTGGATTATCATCCATTAGCCAGTCTGCAGGTCAAAATTCATCTCATCTATCAACATAAAACTCACAATCAGGTCAACAAGGCCCAACTTCTCCTGCAGGACCCCACCAATTTTCTTTCATAGGTCTAATTCTTTCATTTGGTATACCAAGTTCATTCAATATTTTTCTAGCTTCTTCATCTTCAGGCAAACCTAATTTTTCATCACCACCAAAAATAGTAGCCCCAAGTCTTTCCAAAGGAATTCCACAAACTTTAGTTAAAAACTCCACTGACCAAGTTAAAGATTCCTTTTTAAAATAATCACCTAAAGACCAATTACCCATCATTTCAAACATAGTAAGATGTCTTTCATCTCAAATTTCATCAATATCAGGAGTTCTAACACACTTTTGAATATTATAAAGTCTTTTACCATCTGGATGAGGTTTTCAACTCAAATAAGGAACAAGTTGTTGCATACCAGCAACTGTAAACAAAGATGTTTTATCTCCTTCTGGTACCAATGGAGCTGGTTTTAATTCTTTATGATTCCTAGGAGATGACTCCCAAAACTCTTTCCATTTTTTCCTAATTTCTTCTGATTTCATATAAAAATCTTAAAAACTAAATTTTATTTTCCAAGTCAGCTATCAAACTCTCAATATACTCTAGCAATAATGTTTCATATAATAAATCTTTTTCTATTCTGCTTCTTTCTCTTTCTGAAGCAACATTTAATGAATCTCATAACAAGTTTCTATAATTTTCAATAACTCAAATAACTGCATTTTTTTCTTTTTTTAAACCTTCAATATTTTTTTATCATAAAGTTTATTTACATAACTATATTTTGGGTTAATCATCTTAACCTTGAATAATTTTTAAAATCATATCTTTTGCTTTAGCTGGATTAGCCTTTCCTTGGGACTTTTTCATAATTTGTCATACCAAAAATCCTATAGCTTTCATCTTACCAGCCTTTATATCTTCTACTGCTTCCTGATTTTCTTCTAAAACTGATTTTACTAATTCTTCCAATTCTCCATCATCTTGTGCTTTATAACCTTTTTCTTCAATAATTTCCTCTGGTTTTCTACCTGTTAAATACATTTCTCTAAAAACATCCTTTGCTTGTGGATGTAAAATTTCTCCATCCTGCTCTTTTTTCAATAAAGTCAAAAAGTCTTCATATGAAAACTTAACCTCAGATAAAGAAATATTATCATCATTTAAATACCTCAACAAAATTGTTACAATCCATTTTGCAGCATTTTTTGGTTTAATTCAATCTTTAACTAGTTTCTCAAAATAATTGGAAATTTCCAAATCTGAAATCAAAGGAGTAATAAATTCCTTATGAAAATTATACTCTTGTTTATACCTCTTTGCTCTTTGAAAACTACTTTCTACTATTTGTTTTTTTTGCTCGTCAATAAAATCATCAGTTAATTCCAATGGAGGCAAATCTGGTTCTGGAAAATATCTATAATCTAAAGCATCTTCTTTACTTCTCATTGTATAAGAGCTTCATTTAGCATCATTCCAACCTCTAGTTTCTTGATCAACTTCTTTACCTGCTTCAACTAATTTCACTTGTCTTTTAAATTCATGTTGAATTGCTCTTTTAATTGCAGAAAAACTATTCATATTTTTTAATTCTACCCTAGTTCAAAATTTTTCTTCTCATTTTGGTCTAATAGAAATATTTACATCAACTCTCATTTGTCATTTTTCTAAATCTGCATCTCAGACATTATTAAATCTAACTATTCTTTGCAGTTCCTTTAAAAACTCAACTACTTCTTCCTCTGACCTAAAATCTGGATAAGTAACTATTTCAACTAAAGGAGTTGCTGCTCTATTATAATCCAAATAAGCTTTTCATCATTCATGAATAGTTTTTCAAGCATCAGCTTCTATATGTGCTTGTCTAATTTTTACTGATTTTTCCTCTTGGTAATCATTTACAAAAAATTTAACCTCTCACTCTACATTTGTAGGATTAAACATTTGAGTTATTTGATAACCCATTGGCAAATCAGGATAAAAATAAGATTTTCTATCAAAATTTGATATTTTATTAATTTTACAATTTAAAGCTAAACCAAGTTTTACAGCTTTTTGTAAAGGTTCCTTTTGTAAAACTGGTAAAGCACCTGGTTGACCTGTACAAACAGTACAAATATTTGTATTAGGTTTTAAATCATCAAAATTTTGTTCATTTTTACAAGAACAGAATAATTTAGTTTTAGAATTTAATTTTATATGTATTTCCAATCAAATAACCATTTCATATTTTGACATAGGATATTTTTACAAAATAAATTAATTAGCAACTAGAAACTGCCTTACTAGCTCAAATATATATTCTTTTTGATTTTCAAAGTTTTCTAGAGTTTGTTTAGGTAATTTTCATAAAACATAATCTACAACTTGCCACTTTTCTGGAGGTCTTCAAATTCAACACTTTAGCCTCCAATATTTATTTGTTCAAAGTTTATTATCAATTGACTTTAATCAATTATGACCATTATGTCAGCCATTCCATTTAAGTTTAATTTGTCATTCAGCTAAATCAAGCTCATCATGAATAACTAACAAATTTTTAGTATCAATTTTATAATAGTTAACCAATTTAGCAACAGCCTCTCAAGATAAATTCATAAAAGTTAATGGTTTAGCAAATATCATCATATATTTTCAATCTTTTGCTATAGAAATTTCAGCATTAAATTTTTTATCAAACATAAATTTAGTTCAGTCAGCATAATCAGCTATCCAGTCAACTACTATAAATCCTATATTATGTCTAGTTAATTCATATTCTTTCCCAGGATTCCCCAATCCTACAATAAGCTTGGTTTTTAGCATTCATATTAAAAAATATTTAAATTAAGCTTAGTAAAAATACATAAAAAAAGTCTTTTTTCAATAAATAAAAAATAGCCTAAGAAAAACTTAGGCATTTTAATTAATCCAATTTTTACACTCCTTGTTTGGAGTTTTTACCCTACA
>CAZVAP010000008.1:0-2776 GCA_964625125.1 uncultured Candidatus Peribacteria bacterium | reverse complement strand
ACTCCTTGTTTGGAGTTTTTACCCTACAGCACCATCTTATAATATAGATATTAACTGCCCTGTCAAGCCTATTTCCGACAAAATTTCTTTTCACAGTAAAATGTGAACGATGTTTACCTTCAAATTCAAGAAATCCCAGGTATTAATTAGGCCGACAATTTTTTATTTTTTAATTTTTTTAAAAAAAGCCCCCTCCCGGGACTTAAAATTATTCATCAGCAATTGATTTAAATTTTCCAGCTCTTTCTTTAATAATTTGTTGTTTAATTGATTCTGGAACCGGTTCATAATGATCAAATACCATTGTATAATTACCTCTACCTTGAGTATTAGACCTTAAATCTGTTGCATAACCAAACATTTCAGCCAATGGAACAAATGCTCTTACTACAACATCTTTACCTCTATTTTCCTGTGTTTCAATTCTACCTCTTCTTGAAGAAATATCACCAATAACTGTACCAACATATTCTTCTGGAACAATAACTTCTACTTTCATAATAGGCTCCAAGATATCTGCACCAGCCTTTTTAAAAGCATCTTGAATAGCTTTTGCAGTAGCCACTTTAAAGGCAACTTCAGAAGAGTCTACTTCATGATAAGAACCATCAAATACTTTAAATTTAACATTTATAACTGGATAACCTGCTAATACTCATTTTTCAAAAGTTTCTTTTGCACCTTTTTCAATAGCAGGAATAAATTCTCTAGGAATAATACCACCTACAATAGCATTTTCAAATTCAAATTCCTTTTCTGATGGACTTAATTCAGCAATTACATGACCATATTGACCTCTACCACCAGTTTGTCTTACAAATTTACCTTCACCAACTGCAGTTCACTTAATAGTTTCTCTATAAGCTACTTGTGGAGCACCTGTATTTACCTCAACCTTATATTCTCTTTTCAATCTATCAACAATAATATCCAAATGTAATTCACCCATACCTGCAATAATTGTTTGAAGTGTTTCTTCATCAGTATAATATCTAAATGATGGATCTTCATCAGCCAATCTTGACAAAGCAACACCTAATTTTTCTTGGTCTTTTTTTGTCTTTGGCTCAATAGCTAAACTAATTACTGGTTCTGGGAACTCCATTGATTCAAGAACAATAGGATGTTTTGGATCACATAATGTATGACCAGTTTTTGTTTCCTTTAAACCTAAGAAAGCACAAATATGACCAGCAGATATTTCATTAATTTCCTCTCTTTTATTTGCATGCATAAGAAGAAGTCTTCAGATTCTTTCTTTTTTACCAGTATTTGCATTCAACAAAGTATCTCATGATCTAATAGTACCTGAATATACTCTTACATAAGTTAATGTACCTACAAATGGATCTGTAGCCACTTTAAATGCTAAAGCAGCAACTGGTTCATTTGGATCAGGTTTTCTTCTAATTTCTTCACCAGTATTAGGATCAGTACCAATTACATCACCTACATCAATTGGAGAAGGAAGATATTTAACTACAGCATCCAATGCAAATTGAACACCAACATTTTTTAAAGCTGAACCTACTAATACAGGGAACAATTCCATAGATAAAGTTCATTTTCTAATTGCTCTATCGATCATTTCTTCTGTAACTTCTTCACCTTCCATATATTTTTCAGCTAATTCATCATCAAACATACTTAATGCATCTAACATTATTTCTCTATATTCTTCTGCCATATCTTTTAATTCCTCAGGAATTTCATGTTCTACAATATTTCTACCATAATCACCTTCAAAAGTATAAGCTTTCATAACTCTCAAATCTATAACTCACTTGAATGTTTCAGCTTCACCCCAAGGAATTTGTATAGCAACAGCTTTATCAGATAATCTTTCGTGTACTGAATTTAAAGACATTTTAAAATCAGCACCCATTTTATCCATTTTATTAAAGAAGCATAATCTAGGAACTTTATATTTTGTAGCTTGTCTCCATACAGTTTCTGATTGTGGTTCTACTCATGCAGCACCATCAAAAACAGCAATACCACCATCTAAAACTCTCAAAGATCTCTCTACTTCAATTGTAAAATCCACGTGTCCTGGAGTATCAATCACATTAATTTGATGATCTTTCCAAAAACAAGTTGTAGCAGCAGAAGTAATAGTAATACCTCTTTCTTTTTCCTGTTCCATCCAATCCATAGTTCACTCACCATCATGAGTTTCACCAATTTTATGTTGTTTACCAGTATAATATAAAACTCTTTCAGTAAATGTTGTTTTACCCGCATCAATATGAGCAAAGATACCAATATTTCTAACTTTATCTAAAGGTACCTTACCTGCACTAACTGTAGCCATTTAATATAAATTTAAATAAGTAAATAAATTAATTAATGTTCTACAATAGAACTTCTAATAACTATCATATTATTTTCTATTTCATGAGGAGAATTAGATAATAAGTCTTCAGAATTAACTTGAGTAGAAGTTTTTCTATTATAATCTAATTTTAAGTTTTCAATAGGAGTATACATTTTTTCCACACCTGTAGTATCAATTTCTTGCAATCTACTTACAAAATCAAGAATTTGATTAAACTCTCAAGTTAATTTCTCCAAATAATCCTCTGAAATCTTTATCTTAGCTAGATTGGCTAAGTGTAATATAGTGTTTTTATCCATAAGGATTTTAAATATAATAAAAAATACTACAAAGTAATTTTTATAATAATTTTTTTAATTTACGTTTCAACCAATTTATAAGATAATATGAAAAAGGATATAATACATATTGTGCATTTAGTTAAAATTCCTATTCACA
>CAZVAP010000007.1:0-26910 GCA_964625125.1 uncultured Candidatus Peribacteria bacterium | reverse complement strand
CCTTTCTTGAACTAGTCTTTCTTGAACTGCCCTTTCTTGAAATAGTCTTTCTTGAGCTAGTTATCACTATATATATCCAGTTGAAAACTTATTTGGAGTAATCACTTCTCACAAACAAATATCAAAAAACACTTATATATGAACATTAAAAATTATTCATAAAGAAAATAAACCAATAAAAATAACCAAGTTTACTAAAAAATATAACTTCAATAAAAGCATATATTCTTTGTTAATCTCAAATCAAAAAATACCAGGAAGTGGAGATTTATTTTCTTGAACATTTATAATTTCAGGAACTATACAAAATAATATAATATTAGGAAAATTATTAACTGGATATATTACTGTTTATAAACCAGTTGATGAAAATGAAAAAAAACTTAAACCAGAAGAATTAATTCAATATAATAAAGAAAAAAAACTTAAATGTCCTTATACAGGAATTGTAAAAGTAAATGTATATGCTCTAAACCTTAGACAAAAAAATACAAAATATAGTAAAAGATTATGATTATTAAGAAAATGAACTAAACTTAAAATATTATGATGCTCAAAAAATTTATCTGCTAATTCATGGTGGTATAAAGTTAAAACTCCTTCAGGAAAAATATGATGGGTTAGTACAATCTGAGTAAGTAAATAAAAATAAGTAAAAATAAAATTATAAAAAATGCATATACAAATAAAGGTACTCATTTAGAGTACTTTTTTTTTGTTAAAAAATAACCTATCAAGAATCCAATTATTATACTTAAGCTAAAAAATAAATATACATAAACAAAATTTTTACTTAAATAAGCTATAAAAATTCAAATTAAAAATAAATAAAACCAATAATCATAAAAACCAGTATCTCATATCATCCAGTCTTCAGATAAAAATTTAGGTCTCTTTTTAAGATAATCCAGAACTTCAAAAACAACCAAAATTATAAAATAAACTACCATAATAATAAAAAATGTTTTATTTCAAAAAAAATAAATCCATACTAAAGAAAAAATATTTAATAAATAAAAAAGCCACATAGGGATTAATTTAGTTTTATAATCTTCATAAGCAATCCAACCAAGTATAAGTAAAAATAAGAAACTAAGGGAAAAGTATAATTCTTGCATTTATAATAGAAAAATTAAAAATAATAAAATTAATAAAATTTATAAGATAGTAAAACACAAATAAGAAAAATACCATAAATATTAAATTGATCAAAAGCTCTTCTACAGATTCAAATCACATCGATATTTATTTATCTAACTAAAAAGTATTTAGCTTTATAAGTTTGACCTACTAAACCTGATAAGGAACAATTGGTATTATTAAGATTAATCATACCAGTATAATAATCAATACATCATTTTGATTTAGCATTACAGCCTCATCATAATGATAGGTTCTTATCTTCACAAATCCAATACTCTCCTTTTTTACTACATAAGCAATAATCTATTTTCAAAGAGTCATCACAAGAATCTCATATTAAAGGACATCATTTATAAGAAATATCATTTTTACATACATAAGTATTATCTATTTTTTGAGGTACTTTTTTATCACCTAAATTATGGTCTAAATATCTATCATAAAAGTAAGCATCTATCCATTTAACTCAAGTTAAGGAACAATATAAATAAGTCTTTCATAAATAAATATTAAGATCTTCTATTTTTTTATCTGAAGTTATTTTTTTTCATACATTAATATAATTATTTTCACCAGAAATAATCTGAGTATATCAAATCATATCTTTTTTATAATCTAATTTATCAAATAATTTATCTGCAGATAATATAACATTATCACCAGTATGTACAATAATTACTGGTACATAAACTCAGAAAATAGAACCACTTTTAAACAAATAATGTAAAGGTGTAGTAAAATAAAAACCTGTATAACTTACTACAAACTTTTTTCATCAAACAATATACTGAGTATAGTCTACTCAACTAATATATTTAGCTCTGTTGGTTCATGACAAATTATCTTTTAAATATTCATATAAATTAAATTTCTGAATAAATGAAAAATAAGGGATAGTAGTAACAAAACCATAAAAATAGCTAGCTACAAAAATTACAAACAACAAAAAAGTTAAAATCAATCTTAACATTTATTTTAATAAGTTATTTCAGCTAAAAAATAACAAACCATTATACATACCTCACTCTTTCTTTAAAGCACTTAAACAAGATAAAGTATTTTTATTTTCTCATTTACAGGCATTAGGAAAATGATAAACATATATAATCCCTGTTGTATGATAATTCCAATCTCAAGTAGAAATTCTAAATCCTGAATAAATACCTACAAAATCAAGTCAATGATACATAAGCCAATGTTGCTGTTTTAATTTAAGCATAAATCAAAAAGAAAAAAATATTATAATCATAAAAATAAAAAAGAACTTATATACTATCTCACCCATTTATAAAATTAATAATTAAAGATGCAGTAAAAGTATACTATTTAAAAACTTAAAAATCAATGATTTATTTTCTAATTTTATATACACAATAGGTATCAGTAGAACTGCAACCCTGTTTAATATCAATTGCTAAGATTCCATTTAAAGTAGAAATATTTAAGCCTAACTTCCTCTCACATTTAAGAGTATATGAATCTTTTATAGGATTATAAGTAATACTTGCCCATAAAGAAGTTTTACATAAACCAATAGCCCAAAACTCTTTTATATCTGATCTTGGATTAGATAAAATAGATAATATCAAATTCTTTTTTGTTTGATCAGCATACTTTGCTGCTATTAAACCAAATACAGCAACACCTATTACTATAACAATAGTAAATGTTATAAATAAGCCAATATTAGAATCTCATACTCTTTTAATCATTTTTTAAAAAAAGCCTTAGTTATTAAACTAAGGCTTTTAAAACAATTTTTTCAACAAAATCAACACTATTTATTAATTTGATAACAAGTTGGAGTAATACTATTTTCTACTCACAATTTTTTACAAGTAACAATTCTTGCACCAGCAGCAGTAATATTAGATGTTTGAACTGTACCATCACAATATAATCCATATTGATCATTTAATGGATCATACTTTATATAGGCAGTAGTACCACCATTACAAAAGTTTTGTCATGTAATATCTGCTGCTGTACTAGCTGTAGAAGATAATACTGATAATTTAACTGATTTTTCTCTTGATTGATTATAGAAATATGCCAATGTACCTAACACACCTACTGCAATAATAATTGTTACTGCAAATACAATAAGTTTACCAATATTTTCGTCTCATTTTCTTACTTTTTTTAGTAATTCTTTTTTAATCATGAGTTACAATTTAATTATATAAATACTACCCGCCTCCCTCTATCTGGAAGGACTAAATTAATTATATAGAAATAATAAAATAGTTTCAACACTTTTTTTAAAAAAAATGCTAGAATAATCTAGCATCTAAAGAATTCTTAATTATTTTCTTTTTCTTTCTCATAATGAGAAATTACTTCATCAATTGTACCTTTATATAAGAAATAATTTTCTGGAATGTGGTCTAACTCACCTGAAATTATCATTTTAAAGCCTCTAATAGTTTCCTTTAATGGAACATAAACACCAGGAACACCAGTAAACTGCTCTGCTACAAAGAATGGTTGTGATAAAAATTTTTCAATTTTTCTTGCTCTATATACTGTTAATTTATCTTCATAAGATAATTCTTCCATACCCAATATAGCAATAATATCCTGTAACTCTTTATACTTTTGTAAAATTCTTTGAACTTCTTTAGCAGTATCATAATGTTCTTGTCCCAAGATTTTAGGATCCAACAATGATGATTTACTATCTAAAGGATCTACAGCAGGATAAATACCTTTTTCAGCAATTGCTCTGTTTAATACAATTGTAGAATCTAAATGTGCAAATGTTGTAGCAGGAGCTGGATCTGTTAAATCATCAGCAGGTACATAAACAGCTTGAACTGATGTAATAGATCCTTTATTTGTAGAAGTAATTCTTTCTTGTAAAGCAGCCATTTCTGAAGCTAAAGTTGGCTGATAACCTACAGCTGAAGGAATTCTACCCAACAATGCCGATACTTCTGAACCAGCCTGAGTAAACCTAAAGATATTATCAATAAACAATAATACATCTTTTCACTCTTCATCTCTGAAATATTCTGCCATTGTCAAACCTGTTAAAGCAACTCTTGCTCTTGGTCCAGGAGGTTCATTCATCTGACCAAATACCATTGCTGTTTTATCAATAACACCTGATTCAGACATTTCTAAGTATAAATCCTTACCTTCCCTTGTTCTTTCTCAAACTCAAGCAACTACAGATACACCTGAATGTTCTGAAGCAATATTATGAATCAATTCTTGCATAATAACAGTTTTACCTACACCAGCACCACCAAATAATCACACTTTTCAACCTTTTAAAATTGGAGCTAAAAAGTCAACTACTTTAATACCTGTTTCCAAAATCTCAGGCTTTGTAGACAAATCTTTAAACTTTGGAGCTGGTTTATGAATAGGAGCTTTTTTCTTAGTTTTTAATTCACCTGTTTCATCAATTGTATCACCCAAAACATTAAAAATATGCCCTAAAACTTCTGGTCCTACTGGAACAGTTATAGGAGCTCAAGTTGCTATAACTGAATCTCATTTTTTTAGACCATCAGTAGAATCCATAGCAATACCTCTTACTTTATTATTTCCTAATTGTTGTAAAACTTCAATTACTACTCTATCTCAAGCTGCATTTTTATTTTCAACTTCTACAGCCTCATAAATTTCAGGAACTTTATCAAACTCCATTTCCACTACTACACCATGAATAGCAGTTATTTTACCCTTATTCATATGAATAATTTATATAAAAAAATAAAGTTGCTAAATATATATTTTTTTAACCCTTGTTTTCAACAAGATTTTTAGTTTCTATTTCTAAATCTATCATTTCTCCATCAATATCCTTAAAAATCAACCTATAAGCAGTTAATTTCATAGGAGTATCCTCTTTTAATCCATAAAGCTTATCACCTACAATTGGTAATCACTTAGAAGACAAATGATACCTTATTTGATGAGTTCTCCCTGTTAAAATTTGTAAATCCAAATTTACTTTATTGTCAATTTTATCAATACCTAATATTTTAGTAACTCACATTTTATATTCTCCTGGATAAGGAACTTTAGGCTTTACAAGCTCTTTAATATAAAATGGAAGTTCAATGCTTTCCAAAAAAGTTTCTCACTTAGATGTTATATTTGAGATAGCTTTATAAAATTTTTTCAATGGGATTTCATTTTCTATTTTTTCATAATTTTTAGTTTCAAATAGTAATTTCTCAACTAAAGCAGATTTTTTGTTAAATAAATCTTTAAAATATTTTAATCATTTTTCAGTTTTAGCTACTATCATCAATCAATCAGTATCTTTATCTAATCTATGAACAAGTCAGGCCCTAATAAAATTACCTATTGTAGGTAAATCTTTAAATTTTTGATATAAAAAAGCAACCACAGAAGGTGCAGATAAATCCCAAATACTATTTGGGTGAGACAAAACTCATTTAGGTTTATTTAATACCAAATAATCTTTTTTTTCTAGTAAAATAGGAATATCAATAAAAGGTAATTCTCATAAAAAACTACTATCAAGATACCTTTCTAAATTATCAACTTCTATAATATCTCCTGGCTTTAGCTTATAAGATTTTTTTACTTGCTTTCAATTAACTAAAACTCAACCTCTTTTAATAATATGATGGAAAAAATTTCTAGAATAATCAAATGTTTTAGTAAGAAAAATATCTATCCTGTCTCAATCATTAGTGTAAACTATTTTTTCCATATAAAAACTTAACTTTCTAAAACAAGTCTTTTAGACTTAAATGTATATAAATTTACAGCTGAAGAAGAAAAATTAACTTTATTTTTAATAATTTTATAAGCTTGTTTAAAATCACTAATTCATTTTGTATCAGGCAATATAAATGCTCAAATATCAGCATTTTTTACGTCTCAAATAAAAATTCAGTTTTCTTTTAGATTTAATTTTAAAACTTTTGAAATATCCTTAATTTCTTCTATATCATCTACAATATCAATTATCAAAGTTTTTAATCTTTTGTTTGGTAAAATAAATTTATCAAATAATTTTTTTAAATTACTTTCTAAATTTTCATCAGTAAAAATTAATCATTTTACAAATAAAACCTTTCATTCCTTATCAAATCAAGAAATAACTACTCATTTAGAAGAATTTAAATCAACCTGATTAGTTTTTAAAAAATCTTTTATTTGCTCAAATTTAAACATTATTTTTCTGAATACAGAATAAATCAACTTCTGAACTTGTTTTAAAAGTTTTATTATAAAACCTCAAAGGAGTGATTTTTACCCTAAGTTTTTTACTTAGCATATTAATCAAATTAGGATACTTACTTACATCTCATATTAGGTATAAAATATCATTTATCAAGTTATCTTTTATAAACAAAATAATGGGTTCCAAAAATCTTTCCAGCTCATTATTATAAACTTTTAGCTGAAAATCATTAAGTTTAAATAAATCTATCTCTGAATGAAAAGTTTCTAAAATCCAATTATGAAATTGTTTTAATCATAAATTAATTTCCTCAATTCTGTCATAAAATCAATTCACTAAGCTAATTATCTTTATTTTATCATTTAACAAATATAGTAAATTTCAATTTTCAAAAACTTTTTGAGAACATTTTATAGTTGCTAAACTTGAAGGGAAAATTTTAACATCTTTATTACCTAAAAATTTCTTTATAAAATCCATATTTTTTCTATGAATATACCACCTTCCTACATTAAAAACAATTTTACCAGTTTTACCTAGAATGTATTCTACTGGCTCATTATCAACAAACTTATTATAAACTATATAACCAGCTAAAATCCAGTCTTTATCATATGGCTTAACAGCAAATTTTTCCAATTCTTGAATAGAAAATTTTTTCTCAGAAAAAACTTCTACTTTTTCCAAAAAATAAGAAAATTTTAAATCACTTAAAAATAAATAAACAGGCTGAGTATAATCTAAATTAATCAAATCTCCATAATAAAACATCTTATTATAAAGCTTCTTATTTTGATAATTTCAAATCAACCATTTATTAAGAGAAATTTCATAAATAAAGTTTACCATTTTTCGAATAAGTCATTATTTTTAAAGATTTTTTCTAATTCTTCTTCTTTATCAGAAATAAAATAAACTTTCATAAATTTTTCTTTAACAATCTTTTTATCTTTTAAAATCCATCTAGAAAAATAATTTCACTTTCTTAATTCTTTAATCAATCCTTTATAAAATAAAGGTCTACAAATATTTTTCAACTCTCTAGAAGTTCATTTAAATATATAAATTAGCATTTTAAGTGTAATAACTTACTAAATTTATCCCATGATAAAGTATTTACAACATCATCTGCTTCTAACCAAGCTCTTCTTGCCTGTCAAATTCAATATTTTGGATATTCTATTAGCTGTAAACTACTATGGGCATCAGTATCTATAGAAAACTTACCACCTAATAATTTATACTTTTTTATAAGTCTAACAGGCAGATCTAATCTTAAAGGTTGACAATTTATTTCCATAATAATATTTTTTTCAATAGCTTTAGCAAACACTTTATCCCAATCAACTTGTAATTCATCTCTAGAACCTAACAACCTATCTGTCGGATGTCAAATTATTTTTAAATAAGGATTATCCATAGCTTTTAAATATCTTTCTGTAGGATTTGCTGAAAATCCCATATGGATACTTCAAATTACTATATCACATAATTTTAAAATTTCATCAGAATAATCCAAACTTCCATCAGCTAAAATATCACATTCAGTTCATACTAAAATTTTAATTTTATCTCCATATTTTTTTCTTAATTTTTTGATTTCTTCATATCTTTGCAAAAATTTTTCTTCATCCAATCAATTTGCAACTGCCAATGATTTGCTATGGTCTGTAATAGCTATATATTCATATCATAAATTTATTGCAGTTAAAACCATTTCTTCAATTGAATTTTGTCAATCTGACCACTTACTATGCATATGTAAGTCTCATTTTAAACTATCATAAGCAATTAAATTAGGTAAATTATGTTCCAATGCAGCCTCAATTTCTCAAGTATCTTCCCTCATTTCTGGAGGTATCCGATCCATTCACAATGTATGATATATATCTTCTTCTTTTTCTCATCATACCTTTATTTCCTTTTTTCACTCTAATTTAAAAATTCAATATTCCGAAATTTTATATCATTTCTCTTTAGCTATAGTTCTAAGATGAATATTATGTTGTTTACTTCAAGTAAAATATTGTAAAGCAGATCAAAACTCCTCTTCTTTAACTAATCTTAAATCTACCTGGATATGAGGTTGCTTTAAAAAAACCGAAGTTTTAGTAGCTCAACTAGCAATTACATAGTCTACATTTTCATAATTAACAAATTTTTCCATAGTTTTAGCTGGATTTTCACTTACAGCCAAAATATCTATATCTCATACAGTTTCTTTCATTCTTCTAGTAGAACCAGCTATTTCTACTTTCTTAATTTCCGGTAAATCAGACAACCATTTTTTTAAACTTTGAATATAAGGATAAACAATTCCCAAAGGTGTTCTAGTTTGAGTAAATTCATACATTTTTAATCACTTTTTAATTTGTTCTAATTTTTGAGATCACATTCTAGGTAAAGATAAAATTTTTTCTGGATTATTTTCTACAACTTGCTTTAATTCCTCCGGAGATTTAATATTTAAATCTTTATAAAATTGTTTTGCTAATTTAGGTCAGATACCAGGTATATCCATTAGTTTTAAAACACTTTCTGGAATATTTTGTTTTAATTCTTCATATTTTTTTATTTTTCAAGTTTCTAAAAATTGTAATAATTTAGCCCAACTTTGTTTACCTAAACCTGGTATAGGCTCCAACTTTCATTCTTTCCAAAGCTCATAAATACTTTCAGGATAACTTCTAATAATATTTGCTACCTTTTTATAAGTTCTAATTCTAAAAGGATTAGCAGGATCCTTATCATCAATAAATTCTATAATAGCTGCCAACTTATCAAAAGCATCTGCTATTTGTTGATTTGTGTACATTTTATAAAATTAATTTTAAATTTTTTCTAACATTTTAGCTAAAATTTTTTTAATTCAACCTCAATAAAATCTTACAATAACATTATCATCAAATACTTCCAAAACCTCACCTAATCAAAACAATTTATGTTTCACCTTATCTCCAGGTTGGAAATTAACAGAAGATTTTACAAGCTTACCAAAATTAAATGTAGTTTTCAACTCATCTGGTATTTCTTCCACAAACCTACTTACTGGATTGATTTTTATATTTCAATATTGTTTTCTACTTTCAGCATATGTTAAAAACAAATTATTCTTTGCTCTTGTAATACCAACATAAGCAAGCCTTCTTTCTTCTTCTAGCTCTTTTGGATTAAGTCTTGCTCTAGAAAGAGGAAAAATATTTTCTTCCAATCAAACCAAAAACACAGTATCAAATTCAAGTCATTTACTAGCATGAACAGTCATAAGATTTACTTTATCCTCTGTTTCATCATTTTCTTCTAAATCAGTCAATAATGAAATTTCATCAATAAAATCTTTCAATCATTCTAACCCTTTTGTTTTAAAATTACTAGCTGTATTTATAAGTTGTCAAATATTAGCCATTCTATCTTCAGCTTCTTCTTGTCAATATTCTTTTATTAAATAATCTTCATATTTTATAGTTTTTACTATAGTTTCTATGGCTTCAGCTGGAGTTTTATTTTGAATTTGTTGTTTTAAATAATCAATTAGTTGATTAAATTGTTTTATATTATTTTTAGCCGCAGTAGAAACATCATACATATCTACATTTCTAATAACATCATGCAAAGATTTTCACTCAAGATTTGCAAAATTAAGCAATTTATCAATGGTTGTAGATCAAATTTTCCTTCAAGGAACATTTATAATTCTTTGTAAGCTTACACCATCAGCAGGATTAATCAAATATTTAATATAAGCTAAAATATCTTTAACTTCCTTTCTTTCATAAAATTTAAAAGCTCACCAAATTTTATAAGGAATATTTTCAGTTAACAAAACTTTTTCAAAAGGCTCTGACTGAGCATTAGTTCTATAAATTATAGCAAAATCACTCCAAGACTTTCATTTTTCATGCATTTTTTTAATTAAATCAATAACTCAAACTGCCTCATCTGCTTCTGTTTCAAAAGAAATTACTTTAATTTTTGATTCTTTTTCATTGTGTGCAACAATATTTTTTTCATACTGATATTTATTATTTTTGATAATATGGTTTCAAGCATCCACAATAGTTTTTTTACTTCTATAATTTATCTCAAGTTTAAAAAGTTTAAGATTTGGCCAATATTTTTTTGCATTCAAAAAATCATCTATTACTGCACCTCTCCAACCATAAATAGATTGAAAATCATCTCAAATTAAAGTTATATTTCCTTCAGGACCTGACAACATATAAATTAAATCAAACTGGATTTTATTTGTATCTTGAGCTTCATCTACCAAAATATATTTAAACTTTTTTTTCCATTTTTCCAAAATCTCAGGTTTATTTTTAAACAAAAGATAAGGAAACAGCAGTAAATCATCAAAATCAAGCATATTATTTGCTCTTAATTGTTTTTCATATTTTTCATAAATTTTTGCTATAATTTCATCATTTTCATCATTTGCTTGATACAAAAAGTCTTTAGCAGTTAATCATTGATTTTTAATTCTTGAAATTTTTCACTTAATTTCTCTTGGAGTAAAAGTATCTTTAATTCATAAATCCTTTAAAATTTTTCTAAGTACAGCATTAGCATCTGATTCATCAGCTATATTAAAGTATCTATCAAATTCAGTATTTAAAATATCATTGATATGTTTTATATCTTGTTTTAAAATTTTCAGAAAAATACTATGAAAAGTTCATATTCGTTGAAAGGCTTGATTATCAAATGAATATTGTTTTTCATACTCATTTATAAGATTATTTATATCATCTTGAGAGCTTAAAATTAAGTCATCAAAATCTAAATCTGAAGCTCATTGAGACATATTATCATCGGGCAATCCTCCTAACAAATCATCTTTTTTAACCTCACATCATCCATTCTGAACTCAAACCAAAATTTCCCTCAATCTTTCTTTCATTTCATTAGCAGCTTTGTTGGTGAAAGTTACAGCTAAAATATTTTCAGAATCAACTCAAAGTGAATTAATATAAGCTATTTTATAAGTTAAAGTTCTTGTTTTACCAGCACCAGCTCAAGCTAAAATTAAACTTGGTCAATCAATGTAAGTAGCAGCCTCAAATTGTTGTTGATTTAAAACTTTTCTAAGATAATCCTTCATTTAGTAATTTAATTTTTAAAAGCTCAAGCTATAATATTTATTGAAAATATGTTTTCAAATAAAAAAAGCCAGACTAGGAAGTCTGGAGAAAATAGCAGGTTTATTTTTACTACACTATTTCTTTTAATTTCCTTTCTATATCTTCAACACTTAATTTTTCTTTTATAATAGCTCCTGCTGCATTTTTATGTCCTCCTCATCATAATTTTTTTGCAACTTCATTTACATCATACTCTTTTGATCTAAATGAAACACTAGTTTCTTCATCTTTTATCTTCCATAAACACACAAAATCTGCATCTTTAATTTGATTAAGCAAGGAAGATAAATTTCTTCCTACCCCTGAATCTTCTGGATTTAATCCAACTGACTCAATATCTTCATTTGTTAAATATGACCAATATATTTTTTTCCCATCTTTTTCCAATTTTTTAATTCTATTAAAAACTAATCATTGAAGTTTTAATTCTCCTACATCTTTTGATAAAAAAATATTATCAATCAAATATTGTTTATCAGCACCTAATTCTATTAATTCTTTAGCAATTCATAATGTTTTAGCATTTGCTAAAGGTATCATAAAACTCTGAGTATCAGTTAAAATTCACATCAACAAATAAGTAGCAACTTTACCATCTATTCATTTTTTTAAAGTATTCATCTGAGCCATTGGATGTAAATCCAAAATTTTTAAAATTTCAAAAAGTAACTGAGCAGTTGCTGGAGATTGTCAATCTACTATATTTAAATTTCAAAATTGAGTATTACTAATATGATGGTCTATATTTACTAATGTAGTATTTTTAAACTTATCCTCATTATTTTTATAAAAATCTCCTAACCTTTCTAAATTTGCTGCATCCAAGACAATGATTAAATCAGTATCCTCTTCTAATTTTAAATTTTCTCAATAATTAATTTCTGGTTGCAAAAATTCAAAAACAGCTGGATATTTTCTATTTGTATAAGCTTTTATTTTTTTATTAGGAAATTTATTTTTTATCCATTGTTGCATAGCTAAAACAGAACCTAAACTATCTCAATCAATTTTATCATGCCCTACAATAGCAATGGATTTAGAATCTACTATCCAATCAATTAAACCTAAATAACTTGCTTTATCTAAAACTGATTTCCCTAATTTTTTCACTTTATTTATCAAATCCATTTTAATTAATTATTAACTAAAATTTTTAAACATATCAAATACTATAACTATAAACAAAAACAATACAAATATAACTAGAAATACATTTCTAACAATAGTTTTTGCTTTTTTCCAACTTTCCTCATTTCATCTAGATGTAATCAATAATATTGCTGAATACAATAAAGCTAGTATTATAACTACTCATAGTACCCAACCTAAAATTTTTCAAATTCATGATATAAAAGAACTTCATTCTTGTAAAAAATTACTTCATTGAGCAATATAGTAAATATAATCTAAAACTTTTACAGCAATTAAAGCAATAATAACATTTAAAACTCATGTTTTAGCAGTTTTAATTTTATCCTCTTTTTCTTGAGCTTTCATAATCTGAAATCCATAATAAACCATTAAAATAATAGCTAAATAATAAGCCATAGACTTAAAAAATATCAAAATTCAACCAATAATTGTATTTTGAGTTGCTAGAACTGCATTAGTAGTATTTGTATCAGCTCAAACTCATAAAACTTTTCATAAAATCCAAGCAGCACCAAAAATTAAAAAAGCACCATAACCCATATACAAAATATTTAATTTAGCTTGTTTTAATTCATTTTCATCATCTGCATAAAGTAAAAACATAGCACCACCCCGTATAATAAACAAAACAGCAAGACCAATTGCAATAATTTTAAACTTATCAAATAAAACTCATCAATTTCAAGTAGTAGAAGGGAAAAATAATGCATAAATATTATCAGCCAAAGATTGTTTAGAACTTACTACTCACTTAAAACTATTAGAGTAACCTAAATCTTTCACAGAATTTCAATTTAAATCAAAACTTGGGGCTGCTAAAGAAACACAAAAAAAACTAGAAACTAAAATTAAACTTAAAAAGTTTTTTAAAAACTGTTTCATTGTAAATAAATTAAACTAAATAAAAATTGCATTTAATAATTTTTTGTTTATTATAACAAAACTTTTAATTAAGTAAATAAAAAAAATGACAGTTGTTCCATATATTACAGAAAAAACACATTTATGAGTAAAAACATCTGATATATTCTCAAGATTACTGGAAGATAGAATAATTTTTTTCTCTGGGGAAGTAAATTCACAAATGGCAGAAAGTGTAATAGCTCAACTTTTATACTTAGAAAGTAAAGACCCAAATAAAGACATTATCATGTATGTAAACTCACCAGGTTGACATGTAACAGCAGGATTAGCTGTTTATGATACTATGCAATATGTTAAATGTGATATTGTAACAATTTGAGTAGGTTTGGCTGCAAGTATGTGAAGCATTATTTTAATGGCTTGAACTAAAGGGAAAAGATATATTTTAGAGCATTCAGAAGTTATGATTCATCAACCTCTAGGAGGTGCAGAATGACAAGCAACAGATATTGCAATTCAAGCACAACATATTTTAAGAACAAAGAAAATTTTAAATAACATTATTTCAAAGCATACAGGACAACCATTAGAAAAAATAGAACAGGATGTAGAAAGAGACAAATGGTTTACAGCTCAAGAAGCTATAGAATATTGACTAGTAGATAAAATTTTAGAACCAAGAAAATGAAAGTAATTTTTTATTTTTTAAACTAACTTTATAAAAACAATGAAAAAAGGGATACTATATTTTATTTTAATAATGGGAGGAATTTTAGTTTTACTAAAACTTTCTTGGTGAGTGTTATCAGATATGTACAAAATATGAGATAAGTACTACATAAATAAAATAGTAGCAGAGAAAAAAATAGACTTATCTACATTCATAAAAGATTATACAAACAAAGAATTTAACAAAATTGAGGTTATAAATGATAAAGTTTTAAAAGGATATAAATTTCTAGGAACAGGGCAAACTATAACTTCAATGGGATTAAGAGAAAAAATTATTCCTTTAAAATATGAAATTTATAAAACTGAAAAACCTATCCAAACAAGTTTAAAGGATTTATGAATTAATTTAAGTGGAAATATTCCTATAATAGTAAAATATAAAGAAGAGGGAATTTGGGAAAAACTTCTAGTAAATATACTTCCAGTAATTTTAGTTTTTTTCCTAATAGCATTTTTACTAAAATGAGCTATACCAAAATGAGGCTGACCTTTAGGGTTAATAGGAGGTGTATGAAAACAAGCAAAACCAGAAAAAGTTAAGACAAAATTCTCAGATGTAGCTTGAATGGAAGAAGTAAAAGAAGAAGTAAAAGAAATAGTAGATTATCTTAAAAATCCTAAAAAATATCAAAAAGCTTGAGCTGAAATACCTAAATGAGTTTTACTATACTGACCTCCAGGAAATTGAAAAACACTGCTTGCAAGAGCTATTGCTTGAGAAGCTTGAGTTCCATTTTTCTATAGCTCAGGTAGTGAATTTATGGAAATGTTAGTTTGAATGTGAGCTGCTAAGGTAAGAGAATTGTTTAAAAAAGCAAAAGAAGTAGGTTGACCGGCAATAATTTTCATTGATGAAATTGATGCTATAGGTAAAAAAAGAGGTCAAGGATTTACTTGAGGTCATCAAGAACAAGAACAAACTCTTAATCAAATTCTTACTGAAATGGATTGATTTGAAAAAGATCATCAAATTATTGTAATTGCTGCTACAAACAGAATTGATATTTTAGATCCAGCTTTACTAAGACCTTGAAGATTTGATAGAAAAATTTTTGTCAATAAACCAACTTTAGAAGAAAGAAAAGAAATTTTTAAAGTTTACCTTAAAAACAAAAAACTAGATAAAAACTTAGAGCAAGACAAACTAATTGAATCTTTAGCAATAAGAACTGTATGATTTGTATGAGCTGATATTGCAAATTTAGTAAATGAAGCAGCTTTACATGCAGCAAAAAACAATAGAGATTATCTAATATGGGATGACTTTGAATATGCTTTAGAAAAAGTTATAGCAGGTCCAGAAAAGAAAATTAAATCTATAGCAGAAGATGAAAGGAAAAAAATTGCTTATCACGAACTTTGACATGCTATTACAGCACATTTATTACCTTATGCTGACCCATTAGAAAAAATTTCAATAGTATCAAGAGGAATGGCTTTAGGCTTAACTTGGATTATGCCAACTAAAGATAGTTTATTAGTTTCAAAAGCAAAATTTTTAGATGAAATTACTTCTCTACTTGGATGAAGAGCATCTGAGGAGATTTTCTTCTGAAAAGACCAAATAACAACTTGAGCAAGCAATGATATGAGTAGAGTTTACAAAATTGTATATGATATGGTTACAAAATATGGAATGTCTGAATTATGACCTATAATGTACTTTGATGATGAAGAAAATACTTGGAAAGCTTATAAACCATTTTCAGAAAAATTATCAGAAAGAATTGACGAAGAAGTTGAAAAAATTATAAAACGAGCATATGAAAGAGCAAAAAATATCATAAAAGATAACCAAGAAATTATGCATAAATTAGCTGAAAAACTATTAGAAAAAGAATATATGTCTAAAGAAGAATTTAGCCAAATTGTAGGGATAGAAAATATTACTCCTGAAAACCAAGATAAATATAAAAAGTATTAATTTTACAATATTTAAAATATTACAATGGAAATTATTGAATTTATAGCAACAAAGGATTGAGAGGGTGAATATCAGTTTTGAAAAATTGAAGGTGATATAGTATATATACAACAAGAACTAATATGAGTATTAGATTTAGAAGATTATGACAATAATATAGAACAAGCACTAATCTCTTTACTAACATTAAACGGCTATAATTTTCTAGAATTTATAGAACCATTTAACCCATAATAAAAAATAATGAATCTTACTCTAAAACAATACATTGAAAAAATAAACAGCTGAGAAAATCCTATTGATATAATTAATCACTATATTGAAAAAGCTAAAAAAGACCCATATAATGCTTTTGTTAGACTAAATGAAGATCCAGAAGAAATTTTGAAAAATGAATGAATACAAGAAAACTTTGAAGATTTTGTTAAAAATTCACCTTTAAAATGAGCTCCAATAGGAGTAAAAGATAATTACTTAACAAAATGATTTGTTACATCTGCGAGCAGTAAAATGTTAGAAAATTACAAAAGTCCTTATTCTTCTACTGTATATAAAAACCTAGTAAAAGCAGGAGGAATTATGATTTGAAAAACAAATATGGATGAATTTGCAATGTGAAGCTCTACAGAAACATCATATTTTTGACCTACAAAAAATCCAGCTAATCCAGATAAAGTTCCTGGAGGAAGTTCTGGCGGATCTGCTGCAGCAGTAGCTGCTGATTTATGTATTGCTGCATTATGAACAGATACTTGAGGAAGTATTAGACAACCAGCAAGTTTATGTGGAGTTGTTGGATTTAAGCCTACTTACGGAACAAATTCTAGATATTGAATTATTGCAATGGCTTCTAGTTTAGATCAAGCTTGAACTTTTACAAAAACTGTAGAAGATGCAGTAATTTTATCAAAATACCTTGCTTGTTATGATGAAAATGATGCTACTTCAGTAAAAAGAAATGATATTGAAAGTTGGGAAAAAGCTCTAGAAAAGAAAGATATTAAAGAACTTAAAATAGCAGTAATAGAAGAATTTTTTGAAGAATGAATATCTGAAGAAGTAAAAGAGAAAATATTGGAAACTGTAGAAAAAATTAAACAACTATGAGCTAAAGTAGACTTTGTTAAAATGCCAGTGTTAAAATATGCAATAGAAACTTATTACATAATTATGCCAGCAGAAGTTAGTACAAACTTAGCAAGATTTGATGGAATTAAATATGGTTATTGAAAAAATACTTTTGATTTCAAAAATATCTATGAATATTATGAATCAGTAAGAGCTGAATGATTTGGTGAAGAAGCTAAAAGAAGAATTTTACTGTGAACTTATGTATTATCTGCTGGTGCTTATGAAAAATTTTACTGACAAGCACAAAAAGTAAGAAAACTTATTAAACAATGATTTGACGAAATTTTCAAAAATTATGATCTAATAATAGGTCCTACTAGCCCAACAACTGCTTGGAACATATGAGAAAAAAATGAAGATCCATTAGCAATGTACTTAGCAGATATCTATACAGTACCTGTAAATCTAGCTTGATTGCCAGCAATGTCTTTACCTGTATGAAATTGAAAAAATACAAATCTTCCAATAGGATTACATATTATTGCTGATCAATTTAAAGAAGAAAAAATATTCCATTTAGCTAATGTGCTAGAAAAAAACTTAAAATAAATCCTCCTACTTTTTCTTGCTTTTAGGAGGATTTTTTTTAGTATGAAAAAAATTTAAATTAAATTAAAAAAAATGAAAGTAAAAACTAAAGCAATAATATTTAATGTTTTACTAGCCTTTATAATAAGTATAATAACAACTTTTTTTATTTTTCCTCAATTTAGAGAAATTTTATTAACAAATATATCTCAAGTACCTCAATTAAGCATTTGAAATTTTTTAAAAATTTTTTCTAGTTTACTTGCTCAAACATCAATTTTATGACTAATTTTTTATAAGATTACAACAAAATTATTTTAAATCTAAAATTTAAATTATGCAAAAACTAAAAAATTACTTAAGTAAAATTAAAAACTCAATTAATAAACTAAAAAATAAGACAAAAAAAACAGAACAAGAAGAAAAAGAAAAGTTAGATATCAATAAATTACCTGAAAAAATCAATAACCTGAATTTAGAAAACATAATTACATTTTGATTAATATTTAGAGTAGGATTGGCTATTTTATTTATAGTGTATCTTTGATATATAGGAGCTCAATCACTAGATATAATTTATGCAATATTTACAGCATTTATAATTTCAATAGCTATTGAAAGCTTAATTACTTTTTTATCTAGATTTATTCCAAGAAACTTATCCATCATACTAGCTTACATAATTTTATTTATATTTTTAACTTTAGGTTTTATCATCCTAATTCCATTTATAATTAGCAATTCTTCTCAAATTATAAATATAATTTTATCAAAAATAACTACTATTCAAAATCAGATTCAAACACAATCTTTACAAGATTTTATAAATTCATTACATATTTATCCTTATATAAAGGAAAAACTATTAGCATATACCAACAATCCAAATATTGCAAATAATTTAAAAAATATGTTATCTACCAATATTTCAAATATTTTACAAACAATGGCTCAATCTTTAAAATCAATTTCTTGATGGGCAATAGATGCAGTTAGTACTTTCTTTAATACTATCAGCCAAGTTTTAATTATTTTCACTTTAGCCATTTTCTTCTCTTTTGAAAAAGAAAAAGTAGTATATACAATTGCAACTTTATCAAGAACTCCAAAAAAAACTGCTATTAAATTAAAGAAACTATACTTTCAGCTATGAGAATGGTTAAAATGACAACTAATCTTAAGTTTATTTATTTGAATATCTGTTTATCTTTGACTACGGACTTTGGCTATTTTTTGAATAAATTTAGAAAGTAAATGAACTCTTGCATTAATAGCTGGATTAATGGAATTTTTACCATATCTATGACCCATACTAGGAGCTTTACCAGCTTTATTGGTTGGTAGTATATCATATGGATTTACAGGATTTTTGTGGGTATGAATCTTATTTATTATAATTCAACAAATTGAATGACTTATAGTTCCAATAATAATGAATAAAGCTTTAGGGGTAAGTCCTTTATTGATATTGATTTGTATGCTATTTTGATTAAAAATTCTAGGAATCATATGAGTAATTTTAGCTATTCCTTTAGCTGTAATTATAAGCCTTTTATTTGAAGAAAAATTAGGGAAAAATTAATTTTATAAAGTTTATAATTAAAAATGAAAATTTTTTCAACATTTGATACAGAGTTCAAAGAAAAAATATTAGAAAAAGAAAAAAATATATTCAATGATAAAGTCTTAATAATCCAACATGGAAAATTTTTTTACTACTTTTTAGTAATTTTACCAGCAGTTTTAACTTTTATTGCTGCCATATTGTATATAGGAATATTAATATACCTTTCAAAATTTATAGAAAATGATTTTATAACCGTATATTGGGTTGTATGACTTATCGTGTTTTTAGTTATATTTTTACCCTTAGGATTAAAAATTTTAAAAAAATACATTGACTATAAACTAGATTTTGTAATAGTAACTCCTAATGAACTAATTTATTACAATCAAGAATGAATACTTACAAGAAAATGAAGAACTATAGATACTGAAAAAATAAAAACTATTACAGTAACAAAATCTGGCTTAATTAGAAGTATTTTTAATTTTGGAAATATTACTGTATTATCAGAATGAGATGAACAAGGAGAATGAGAAATTAACTTCTCTTTTGTAGATGACCCAGAAAACTTAAAAATGAAGATGATTGAAATAATTAAAGAAGAAGAGGAAGAGGAAGAAGATTTATCTGAATAAAAAAAATAAAATGATTGAATACCTTGAAAAATGGCTTTATATCAATGATATTTCAAATAAAAACATAATTAAAATATGAAAAATTATAGAAAAAGAAAACAAAAAACCTGTGATTTTTACATCACAGGCAGAAATTTTATATTATTTTTGGCTATTAGTAAATAAGAAGATTGATTTAGAAACCTTCTTTTTAATTAATGAGCCTTGAAAAACAAATTATCAATATACTTATCCTGTTTCTACTCCCTTTGATGGAATATATTATGTAAAACATTTACCTTCTAGTAAGAAAAAGAACCTAATATTTATTTTTGATAAGAAATATACCAACCTAATACATGAAAATAAATTAGAAAATACCTATACAATTTAAGCAACTTCACTCTCATCTAAAGTTCATAATTCTGCAGCTTTTCTCAATAATGCTTGTTGTGTTTTCGTTTTAACTACTTCAAAATTAGAATAATCTATATTATTAGCTACTAAAACCTCATTTTTTAAAGATGCTAACTCTGTCTTTGTTGTATTAACAACTTCACTAATTTCACTTTCTTTTTGCTTATCCAGATTTGATGAATCATTTTCATAATTTTGCTTTTCTGTATCTGGAATTTTTACACTATTTAGCAACTTAGAAAGCTCACTTTCCATATTACTTTTTTTTTCATTAATATTATTTGATTCAAAAGATATATTTTCAATTCACATTTTGTTTTTGTTTATATATGTAAATTCAATGTTGAATTTATTATATTGACATTTTTAATTTTGTCAAAAAATTATTATAGATCTTTTTGTTTTTCTTCTAAATATTTTTTAAATTCATCCTTATGAAAATACCAAGTGTAAGCTAGTATTACTACTGCAATTACAAGTAATATTTTTCATATATTAGCTAAAATCTTTTCTGCATTATCTACAAAATAAATTCATACAAACACCATAACTACAGCCCGAAGAACAGAACCTATAAAATTTAAAATAGCAAATTTTAAATCACCAATTTTTGCACTACCAGCTATAAAAGGAACAAAAGCCCTAAACATATTATGAAACTTACCTCAAACTACCAATAACCATCAGTATTTATTCATTCATTTTTTTACATATTTTATATCTGTATTAGTAACTCAAATAAATTTTCCATATTTATCAAAAAAACTATCTCAATACTTTTTACCCAACAAATAACCAAAAAAATTTCATAAAATTGCTCCTAAGGCAGCACAAAACATTGCTAAATACATATGAGAATACCCCAGAAAACCTGCTATAATCAACAAAACAGTTTGTCAAGGAACTGAAATTCAAACTAAAGGAAAAGACTCAATAAAACCAAATACTAAAATAATCAAATAATTCCAATATCATAACTGCGAAACAAAATGTTTCATATAATCCAAAGCATTCAATATTATCTGTTTATCAAACAAAGAAAAATACAAAAAAACAAAGGTTAATACTATAAAAAATCAAATAATTAGTTTAGTTAAAAAATTAATTAATTTTGCCATTAAAAAACAATAAAAAGATAAATTATTTTTCTATATTCAAAGCTTCTTTGTGAATTAAATCCCAAATTTTTTCTATTAAGTCTGGATTTATTCAATATTGTTTAGCTAAGTTTTTTCTTGATTCTAAGACTTTTTTCCATCTTCCAGGTTGTAAAGGAGAAAGATTATTTTCTTTTTTCCATTCTCAAATTTTTTTAACAATCTCAAATCTTTTTGCTAAAAGCTGAATAATTTGCTTATCTACTTCATCTATTTGTTTTCTATAAAAGTCTAACATTTTAACTTTTAATCTGATAAAAGAAAATTACCAAAGAAATTACAGCTAAAATTGACTGAATAAGCCAAAATTTCATAACAATTGTATATTCTTTATATCACCTATACTCTAAATTATGATGAAAAGGAGCAATATCAAATATCTTTCTTTTTAAAATTCTTTTACCTAAAATTTGAATAAAACTACTACCCAACTCAACAAATAAAATCAATAACAAAGGTATCACAATAATCCATATACCTAATTTAATTCATAAAAGATAAATAACTGATGCTATTAAACCTCATAAAGCCAATGCTCAAGAATCACCCATAAAAATTTTAGCTGGATTAATATTATACCATAGAAAGGCAACTAAACTAGAAGCTACAATAGACAATAAAGCTGTAGCCAAGTACCATTTCTGAAAAAAAGTCATAACTCATAAAACAAACAAAATTATTACTACAATTCATCAAGCCAAACCATCTAATCAATCAGTAATATTTACAGCATTTACTAATGTTAATGTAAAGAAAAAAGTAAAAAGTAAATAAAACCATCACAAGTGAATTTTTTCGTGCCATAATATTACATAATCAATACCTAGCTTAAAAAACATCCAATATGAGATAAAAGCAGAAAACAAAAACATCCATACAAGTTTCATTTTAGCTGTTAATCATTTAACTTTTCATACTCACTTAATATTCAAAAAATCATCAATAAGACCCAAAATACCCATAGAAAAAAAAGCAAACAATAATATATAAGTTTCTTTCCTTTCTAATAAAGAATAATTAAAATAACCTAATTTTTTTAAAATAACACTCAAGATAACAATTAAAAAAACCACAATTAAAATTAATGCTCCTCACATAGTAGGAGTTCAAGCTTTTTTAGCATGTAAGGAATTAAAGATTTTTGCTTTACCACCTGAAGTTGCATCATCCCTCAAAGTTTTTCCTGCTTTTAACTTTTTTAATAAATTAATGTAAAATGGATAAAGTATAAAACTTATAAAAAAAGCAACAATACCTCATATTAAGATATAATTTAACTTATCTAACATTTCTTTTTTTTATTTGTTAAATTATAATTTTTCTTTAGCTTTCTCATATTCAGGTTCTATTTCTAATATTTCCAGCCATATAGCTTTAGCTTTTCTATCTTCTCAAATTTCCTCATATAATGTAGCTAAAGCATCCATATAAAGTACATTATTAGGCTTTATCTGTAATACTTTTTGTATTGCATCAATAGCTTCTTCTGGTTTACCTAAATTATATAGTATATCAGCATAAGTTACATAATACCTATGATTATTTGGATTAATTGAGATAGCCTTTTTAATTAAAATTTCTGCAGTTTGTGGATCACCTAAATTTAAATAAATTTTTGCTAAATTCCATATTGCATTATCATTTTCCATATCCAATTGGATAAGTTTCTTCAATAAGGGAAAAGCTTTTTTTTCTTTTCATAAATTAATATATAAATTTGATAACATCTCTAAAGCTTTAATATTATTTTCATCCAAAGCTAAAATCTCCACTAATTTTTGTTCTAATTTATCTAAATCTCACTTTTCTCTAAAATATTGAACCTGTAAAAAAAGTCTATCTAATTTGGATTTATCAATTTCTACTTTATTTTCCACAAGTTCCTCTTTAGGCTTATCACTATTTTCTTCTAAAACAACAGCTTTAATTTTGTTTAAACTTGTTGCTTTATAATAAAATCATTTAAAATAATCAAAAATTAAAATAAAAGGCTTTAATAAAAAATAAAAAAATTTATTAAATAACATTAAAACTAAAACTCCAGTAAGAAAAAAAAACAAATATATTTCATATACCAACATTTTTAAAAACTAAGTAAGTAAATCATCCAATTTAGATTTTTCAAATTTTGAAATATAACCTTCTTCATCTTTAACAAACACATACCCAGATAATACATTTATTCAAATTATAGTATACTTTTTACCTTCAATTTCAAGCAAGGTTCACACCTCTGGATAGTTTTCTAATTCTGATAGATAAATTTTTTCTTCAAATTTTAAACAACATTTTAATTTTCAACAAACACCTTTTTGTCTATCAATACCTTGAGTTTGTAAATTTTGTAAGTGAATAGTTTTAGTTTCTATAGTATCTACCCTACATAAAGTTTTAGTACAACATAAAGTATGTCCACAATCTCAAATCATATTTTTTGCATTTGGATGAAGTCTTACTCTATCTCTAGCTCAAACTTGATATAGAAAAAATTTCATTCATATTAATTTTCTTAAATCAGGTAACCATTCTCTAAAATCAACTCTTGTTTCTCAATAAAAATAAATATAAATCATATCTCAGGAAAAGTTCATTTTAGCTGTAATAAACTTAAGCATAGGAAAAATAAATTTCAAATCATCTTTTATATTATCAAAAATAGACTTTGCTTTTTTATCTAGCTCATAAAATTTTTGTAAATTTTTATCAGTTAACTTATACAAAAAATCACCTGTATAATCAGGCGTACATTTATATCAAATATATGTTCATACAAATTTTTTTCAATTAGAAGCATAAACAATTTTATCACCAGTTTTTAATTTAGGCAAAGATACATCTTTTGCTTCAATTACTTTCAAAGTTAACCAATCTTGAATATACATTTTTTTAATCAAAACTTAAATACTCACCTGGAGATAATACTTTACAAGTAGAGATATTAGACATATTAACAATTTCTGCAAATTTATAAGGATCTGATTTAATAACATCAAAAGTATCATAATGCATAGGAACAACTAATTTAGGCTTAATAAATTCTACTGCCTTTGAGGCATCTTCGATACCCATCGTAAAATTATCTCCTATTGGTAAAAAAGCAACATCTATATCAAATTTTTCTAATAATTTCATATCATAATGTAAAGCTGTATCTCAAGCATGATAAATTTTTTTATCATTCATAAAAACTACTACTCAAGCAGCTTTTCATGGTAACATTTCTGGACCAATAGATCATCAATGCACTGCATTTACAAATTTAACAGCAAAATCACCAAAATCATAATATCAACCTATATGCATTGAATGAACAGCTGTAAGATGATGATACTTAATAAAATATTGAATTACTTCAAATGTAGAAATTACTTTAGCTCCTGTTTTTCTAACAATATCAACTGTATCTCAAATATGGTCAGAATGTCAATGAGTTACAATAACAGCCTTAATATTTTTACTACAAATAGCATCTAATGAAATATCACACAAACTATTTCAAGTAATAAATGGATCAATTAAAATACTATAATCCAAGTTTTCAATCTCTATAAATGCATGTCAATGAAAAATAACTCTCATGAGAGAATAATTTTAAAAATAAACTAATTACCAGTTTCAATCAAAGCAGGAGGATTTTGATTTTGATTATTAACTTCCTGAGTTTCTTTTTCTAAAGGCTTATTTAAAGTTTGTATTATTTGAGTTTTTTGAGCTTCTTTTTTAGGATTAGTTGATATAAAAGCCACTATTCAACTTCCTACTAAAGTAACCAAAAAAGCTACTATAACTAAAATAGTAAACCATTTAACAATTTTATTTCTAGTTTCATATTTTTTCTTCATATATTTGCTTTAAAAAATAAATTACCTTCTTCAAATAACAAATATGATTAACAATAAAATATATGTTTTAACATCAAACAATAAATGTCTAAACCCTTTCCATCATACCCATTTATACCTAGCTTTTTTCAATAAAGAAGGAGTCAATTTAGATTTATAATATAATCACACTTTATTTTTAGGATTAACTTTCAAAAGATGTTTAACAAGGTTATTGCATCTTAAATATTCTTCAGAAGCATATGCTTGTTTTGTATATTTTTCTAATTTTTCTTCTAATTCTTGGGGATTTAATACATCAACTATTTTCATTTTTATTTTTGTTTAAACTAAACTATTTAGTAACTTGACCTGTTTGAGTATTAACTTTAACTTCTTGCCCTACTTCTATATGTAAAGGAACTTGCACTACAAGACCAGTTTCTAAAGTAGCAGGTTTAGTTCATGCCTGAGCTCTATCTCATCTTACACCCGGAGTTGTATCAACAACTTTATAAGAAACAACATCTGGCAAAATTATTCCAATTACATTTCAATTATACATCATTAAATATACATCCATATTTTCTTTCAAATATAATTTAATATCATCTACCATTTCTTCTGGCAATTCATATAATTCAGAAGTATCAAATTCCATAAAAGTATATGTATCACCTGTATTATATAAATATTGACCATTTTTATAATTTATTTCAGCAGAATCCAATGTTGTACCTGCCTTAAAAGTTACTTCCTTAACTTGACCTGTTTGAATATTTTTTACTTTAAAAGAATATGTAGCTGATCATCTACCTTTATGAGTATGTGAAGTATCTAATACTTTCCACAAACCTCCATCTAATTCTAAAACTGTTCATCTTTTAACTTCTGAAACATCAATTTTCATTTCAAAACAATTAACGAATAAAATATAACTTGATTTAAAGAATTTCTTCGTCTTTTTCAATAGAAATTGTATTACAAATACCTCTTAATCTTTTTTTTAGATTTTTAAATTTTTCTTTTTTAGTACAAATTAATTTATGCATCTCAATATTTTTTTCACCAGAAGCTGATTTGTTTCTACGTGAATCTGAATATTTTTTAATTAAAGTATCCAATGAATTCAAAAAATAATAATCTATAATTTTAATAAGCTCTTTAATATCCTTACTTCAAAAATTAAATAAAAAAGATTTCACTCAAAAAAACTTAGTTTTCTTTCTAAAATATACATCAAAAACTAATTTTAATTCATTATGAAAATCTTCTAAATTATATTTAGTTTCTACAGACTTAAGAATTTCTTCAGCATCTTCACTTGAAAGTATCATCTTAGACAATATTTGATTTTTTCTATACTGGGTAAGTTTTTTATCTAAAATATTTTCGGGTTTTTCTAGCATTTTTTTCAGATTAAATATCTAAATTTCTAATATTTTTAGCATGAGTAAGAATAAAGTTTCTTCTTGGAGCTATTTCAGTTCACATCAATGTTGTAAATATTTCATCTGCTTTTTGTGCATCTTCAATAGTTACTTGC
>CAZVAP010000006.1:0-26929 GCA_964625125.1 uncultured Candidatus Peribacteria bacterium | reverse complement strand
ATTTTATGATGGGGTATTGGCAAATATAGTAATTGATGGTGGTAGTGGTTATGATATTTTTGAGATTAATAGGTCTAATAAAAAATTAGTAATTAGTGGTAACTGTGCAGAAAGTTGTAAGATTTATGTAAAAGATGAATGGGGTAATCCTGATCGGAGATTTAAAAATGTAACTTTAAAAAACTTTGAAGAAATTAAAACAACTGATAAAGTATTAAAGTTTAATTTTACATCAAATAATAACTTACAAAATTCTGATTTACATTCTGATACAGAAACAAAGTATGAAATTTATAATCTGAATTTTTATTGAAATACTAAATTGGATTTGACATTACCTTTTACTAATAAAGCTAAATTAAGCTGAAATATAGATGCTAATATTAAGTTTAGTTTAACAGATTCTAATGCATGTTATATTCCTTTATTTTGATTTACTTGAGGGTTTTATTCTTCTGGATATGGTAATACTGTTATGTTAAGTGGTAATTTTAATTGGGGAATTTATTATGATTGTAAATATTCTAGAAATGAAATTATAAAAAATTATTGTTCAATTATAAAATCTATTGTTATAGAAAAATGAATACAAAATGCTTGTGATATTTTCCATATTCCAGCTAGTATCTGTAATTTATATACTCTAATTCAAAAATACTTTTTATCATCATTACAATTTTATGCCAATATTGATTCTTCTTTTTGGTCAGCTTTAGTAAAAGCAAATTTCAATATAAATTATATAAGTATATTTCAAAACCCAGAAGATAATTTAGTATTCTATGAGTATTATTGTGATAAAGATAATTGAATACAATTTCCAATTCCTGATACTAAAACTAAAGAAGAAGATAATAATGATAATTCTGAAGATGATTGAGATACTAATAGTACTGGTTTTGTTTTACCACCTTGGGTGAAAATAGATCCAGATTCATCAAGTATTATATTTTACTTTTGAAAAAGTTATTTATTACCTAGATAATTATTATGAAGCTGCTGGTTATTTAGCAGCTTTTTTAAATCTATTAAATTTTTGAAATTAATTACTTTTCCTAATCAATAAACTAGATAATATTTGTCTTTTACACTGTCGTTTATTAATATAAGTATTTTTTTGTTTAAAGCATAGGCCATTCATAGTTCTAAAAGTTGTCATTCTGATTTTTCTGGATAGTTTATATATCAAACAATTAAATCTGAAGTTTCAATTTCATTTAAAAAATTATTATTGAGTTTTTCTGGGGGTAAATTACTATCTCAATCAAAAAAATATATAAATACTTTATTTTTTCAATTTTGTTCTAAAATTTCTTTTAAAAAGCTTAGTTCCTGTTTTAACTTATTTTTATCTATTCAGGTTTGTTTGTAGGCTAAATAGATTTTCATTATATTTGTAGTATATCAGATAAAATATAATTAAATACATCAAATCATTTCTCAGTTATATGTAAATTGTTATTGGTTAATTTAATTAAGTCTAATTTTTCTAACTCTTTAAGTTTGATAAAATTTATTAATTTTTCAACTTCTTTGTTTAGTTTAATTCATTTTGGTAATCTTAATCATAAAAAAATATATTCTTGCCAAAATTCTTTATTTGAAAGCTTTTTAAATTCTTTGTATGTAAAGTTTTCTGAAAAGTAATCCTTTATACTATATGAATTTGTGTATCTAATATTGTTGATAAATCAGCTTGCTGAAGGTCATATTCCAAGATATGGTTTCATTGTCCAATAAACCATATTATGTTTTGATTCTAGTCAAGTTTTTGAAAAATTTGATATTTCATATCTTTTATATCAGAAATTTGTTATAATTTTTTTATATTTAGAAAAGTTATCTAATATTTTTTCTTCATTAGTTTTAAATTTATTAAGCCAAATACTTCCTGGGAAAAGCTCTAAAGTATAAACTGAATAGCTATCAATTAATTTTTCATAGTTTTTTACAAAATTTTTAAAAATATCAAAGTCTTTGTTTGTTTCTAATCAAAATGAAATAAAATCTAAATTGTAGCTTATAAATTGTTCTTTTGGTAAATTATCTATTACCTTTATTATCTCATAAAAAGAGTAGTTTCTATTTGAGTATTTTAAAATATAATCATTTAAACTTTGTATACCGATACTAAATCTTATTTTTGTTTTGTTATTTATTTTTTTTGAAATAAATGAAGATAAGTTTTTTATAAAAGGTATGATGCTTTTTTTTCAACTTAAGAAAGGGTTTAATTCTAGAGAAAATTCTTCTAAAGTAGATAAATCATAAAAGTTATTTAAGAATTCTAGTAATTCATAATAGTTGTTAATTTCTAGTTCAGATGGTGTTCATCCTCAAAAATAAATTGTATATATTTTTTCTTTTTTAAGGTTAAATTTATCTGTTTTATCCTTTATTTCTTTTATTATATTTTCAACATAATTTTTTTTGAATTCAGGTAATTTATTTCAAGGGATTATAAAAAAACTACAATAATTGCATTTTTTTTCACAAAATGGGATATGAAAGTATAAGCTTAACATTTTAAATTGATATAAACTCTTAAAAAAATATATTTTCTTTGTTTTTATTATTACTTTAAATTTATGGAATTTCCAGTTGAATGAAAAAAAATTTTGTTAGTTTGAAATCGGGGACATAAGAATATGGGAGATGAATTAATTTTGGTAGGTAATATGAAACTTTTATTAAAACAAGGTAAAAAGGTGTATGTTGCTTGTTCAAATCAGGATTGGCTTATAAATTTTCATAAACAATTTTTTGAAAATAAAATTAAATTTTGAAAAAAAACTATAAAATTAAAACAAAATAAATTAGGCTTTTTTGATGAATTAACTGGAGAACAAATAATTTTTTATTTACAAGAATTGCCTAAAGGTTTTAGGTCAACTTTGAAATTTGTTAAAAAAATAAAAGATTTAAAATATTATTTACAAACTGATACAATTTTGATATGAGGAGGAGAAATATTTACAGAAGAGACTCCAGGCTCATATTGGTATTGGTTAGCTAGTGTTTGGCCTTTTTTATATAAAAATTTGTATTTAACTTGATGAATCCAAATTCCTAAAAAATTTATTAATAAAATTCCTTTTAAAATTCTTACCTTGAAAGCAAATAAAATTTTGGTAAGAGATTATGAATTTAAAAACTGGTCTATAAAAGAAAAAAATAAAGTGGAATTTTTTCCAGATACTTCTTTCTTTGTAGAAGATAATATAGATATAGAAAAATATAAATGGTTGATTAATATTGAAAAACAAGATTATATAGTGATTAATCTAAATAAGAAAGCTGAAAAATTTTATTCTCAAATAAAACAGGTTATACAAGATAATTATAATAAAAGAAAAATTTATTTTGCTCGGGTGTGTAAAAGTCCAGCAGATGATGATATAAAATATTTTAATGAATTTAAGAGACAGTTCCCTAATTTAGAACTTTTGGATTGGGAAAATTGGAATAGTTTTATAAAACTTTTGGGATGAGCTAAAAAGGTTTTTACTACAAGGTTACATTTGTTTTTAGTAAGTTATTATTTGGATTGTAGTGTTGAACCATTTGAATATGAAAAAAAAGTTAAAAAAATGAAAGAAGTTTTACAAATAAGGTAAATTTAATGAAAGAAATTTATATTAAATTAAAAAAGTTTAAAAGGAATTTATTGATAAGAGTCTTTATATTTTTAGTTTGACTATTTTTAATAGGAATTAGTTTAGTTGATTTTATAAAAGCTTATAAGTTTACTTTAGCTTGAAATTTAGTTTTTGTATTGGATTTAACTAATTCTATGAATGTTAAAGATGTTTTTTATAATCATCATCAGGTTTCAAGACTTACTTTAGCTAAAAAGATAATACAAAATACTAGCAAACAATTAGATTTGCCGGTTTGAGTTATTATTTTTGCAGATAAGTTTAACTACTATATTCCTCCAACTTTAGATGATGATACATTAAATGAATATGTAAATGCTTTAAATACCAATTATTTAAATTGATGAGAAACTAATCTTTTAGCCTTATCAAGTTGAATAAATAATTATACTAATCAAAGTGATTTGTTGGTGTTTTTATCTGATTTTGACTGGAAAAATGTAAATAATTTAAAAATTCATAATTTTTCGTATTTTATAGGAATTTGAAAATCTATTAAGCAACCAGTTAAAAATGCAGATTGAACTAATTTATATTTAAATTGAAAATTGCTAATGTCTTCCTTAAATAAAAAAATCTTAACCCAATTAGCTAGTAAATATTGAAAATCCTATATTTTTGATAGTTTTAATTCAGCTAATTTGCCTGAATTTTTAAATAATATTAAATCATATGAAATTTTAGCTAAAAATAAAGGTATTGATAAAAAATTAATATTGGGTTTGCTTTTAATTTTAATTTGTTTGTAAAATGTTAAAAAAAATAGTATTTATGTTTACTTTATCTTGATTAGTAGGGTTTTGAGTATTGTATTATTTCCATTGGCAACAGCAACAAAATCTTAAAAAACTTTATGAGATAGAAAAATTTAAATCAAAACTAGAAGTTGAAAAGCTTATGGCTCAAAAAAAAGAACAGAATAAAAACCTACAGACTAAAGAAGATAAAGAGAAAATTTTGGAAGAAATGGTATCTAAACAATTAGTAAGTGTATCAGATTTAAAAACAGAAAGCACTAAATCTCCTTATAGGATAATCTATCAAAAATTATATCTGACTGCTATGCAAAAAAATAATTTGATTATGGCTGAAAAAGCAGTCAAAAGATTGTTACCATATACTAAAAATAAATCTTTGTGGTTAAAAACTTTAATAGATCTTGATTTAAAATTAGGAAAATTTTCTGATGCAAATAAATATGCTACTGAGCTTATAAAATTAGATCCTACTAAAGAAAATCTAAAAAAATTTTTATATGTTAAATTTCAGATTACTAATTTTTTTGATGATAATCAAGTTAAAGACTTAAAAAAAATTATAAATATTTTATATCAAAAGGGTGGTATATCTGCTGATGATTTAGCTTTTTATAATTTTTTAATTAATTTACTTTCAAAATGGAATGTAAAATCTTCATATGAAGAGCTAAATATGATTTTAAAGGATATAAATAACCCCGATTATAAAAACTTATTTTTAAATTTTAAAAAGGATTTTGATACATATAAAAATTCTAAAGGAAGTCCTGATTATTATTTACAAGCTTTAATAGCTTTAGATTTGCTAAAATTTTGATATTTCTGATTGGCTAAAAATATTGCTAGTAAAATTTATATTGAGGATTCTAGTTATATTTTGCCTTTACAGATTTTGGCTTATTCCTACTTTTATATGGGAAATTATAATCAGGCTATAAAATATTTTAAACAGCTTTTAATAACAGATAATTGAGAAAATGATTATAAATTTTTTATTTGAATTTCTTATTACTGGCTAGGAGATTATGAAAAATCTCTATTATATTTATCTGGTCAAAATAAGAATCATCCCTATTATCTTGATATTCTAAGATATAGATTATTGGACTATATTTGATTGGATGATAGCTCAAATATCATAGCTACTATTAAACAAATGTTGAATTTTAAGCTAAACTATATAGATTATTACAATATTTTTAAATACTTGCTATTTAAATGTAAAGATTGTTATAAAGATAACTTAAGCTTGATTATAAAATTATCTAAAAAATGTTATTATGATGTAGATAAAAATTATCAGTATGTTTGCTGGTATGGAAAATGAAATTTATTTTTAAAATATAAAAAAACAGATTTAGCTGTAAAATATTTTAAACTGCTATCCCAGTATTTCCAAGATACATATATTTGGGATACTCTGGCTAAATATTATGAAGCTAAGAAAGATTATAAGAAGGCTAGATATTACTATTTAAAAGAGTTATTGTATACATCAAACCCTGATAAAAGGCAAGTTTTAAAGAAAAAAATTAGGGATTTATTTTTATTAAAAAAGTAATGGATTTTCTAAGTTATACTTATCCTGGTTTAGAATCAATTTTAAAAAAAGAAATTTTAAATAGAAAATTTAAGCTTTTAGAAATTTGACCTTGATTTGTTAAATATTCAGGAGATATTTCTACTTTGGTTAAAGCTAATCTTTGGTTAAGAACTGCAAATAAGGTTTATATTGTATTAAATGAGTTTAAAGCAAATAATTTTGATGAATTATTTAACTGAATTTATGAAATTGACTGGCACAAATATGACATCTTGAAATTTAATTTAAGTATAAAGCCTATTCTTCACCATAGCTTAATTAAATCAGAGATTTCTACTCAAAAAATAGTTCAGAAGGCTATTTATAAAAAGCTTTGAGTTAGTAATCATAGTCCTAGTATATTAGATACTTTGGAAATAAGAGTAGATATTTTTAAAAATGTTGTAAAAGTACTGTTGGATACTTCTGGTGACCCTTTATATAAAAGAGGTTATAAACTAGCAACTGCACAAGCTTCTATAAAAGAAACTTTAGCTGCTTGACTTATTTTGTTGGTTAATTGTAAAAATGAAGATTTTGTTGATCCTTTTTGTGGTAGTTGAACTATTTTAATTGAGAAGGCTTTGATTGACTTAAATATAGCTCCAGGTACTTTTAGAAATTTTATTTTTGAGAAGTTTAATTGGATTGACCCAAATTTATTGAAAAAGGAAAAATGGAGAGCTTCTACTAGAATTAAAACTAAAAAATTGAATTTTTATGGTTATGATATATCCTCTACTGCAATACAAATAGCTCAGGAAAATATCAAAAATGCTTGATTAGAAGAGTTTATAAAACTTCAGGTAAAAGATTATCTTAAATTACATTTAAACTTTCCGTTTATTACTAATCCTCCTTATGGTAAGAGACTTACTGGTAATTTTGACCATATTTATAAGAAATTAAAGGATGATTTAAAACAGGTTAAATGTGGATGAATTATTACTTCTTATAAAGTTAATGATGAATATTTTGATTTATTTAAAGTAAGAAAACTTTCAAATTGATGAGAATGGGTTAATTTCTTTTATAAGCAAAATTAAAAAATGAATATTTTACTTACAGGTCATACTAGGTGAATTTGAAAATATTTATTTGATAGACTTAAACATCAGTATAATATTGTGGGATTATCTAGACAAAATGGCTTTGATTTAACCAAAAAATCTACTTTTGATAAGATACTTAGTTTTGTTTGAGCAAAGAAATTTGATGGGATAATTTTAAATGCTTGAGTAGGTTATTTTTGAAAGTTTGAAAGTATAGAGCTAGAAAAATATGAAGAAATTATAAATTTAAATTTATTAGCAAATATAAGGATTTTAAAGGTTTTACAATTTAATATATATTCAAAAACTAAGATAATTTTTATTGGAAGTATTATTGGAAAAAAATTTTTAAAATATGGGGCAGTTTATCAAGCAAGTAAATTTGGTTTAAGATGATTAGCTTGATGATTAAAAGCTGAATGAAAAAAAGTTTTTATAGTTAATCCTAAAATTGTAGATACAGATTTCCATTGAGATTTGCAGATAAATCCTAATTGGGCCAAAACTTCTTTGGATGATATTTGAAATACAATAGAAAATATTCTTTTATGAAAGGAAAAAAGGTTTGAAATAGATTTATAATTTTTGTTCTTTATGAAATTATTGAAACTAAAAGTAATACTATTATAACTTACTTGATTTATTTTTTTTAGTAGTCTTATGAGAAAAAATAGAATTATTGAAAATTTAAAAATAGAAAAGGTTGGTTTTGGGGGAGTGTGAATTTGATATAATACTGATGGGAAAGCAGTTTTAGTTAATGGTTGAGTTTTACCTTGAATGATAGTTGATGTTAAAATTTTAAAGAAAAAATCTGATTTTATTTTAGCTCAAGCAATAAAAATTCATAAAGCCAATTTAAAAATTGATGAAAATAATTTATGTAAGCATCATATGATTTATGATTCTGATATATTTGTGGATAATTCAGATAAAGATTTATCTAAAGTAGGATGTTGATGATGTAAATGGCAAATTTTACCTTATGAGAAACAAATAGAGCTTAAGGAGAGTATTGTAAAGGATTCTTTTAGATGATTAGAATTTTTTGATTCAAGTTATGAGGGTATAATTCCTAGTGTAAAAGAGTTTAATTATAGAAATAAAATGGAATTTAGCTTCTGAAAATATATTGTAAGTAAAGCTTCTAAAGAAAAAGAAATTTTATCAAATTGGAGTTTAGGTTTTCATAAACAGGGTCAATTTTCTAAAATAGTTGATATAGATAGTTGTTTGATAGCTGGTGAAAAAATAAATGAAATTTTTAATTATTTAAAACCAATTTTTAAAAAGTCTTGATTACCAGTTTATGACCAGTTTAATCATAAATGATTTTTTAGACATTTAGTTATAAGAGAATGATTTAATACAGGACAGGTTTTAGTAAATTTGGTTGTAGCAAGTAAGTATTTAGATGAAAATAAATCTGAAATAAATAAATGGTCTAAATTACAGGAAATTTTAATGCAGGATGATTTTTTAAAACAAAATGTAAATACATTTTTAATTACTGAAAATAATGGTTTAGCTGATGTAGTAAAATGAGAGAATATTAAAACTATTCCTTTATGGTGACCTTGATATATTTTTGAGAAATTAAAATTTAATGATATTGAGATAACTTTTAGAGTTTCTGCTTTTTCTTTTTTCCAAACTAATACTTTACAAGCCCAAAAACTTTTTCAAACTGCTAAAGAGATGTTGCCTTTTGTAAAGTGAAATATATTGGATTTGTATTGTGGAGCTTGAACAATATGAATTACTTTATTAAAATTATGAATAGGTGAAAATCTATTATGAGTTGAGATTGTAGAAGATGCTGTAAAGGATGCCTACAAAAATGCTAAAATAAATTGACTAGAAGATAAAGCTAAATTTATTGCTGATAAGGCTGAAAATATAAATTTTGAAGCTGAAAATATTTGACTTATAGTGATAGATCCTCCAAGAAGTGGATTGCATAAAAATGTTGTAAAATTTTTAATTAATTTAAAAAATAAATTTTCTTTTCCACTTCTTTATATTAGCTGTAATCCTGTAACTATGGCTAGAGATCTAAAATTATTAGTTGATTGATGATTTAATGTTAAAAAACTTAAAGCAGTGGATATGTTCCCACATACTCATCATATTGAGATGGTTTGATTGTTAGATTAATTTTTAATTACTAATTTTTTTCACAATGCAATATGACTTAAAAAATTTCTTTGATTATAAGCCTCTTTATTCTGAAGATGAGATAGAGAAATTTTTTATTAAGGAAGTTAAAGAACCTATAATTAATTACTTAGGACAAGAAGCTTGAGAAAAAATTCAAAAAGCTTATGACTTTGCAAAGCAAGCTCATTGAGATGAAAAAAGACTTTCCTGAGAACCTTATATTGTTCATCCAGTGTATGTAGCTAAATATTTATTAATGATTAAGCCAGATATAACTGCTTTACAAGCAGCATTGTTACATGATGTAATAGAGGATACTCCTGTTACTGCTGATGAAATTCAACAAGAGTTTGGTTCTCAGGTAGCCTTTTTATGTGTTTGATTAGAAAAAGTATCAAAAGTTAGATATCATGGTGAAGCCAGACAAGTAGAAACCTTAAAAAAAACATTTTTGGCAATGGGGCAGGATATTAGGGTAATTTTTGTTAAACTTGCTGATAGAATTCATAATATTCAAACTTTAAAATTTCATCCTAAAAGAGAAAAGCAGATTAGAATAGCAACTGAAACTCTTAAAATTTATGTTCCTATTGCAAAAAGATTATGAATAGAAGTTTTTCAATTATATTTGGAAAATGGATCTTTTGCTATTTTAGAACCTAAAGAGTTTAATAGAATTTTTAACTATTTAGAAAAAAATTATTCTAAAGTTGATATACAAAAATTGATAAAAAAAATACAAGAGCTTTTAGATGAACATAAAATTCAATATTTAGAGATAAAAGGCAGGCTTAAAAGTCCTTATAGAGTTTATCTTAAATTACAAAAGTACAACACTAAGGATATATCTATGATAAAGGATATTTTAGCTTTTAGAATAATTGTAAAAGATATTGCTACTTGTTATGTAACTTTATGAATAATTCATTCTAAGTATACCCCTATTATCAAAAGAATTAAAGATTATATATCATTACCTAAATCTAATTGATATCAATCATTACACACAACTATTTTGTGATTATATAAAACTCCAGTTGAAGTACAGATTAGAACTAAAAAAATGGATGATTTTGCGGAATACTGAGTAGCAGCTCATTTTTTATATAAGGAAAATATGAAAGATATTTCTGCTGCTTCTAAACAAATTGATTGGGTTAATAAATTAAGAGAATTGGTTAAGGAATATAAGGAAGATGATAATAAGTCATTTTTTAATATTTTAGATGTAGAATTTTTAAGAAAATCTATTTTTGTTTATACTCCTAAATGAAAAGTTATTGAATTACCTAAATGAGCTACAGTTTTAGATTTTGCCTTTAGAATTCATAGTGAAATTTGATTTAAATTTAAATCAGCTTTAGTTAATTGAAAAATCGTTCCAATAGATTATAAACTTAGAAATGGGGATATAGTTGAAATAAAAACTTTTAGGGAAAAATATACGGTAAAAAAAGATTGGCTAAATTATGTAGTAAGTCATACAAGTAAGCAAAAAATTAGGCAGTTTCTTAATCGTAAAGAAAGAAATAGTTTAATTGAGTTATGAAAACATATTCTTAATGAAAAATTACAGGAATTAAAATTACCACTTTTATGAGAAAAGGATGATAAAATTTCTCAAAAATATTCAGAAAAAGAATTAGAAAGTTCATTAATTCAAATAGCTAATAAAAATTTACAACCTATTAAATTGATTTTATCAGTTTATAAAAAAAGTGATATTAAATTTGATGAAGAAAAACCAAAAGAAGTAAAGAAAGAAGAAGTTTCTTTATCTTGAAAAGTAGTTATTGATGATTCTCTTTTGTTTAAGTATGATTTTTGTCCTGAATGTAGGCCTCAGCCTGGTGATAAGATAATATGAAAGATAACTTCTAATGGAGTAAAAATTCATAAAACTACTTGTAAAGCTTTAAGAAGAGTAAATTTTTCTAAATTATTACCAGCTCATTGGTTATGACAAGAAAGTTATTGGTATGATGTAGAGTTTATTTTTAAAATTAATGATTATTTAAATAAGCTTATTGATATAATTAATCTAATTAAGGAGTTTAATATCAATATTGTTCAAATTAATACTTTTACAGAAAATGAAGATACTTATCTTAAAATACTAACTAAAGTAAAGCTACCTACTACTTTAAGCTTAATTAATAAAAAATTATCTAGTCAGTCTGGCTTATTTAATAGTTATAAAATTTTATTTAAATAAAAAAAGCCCAGGACCGGGATTGAACCGGCGACCCCACCCTTACCATGGGTGTGCTCTACCAGCTGAGCTACCTGGGCAAAAAAAGCCTTTCCCAAAATATAGGAAAGGTTATTATAATGTTTTCTTTTTAATTTTAGCAAGTTCTATATCTGCAATTATTTTATTCATTGAAATTAAAGCTTTTTCTATTTCTTCAATAGAACCTTTAGCTTTTATTTCTTCTAATTCTTTTTCAAGCTTTTCTTTCATTTTTAGTAATTCTTCTTCATTAACTTCAATAGTACTATTTGCTTCACTTACAGCAATTCTTACTTCTTTTCAGTCTGTGTATACAACTCAATCTCAGATTGATACTACTGAATAATCGTCTTGATATAGGAATTTCTCTGATTTAACTTTTTCCTTAAATTTACATAGTCAACCTTTTACAACTCCTGAATATAGTGCATGTCCTGGTAATATACCAATTTCTCAATCTTTAACAGGAACTATAACTTCTTCAACTTCAGTTTCTACTAATGGTCCTTGAGTTGAAACTATTTTTAATAACATTTTCAAAAATTAGTTGTAAATTATTTTAATTTTCTTCTTAAAAATGCAGGAACATCTGGGTTTTCTAGTGGTTGTTCTTCTGGAGTATTTTTTTCCTTATTTAGAGCTTTTGTAACAAAATCATTACCTTTTGAAGATTGTGTTTTGAAAGGATTTGTATTTTTTGAGCCTTTTAAAATTTCATTTTGTGTAATTTCAGGAAAACCTGTAGCTATTATTGTAACTTTTACATCACCATCATAATTATCATCTATAGACATTCACCAAATTATATTAGCATCTTCTGCAGCTATATTTTCAATAATACTTGCAGCTTCTTGTACTTCAGTTGGTGTTAGATCTTCACCACCAGTTACTGCAAAAATAATATTTTTTGCACCTTCTAATTTAGCTTCTAATAATGGATTTTCAATAGCTTGTCTAGTAGCTTCTACAGTTCTATTTTCTCATTCTCCATAACCTATACCTAATAAAGCAGTTCCTGAATCTTTCATAATTACACTAATATCAGCAAAGTCTATATTAATTAATCCTGGTTTTATAATTAAATCAGAAATACCTTGTACACCTAAATGTAATATTCTATCTATCATTTGGAATGCTTGTTTAAATGTTGTTTTTTTATCTATTATATTAAATATTCTATCATTTGGAATTACAATTAAAGTATCTACTGACTCTTTTAATTTTTCTAATCATTCAATAGCATTTTCTAATCTTCTTTTTCCTTCAAAAGAAAAAGGCTTAGTTACAACACCAACAGTCAAAATACCCATTTCTTTAGCTAATTGTGCAATTACAGGAGCAGCTCAAGTTCAGGTTCCACCACCCATACCAGCAGTTATAAATACCATATCAGTATCTTCTAAATGTTTTTTTATTTCATCTAAGTTTTCTTCAGCAGCTTTTCTACCAACTTCAGGATTTGCTCCTGCTCCAAGTCATCTAGTTAAGTTTAATCATATATTGATTTTTGTAGGTGCTAAATTGTTTTCTAAAGCTTGTGCATCTGTGTTTACTGCTATAAAATCTACTCATTCTAATCCTTCTTGAATCATTCTATTTATTGTATTACAACCACCTCAACCTACTCAGATTACCTTTATTCTTGCTCAAGGGATGAAATCAGGTTTAACTTCTTTTATTGCCATTTTTTTGTAATTTAATAATTAAAATATTTTTTTTATAAAGTTTATAATATTGTTTATCCATCATAGGTTGAAACTAAAGTTAAAGCCTCAACCATTATCTCAATATTTTTCAAACCATAGATAATTTCATATTACATTAACAAATTGCGGGTTACTTCCTAATTCTTTAAAGTCATTTTTTATAATTTTTCCATGCTTGCAAGCTAATCCAAAGAATTGCCTAGTAAATTCTGTGATATTTTTAATTTTACTTTCTCATCAAATTAATATTATACCTCATGGTAATTTGCCATTTACTCACAAGTTTTCCATTTCTTGGATAATAGGAGAGTATATATCTTCAGCAAGTCTAGCTTCAATAATTTCAGATAAAAATAATTTATCTATTTTTGAATTTTCTATATTAGTTTGCTCTTTATTTAAAATAATTTCTCATTCTTCTTTCTTAATTTGTTCTGCCTGGATAAAATCAACTTTTAAGCCTATTGATATATCTTTTGTAATTTCTTCACCTCAAATTGGTATGACTCCATATTTAAGGTTTATGCCTTCTTCATATATCACATAGGAAGTTTGATTAGCTCCTATATCTATTAGTACACATCATAAATCTTTTGTTTCAGCATCTAACACTCACTCCTCAGCTCATAGAATGTTTGGTAAAATATCTATTATATCAATTTCTAATTGCTCAAAAACTTTATCTAAGGCTTTAAAAGTTGAACTAGGTATCATAAATATAGTTGCTTGTAATTCTAATTTTCTTCATTCCATTCATATTGGATTGTTGGTAATATGGGTTTCATCTATAATCCATTTGTTAGGTATTACCTTTAATATCTCATAATTTAATTCTTCAGCTTCTTCTGATATTGTATTTAGTAAATTGTTAACTTCTTTTTCTGTAATCTCTAAATTTGTAAGTCTTTTATGGTTTGATGCTTTTTTAATTTTTAAATAAGGATGGGAAATTCAAATTAAGACCTCATCTATTTCAGTATCTACTTTTTTACTTAAGTTGCTTAAAATAGTTGAAATAGTATTAGTAAGGCTATTTTCATCTATTATTTTTCATTTTTTTATTCATTTTGACTTAATTAATTCTTTTGCAACAATGGATTTTTTTCAATTATGATCTTCCATTATAAGAACTCATTTTACATATGCATTTCATATATCTACTGAGCAAGTAAGGTTTGTCATTTATAAAATATAAGTTACCAATTTAAAATAAGATAAGTCTAATATTATTAACTTTTGTTGTTATATTTTTTTATTTAGTCTTATCAATATTCTTTTTTTAAAAATGATATAAAAAAGTTATCATTTATTAATCTTTTGATTAATTTGACAAAATTAGTATAATTTTTATGATAAAATAAATTTATATTTAACTATTTTGCGATGTCAGATAAAAAAAAAGTAAATCCAGATACTGAATCTAATGAAAATGTACAAGAAAATACTGAAGAATTAAACTCTTCTAATAAATACGAGGAATCGCAATTAAAAACTTCTGAGGAATTACTTACTTATATGGCAGAAGATTTTTCTAAATTTGTTAATAAAAATATTGATAGATTTGTTTGAAAAAGTATTTCTGATATATTTTTTGAATTTTTATTAACTTTGGATTCAAAGCAAACAAATATTCTTCAATTATTAGAAGAAAGATTAGGTAGACCTATAACTTTTGATGATATTAAACATCTATATTTATCTAGTGGGTACACATTATTTGAGGATATTACGGAAAAAATTTTTAAGAAGTTAAAAAACTTAGAAATTGTAAAAAATATCTTAAATCAATTTATTTCAAAAATTACTCAGTATAGTAAAGATCATAACATTAAGCTTAATATTGATTCTCAAAAAATTGAAGAGATTATGAAAAATTCAAAGTCACAAGAAGATTTATTTAGAGGAGTTAGAGCAGTTTTATTAGCTGCTATAAAAGAATTGCCTCCTGAAGAACAAGAAAAAATAAAAAATTTAAAGTTATATAATTATGAAATTATTGAAGATTTATTTAAAAATAAGTTGATTACACCTGAAGAATATGAATATTTAAAATGAGATATTACAAAGATTACAGAAGATGTAAAAAATAAAATTAATTTAGCTAAACTTTTGTCTTTGCAATCAGTTTTGCTTAATTCAAACTTTTTAAGTTCTTTAGACAAAATAAATACTGCTTTTAATAAATTTAAAACTGATTTAGAAGAAATTTTTAATGGTTTGCCTTTATGGAAAATTTTAGGGTTAAACAATAAAATTAAAAATATTAGATTAAGTGATTTTCCAGAAGAAATTTGGAATTTGTTTACAGAAGAAGAAAAAAATAATTTAAAAGCTTGTATTTGAAAACCTAATGAAACAGGTTGTATATGGAAAAATATTCTTCAAATTTCTGATGAAAATAAAAAAAATAAGATATTGAATGAAATATTTTTATCATTTATAGAAGACTCTAGTGAAGGGGATGTTGTTTCCTTATTTAAAAAAATTATTGATAATAAAAAGTTATCAAAAGATGATGTTAAGATACTTGTTGATAAATTTTATCCATTGTATAAGGAAAAATTAATTAAAGTTATTTCATCTTTATCTGATAATATTTCTTTAAAAAATCTTGAAGAAGTTATAGATTTTATTTTTAAGTCAGGAAAAGGAAAATTAAAAATTAATCAAATAGAGTTTGATGCTGAAAGTAATTTTGATTACCCAAATCCTGAATGAGATTTATCTGATATATTAAATTCTACTTTAAATGTTTCTTTGAAACTTTATTGAGATAATATTTCATTATTAGAGGAAATATATCCAAATTATTTTGTAAAAATTAAAGATAAAATTATTTCTAAGTTTTCAAAAACTACTGTTAAGTTTAAAGACTGAACTCAAGTAGACTGATATGTTTCTTATAATCCTGAAACAAATAAATATGAGATATACTCTTATGAATGAGCTGATTTGAATCCTGATAATACTGAGCCAGTTAAGACTTTCTCTGAATCTGATATAGAGAATATTTTAGTTTGAGAACAAGTTTTGAATTTAAATTGATGGAAAGATATTTCGAAACTAGCTTTTAATATGAATTATATTCAGGGGGTTAATTCTATTAAAACTAAAACATTGGATTCTGATTCTTATAATAAGAAGTCTTTAGATAATTTGTCAGTTCAAGAAAAAAAAGAAAAGCTAGATAAATTTAAAGAAGCTTGGAAAAATATATTTTGAGATGAAAATATAGACTTTAAAGAATGAGTTGTTTTATCTGTTAAATGATTAGTTTTTAAAAGTCTACCTTGAGTGAAAAAAAATTGGTATAATTTTGAGATAGTAAATATAGATGAGGAAAATTTAACTTGGACTATAAAACCTTTTGGTTGATTATTGAAGTTAGAATGAGAAAATAAATTATTTACTTTGCCGATTGATGATAAACTTTTAGAAGATTTAAAATTTGAGTATAATAATTTTGTATATAAATTTAAAAAAGCAGATAATTTAGAAGGATTTATAAAAAACTTAAATGCTAAGATATCTACTGATAATAAGCAATATGAAGAGACTTTAGAGATATGGAAAAAATGAGTTAAGAAAGAATGAAATAAACTTGTAAATGAAAATTGAGAAGAAATTAAATACATTGGTAGATTAAAAGATAAAAGCTTAAATAACAATGAATCGGTGAAAAACTGAAAACATATTACTGAATTTATAGATGTTTTAAAAGTAAATATTAAGGATGATAAGGTTATTTTAACACATCCATTTGTAAGATGATTTTCTAAAGTTATAGATTATAATACTTTTTTAATGATTATTATGGATAATTATTTAGAGCCTTGGACAGAAAAACAATATAATGAGTACAAGCAAGATTATACTTCTTATGCTGTAGCAGGTGCTAATAAAACTTCAAAATTTTGGAAGGGTTATTATTCTATTTGAAATTTAATATATTCTTTTAAAGAGTTATGAAATGCAGTTAAAAATTATCTTAAAGAAGAAGATGATTTTAGAGCAGCTGAATTGTTAGCCGGTATTACATCTTTAATTCCTCATAATGTACCTGTATTGGGTGATTTATCTGTAGAAGCTACTGCTGAAAAAGAAGCTAAAATCTGGAAAAGAATTACTTCTGCTAAAGAAAGATTAGCAAGAGCTGATAAATGATGAAATCATGCAAAAGTAGCTGCAAGGCTTATTGAAAAAGAAATTTTTAAACCTGTTATAAATTGAGAAGAATTATCATATAAGAAAAAACTTAGAGCTGCTTGATATTTATTGTATGCTTTAGAAAAATGACCTAGTGAATATTTTAGAGCTTTAGCTCCATATGCTGGAAAAGGTATATGGGTTAAAGCTTTATTTGGACAAGCTCATTATGAAAAATGGTTATTAAAAAAACAACAATTAGAAGAAGAGCTTAAAAAAGATCCAGATAATGAGGATTTAAGAAATGAATTAGTTTTTTCTGAAATTAATTATATGAAAGATATTGAAGAATCTGCTAAGTTATATTCAGCAAATTTTGCATCTGCTATTGAAGGTTGAAAAATAAATGTTTATTCTGATTCTAAAGTTAATGAAGTTCTAGAGAGTGAAAGAACTAAGTCTAATTATTTTATTATATATGATTGATTTAGATCATATTTGTTAAATAATAGATGGGCAAATTCTATGTGAGCTTTAAAGGCTCTTTCTGAAAGAGTAGAAACAGATGAGCATTATGTAGATTATTATAAAGTACATTTAATAATGACTTTAACTGGTTTTGTTTTTAATGATTATAATACATTATTAAAAGAACAATATGAAAAAATATGTAGAATTTATTGAATACCATTATGATTGTATGCTTGAAAATATGATGGAATTTATAAAATTCTTACAATTTTGGATACCATTGTTAAAATAAAAAACATTAAGCCTTGAGGTAAGGAGACTTTAACAGAATATTTATACTGAAAAAAAGATCCTTCTGAAATAAAAACTTTTGAACTTAAAGATAGGGGAAAAAGAAAAAAAATTGTTGAAAAACTTGAATCTTTTTGGGCTGAATATGGAGATGAAATAGTGAGAGTATTAGATTATAGAGATCCATTATTGTTTAATCCAAAACTTTTAAAAAATTTATCTGAGGAACAAAAAAGTATATTAGAAGAGTATTTCCAAACTAAAGTTAATGATAGTATAAATGAAGATTTTGCTATTGATTCAACTTTATTTACAACTGCTTATTCTCCTTATTACTCTAATTGAGTATTTAATTTAGGTAAAAAAGCTTTTTCAAAGGTTTGATGAATTTCAGAAGGTGAATTAAAAGCTTGAGATTTAGGTAAGAATGTTTGGAAAAGTATTACAAGAAATTTACAATGATTTATTATTGAAACTTCTGAAAGTCCAAAAGTTATAGATTTTATTTTATCTAAGTATTTGCTTTGGTTGGGAGAGCCTTACAATAAATTACAAAATAAAAAGTTATTTTTACAAGGTTTATTGTCCAAAGATAAAGATTTATTAAAATCAGGTATAATTGATGTAATTAAAGAACATTATGGTCATTATTATACTAAAGAAATTCCTGTTCAAGTAGAAGAGGCATTGGAAAAAATGATTCAATTAATTGAAAAAACTCCTATTGAGTTTATTGCTAAAGCTATAAAAAACAAATACTCTACAAATGAAATAGTTAAGGCTGTAGCAGATTTGAAAGATATTTTGCCATCTGGAGAGTATAATAAGTTATTAGTCTTATTTAACTTAAATGAAAGTAGTATTGAAAAATGATTATTAGATAAGTATGAGGAAGAAATAGAAGAGTTAGTTAGAAATTTTATTATAGAAGAATTAAAAGTTGATAATACCAATTTATTATTGTTTACAAAACTTTTCTTTCTTATTAAAGGAGCTTTATTGGGAAATAGAGAATTAAACTTAGAAGAAGTTAATTTATCTGATGAAATGAAAAATAAAATTGAAGCATTTATTAATTGACTTAAAAACAGAAAAACTACAACTAAGAAAGTTGCTTAATTTAATTTTTATAAAAGATTATTTATGGAAAATTATAAAAAAAATATAGAAACACCTAATATTTCTACATGAAAGTTATCTCAGGAGGAATTGGCAAAAATTATTAGTTTTGATATAGAAAATTATTTTCCTACAAAGGAGATCTTATCTACTTTTGGTAATTCTATTTTATTATCAAATTGATATAGGGCTTTTTTGGATAAGTATGAATCTTCAGTGAAATCTTTTGTAGAAAATTTTAAATCTTTAAATAAAAATTCTTATTTTTCTATATCTTTGTTTAGAAAACTTGAAAATATTTATATTGATACTTTTCAGGCTGTAACATTATTATATAATAACGTGTTTAAATTTTTCTTTACAAAATGATTTACTACTAAAGCAAAGAAAAATTTATATTTTAAAAATATTTTTTGAGAAAATTCTTACAGTTGAAATAATTTTAAGGAAATTTTAACACAAAACTTTTCTGATAGTGAATTTCAGCTTCTAAAAGATATTTACTTTATGGGGTTTGTCTATCAAATTAATTACCTAAACTGGTTAATAAAAATTTATAGACTTTATGAAAAAAAACTGAAAGATATTAGTACTGATAAACTTAGTCTAATCCAAGAGATTTCTCATGAAATATCTGATAGAACATCTGAGGATTTTAATATTTTGTTTCCACAAATTTTTTGTTTATTGTGTGATTTGGATATTGAAAAAATTGAAATTATTAAAAAATATCTTGTAGCAAATAGGTATAAAAAACTAGATTCAGCCTTATTTAAAATTTTAAAAAAGGAAAAATATTTTTCTCAATTTATTAAAGAAAGTATTTTAGCAGACCAATATGGTATTTTGCTATATATTGATGATTTGTCAATTTTGCAGGATTTAGCTGAATACTTTAAAAAATTATATGATAATCCAGGAGAAGATTTTAAAGTAAATAAGTATAATGATAGATGAGTAATTGAAAAAAATCATGATAATAATGAAACTAGCAAGTATATTCTTCCTTTTGTAAATATTTGATTGATTAATGGTGATGTTTCTTTATGAGAGATATCATGTAGATTAGATTATAAAGTAAGACTTAAAGAGATTTTAGATGAATTTTCTTCAAAGAAAAAAGTAAATAAATTGAAATTTTTAACAAGATTAGTAGAGGAAATAGATGCTTTTAATCATGAAATATATAAGGTATCACAAGAAATTAAGATTTTAAGAAAATTGTTTTTGGATAAAAAGGTTATTCCAGATAAAAGAAATTTAAAAAATTCAGCTGAAAAATTTTTAAATTATAAAATTAAGTTTTTAATTGATGATTTAAAAGATAAATTAGCTCAACATAATTTAGGAGATAAATTTAGAGATGATGAAATAAAAATTGTTGTAGTTAATCATTTATATGAACAGGTTAAGCTAGCTATAATGGATTTGGCTTGGGAAAGATTTAAACCTATTTTAAAAGAAAGTAATTTATATAAGAGTTTGTCTTATAATAAAAAGAAGGAATTTTTGAAGAAATTTTCAACTAAAGTATCTACAGCTGTATATAAAAAAAATAAACAAATTAAATGATATTGACCTGAGGGAAATAAATTATATAAAGAATTTGTAAAAATTTATAATGAAATTATTGATACTTCTATTTTTTATCCTTATTTATCTTGGGAAAAAGAAAAATTAAGTAGTTTAACTGATTTATAAATTTTATAATGAGATTTATTGTTAGTGTTGTTGAGAAAGCTCAAGTGGAAATTCCTAAAAAACAAATAAAAAGAGGAATTAATAAGTGATTACTAGTTTATATGGGAATTTCTAAAAGTGATTGTGAGAATAATAAAGGTATTGATTATAAAAAAATAATTTCTAAATTGTTAAATACTAAATTTTTTGTTGACCCTAAAACAGATAAAATATCTTTATCAGTTAAAGATATTGGTGGAGAAATTTTACTCATTTCAAATTTTACTTTATATGGAAGAAATAAAAAGGGGAATAAATTAGATTTTAGCTTAGCTTGAGATTACCAAAAATCATTGGAAATTTATAATACTTTGGTTGAAAATCTATCAAAAGATATTGTAGTTAAAACCTGAGAGTTTGGAGAATTTATGATTGTTAAAAGTGAAAATTTAGGACCATTAAACTATATTTTAGAATTTTAGAACTGCTTTTATGGAGCTTTCACAAATTAAAGATAAAGTAATAAAGTTTATTGAAAAAAATCCCAATTGAGTAGTTTTTATTGTTTGACCTACAGCTAGTTGAAAAACTCAGTTAAGTTTAGATTTAATTGAATCCTGAATTAATGCAGAAATCATAAATGCTGATTCAAGACAAATTTATCGTTATATGGATATTTGAACTGATAAGGTTTCTAAGGAAATTAGAGAAAAAATTCCTCATCATTTAATAGATATAATTAATCCAGATGAGTTTTTTACAGCTTGAGATTGGAAAAAATTAGCTTTAGAAAAAATTTCTGAAATTAAGTCTAAGTGAAAAATTCCTTTTATAGTAGGTTGAACTTGACTTTATACAGATACTATCTACAAAAATTACTCCTTACCAGAAGCTGAACCAGATTTTGAGTTTAGAAAAAAACTTTATGATTTAGAAAAAAAACAGCCAGGTATTTTATGGAAAAAATTAAATGAAGTTGACCCTCAAGAAGCTTCAAAATTACATCCTAACTCTACAAGATATATTGTAAGAGCATTAGAAATTTATGAAAAAACTTGAAAACCTAAATCTGAGGTTTGTTATGAGCAACCAGTTTCTTTTCCAATTTTAATGATTATTAATTGGGCAGATAAAGAAATTGCTAATCCTAAAATTAATAAAAGAGTTGAAGAAATGTTTAAACAATGATTAGTTGAAGAGGTAAAAAATTTGTTGTCAATGGGATATAATGAAAATCATCAAGGATTACAGGCTATTGGTTATAAAGAGGTTATTCCTTATTTAAAAGGGGAATATAATTTAGATAAAGCTAAAGAATTAATTAAAAAAAATACTCATCATTATGCTAAAAAACAAAGAACTTTTTTTAGAAGATATATTTTAGATATGAAAGCTAAACCTAAGGATAATGTAGATTATTTGTTAATTGAAAGAAAATGATAATATATGTTGAAAATCAAGTTAGAAATTTTTCATTAGTAAAAAAAATATTAAATAAGTATTCATTTGCTAATGTTGTTTTTATTAAAAACTACAAGAACATATTTGATAAAACTATTCCTTATAATGTTTCTCAAAAACCTAATTTTATTTTAGCTAAGCTTAATTCAACTTCTATTTTAAAAGCTCCTGATGGTTATTGACACAATAATAAAGTTTCTTTTTTTCTTAAAACTAGTATTGGATGTGTTTTTGATTGTAGTTATTGTTATTTAAAATGAGCTTTTAAAAATGATATTCCTGTATATTTTGTTAATTATGATGATATTAAAAATGAAATTAAACAGGTAGTTGAAGATAAAAGTTTAGATTATATAGAATCTGAATTTAAGGATAGTTCTAATGAAAGTTATGAATTTAAATTAAAAACTCACATAGGTTATAAAGATAAGATATGGTTTTATTCAGGTGATTATTCTGATATTTTATGAATGAATCATATTAGTAATTTTATTGAGGAATTTGTTCCATTTTTTGAAAATTTTGATAATGCAATGTTAGAAATTAGAACTAAATCTTCAAATATAAAACCTTTGTTAGATTTATGATTTGTTCCTAAAAATACTGAAATTGCTTTTAGTTTGAATCCTCAAATTTTAATTGATAAATATGAAAAGTGAACTTCTAGTTTAAAGGATAGAATTAAAGCTATAAATTTATTATTGGAAAAATGATATAAGGTTTGATTAAGATTTTTACCACTTTTGCCTGTAGAAAATTATCAGGATATTTATAAAGATTTTGTTGATTTTCTAAAAAAAGAGATTTCATTTAATAAAATTTCCTCTATTTTTGCTTCTGGTTTATTATATACTCATGAAGATTATAAACAAATGCTGAAGAAAAAACCTTATTTGGATGTATTGTATAAACTCACAGATAAAGATGAATTTTTTATAAGAGAACCTAGAGAATATAGAGAATTTTTTTATGATTTGTTTGAATGACTAGTGAAAAATTATTTTATTTGTTTGGATGAAAAGTAAGTATTGCTTTTTTAAAAGTAATGTTTATTAATAAGCATACATTTGTTTTGAAATATATTTCATAATTTTAAATTTTTTATTAACTAAAACAATGGTAGAAAAGGTTTTTAATCAAAGAATAGCTCCAGTAGTTGCTTCAATAGTTGCAGTTACATTAGCAATAGTTAAGGTAGTTTTGGGGATTATTTCTTGATCTGTAGCTTTGCTTGCTTCTGCTTTAGATTCCTTGATGGATATGTTGGTTTCTATAATGAATTATTTTGCTATTAAATTTTCTTTAACACCTCCTGATAAAGAGCATCAATATTGACATTGAAAAATAGAAGGTATAGCTTCTACTATTGAAGGGACAGTAATTTTTTCTTCAGGAATATTTTTGATTTGGGAAAGTATAAAAAAAATAATTAATACTGAACCTATTAAGTATCTTGATGTTTCTATGTATGCAATGATTTTTAGTATTATTTTGACTTCTTTTTTAGTTTGGTACTTATATAAAGTTTATAAAAAATCCAATTCTTTGATTATTAAATGAGACATATTGCATTACAAAACAGATTTGTTTATTAATATTTGAGTTTTAATTGCTTTAGCTATTGTATATTTTACAGGTTATCATATTGTAGATGCTATTGTGGGTTGATTACTTGGCTTATATATTATGAAAGAATCTGTAGAGTTAATTAAAGAATGAGTAGATATTTTACTTGATAAATCAATTGAAGAATTTGATGAGGTAAAAAAGATTTTAGATAACTTTGTTCAAAATTGAATAATAAAATCCTATCATTGTTTAAAAACTAGATATTTAGGTAATAATACTAAATATGTAGAATTTCATATGGTTGTAGATCCAAATTTAACTATTTTACAAGCTCATAAAATATGAGATAAAATAGAGGATCAAATTAAACAACTAGATCCAAATAGTAAATGGTATGTAAATTATCATCAAGATCCTCACGATGATGCAGCTATAAATTGATGTATTTAAAATTTAATAATATAACTTATTCCTATACTATTTTCTCAAAAATTTTTATCTGGTCTGTTGGTCCAATCTTTTTTGTTTCATATTACATTTCTAGTTTCTATTTCTATACTATTACCTTTTTTATTTAAGTTTTTTCTAATTTTTAAATTTATAAAACTACTTTCTCAATTTGTTGAAATTTTTCATGTGTATAAGTCTCAAGTTAGTGTTTTTTTATTTATTCACAATGTATAAGTTAATTTTCCTTTTCCGATTATAGGTTTTTCCAATCATAATTCATATACTAATGTTTTGTTGTATATGTATTCTAATATTTCTACTGAAAAATTTTTGCTGTTCATAAAAGTGTTTAATTCAGGAAGACTAACTTTATAACCATTTATAGTTGTTAGATTTAATATTTTATTTTCTCTTTCTCAAGTAGTTATAAAATTATACATATTTTTTAATGCATTTATAGTTCCTCAGGATAGTAATAAAGATAAAGCTTGATATTTAATTAAGGATGATTTTTTGATTGATATTCATTTTTTATTTAATTCTTTGATGTATGAAGAGATATCATTTTTATCTGAATCTTTTGCAAATAAAGAATAGTTTAAAGGTGCAGCTTTATTTCGTAAATAAGTTATATCTTTAGATAAAGAAGTTTGAGAACCATTTATTATATTTTCTTTGTTAATTGTCTCAGCAATCCATTCTTGCATATTTAATCAAGCTCAATCGATATAGCTTATGTCTCAGTTATTACGATAATTAAAATTTGTTACATACTGATGAGAAAATGGATTTAAAAGACCATGTAAAAATAATTGATATAATTTTTTTCCTTTTTTATTATCCCGTCCGTAAGAAATATTATATCATCATAAGAGTTTAGCTGTTTTACCATGACTGTATTCATGTGCCACTATAGAAAAATTATATGATAATTCATTACTTAATCCTGTAACAAGAAGTAAAAATAACAATCTATTTATATATCAATCTTTTATATTGAATTTTGTATATAAAAAATCTTCTATTTTTTCTTGTATTCACATAATTGTTTTTCCTAAATTATCAAGATCAATCTCATTAACTTCCTGATTTAAAAAAGGAGATAATGGAATAATTAGTTGTCTTAATTTTTCTTTTTTAGGAGAAATATCTATTTTTTTCTGAAGAATTTCTTTTTTTAGATTATTAAGTTCTTTTTGTGTTTGTATTTTAATATTTTCTTTTTGTGCTTGTATTTTAATATTTTCTTTTTTTTCCTCTTGACTTGACTTGATTATTTCTTTATTGTTCATTAGATTTTTTTAATTTTAAAACTTCTATTATTAATAATAATTATTTTATTAAATTTGTAAAAATTTAAAAAATGCCAAGACCTTGTAAACATAAAATAGTTTCTTATAAAGCTAAATATACTTGTTTTAAACCAGCTGGTGTGCCAAGAAATATTTTATCTAAGATAGATATATTAGCTGAAGAATTGGAAGCATTAAGGTTAGTGTATGGGGAAAACTTACTGCAAGCTGAGGCTGCTGAAAAAATGGGGATTTCTGCTTCTACATTAAATAGACTATTGAAATCAGCTATTAAAAAAATAACAGATGCTCTTGTAAATGGAAAATGAATTAGAATTTATAATGATTCTTTACCTGATTGTGATATGAATTATGAAGATTAATTTTAAAAAAAGTATAAAAAAGACTTTAATATGATTTTGGCAATTAATGCCTTTATTAGTGGGTATTTTATTACTTGTTTCATTAATAGAAAATTTGTGATTGATAAATTTTGTGTTTTCTCATTTATCAAATAATTTCTTATCTACTTTGTTGATGGATATATTTGGAAGTATTATATCTGGTAATCCAATAAATTGATATATTTTAGTTGGCTTTTTAGGTAATATTAAAGCTTATTTGTTACCTATTACTACTTTTTTAATTAGCTGGATTTCAGTATGATTTATTCAATTACCAGCTGAAATTTATTTTTTTGGCAAAAAATTTGCTATATCTAGAAATTTAATTTCTTTTATATTGTCTATTTTGATTGCTTATGTAGTTTTTATTTTATATAATATTTTTTAATGAAAATTTTAATTAGAAAATTAGTTGATAAATTTGGAGTAAACTGGATATTTTTATTTGTAGTTTTAATTTTATACTTTGTATTAGCTTGTTTTGATTTAAAGTTAGTAATAAATTCAATTAACACTTTTGTAGATGTTTTTGTAAATCATATTATATTTGTTTTGATAGTGATTTTTATTTTTATGGTAATTTTTGATTCTATTATCCAAATTGATAAGGTAAAAAAAATTTTTAAAACATCTTCTAATAAATTTAAATATTTTATAGCTTTAGTGGGATGAATTTTATCTACAGGCCCTGTTTATATGCGATATCCTTTCCTAAAGGAATTAAAAGAAAATGGTTTTACTTATTGACAGATAGCTACTTTTATATATTCAAGATGAATTAAATTGCCTTTATTGCCAGCTATGATATATTATCTTGGAATTAAATATACTTTAATTTTTAATTTAGTAATTTTATTTTTTTCTATCCTAGAGGGGTTAATTTTAGATTTTTATTT
>CAZVAP010000005.1:12717-27701 GCA_964625125.1 uncultured Candidatus Peribacteria bacterium | reverse complement strand
AAGATGTAATATAAACATTTAGATATATTTTTCAAGTTTTTTATTTTAAAATAAATCATTCACTTAAAATAAGATTAAATAGTTTTTACAAAACAAAACTATAAAATTTTATATGTAAACAACTAAAGAAAAGTTTTTTTTGACAAAATAAAGTTATTAAGTAAAATTTAAGCAATTCTTATGTAAATTCATTTTATCAATGTAAAAAACATAAACTAATGAAAGAACAGATTACTCAAACTGCCCAACAAGCTGCACAAAGCTGACTGAGTGAATTTTTAAACAATCCATTCGTTGTTTTCGTAGGAAAATTATTTCTAGCAATAATAGTAGTAGGTTTTCTAATAATAATTTCAAAAGCAATAGCTAGTTCTGTTAGAAAAAAAATTATTAAAAATTCTATAATAGAAGATGAAGAATATGTTGGTAAAGTATGAAACTTAGTATGAGATATTATTTTCTATACTTTAGTTACTTTCTCTACTTTTATTTGATTTGAAATATTAGGATTTGATGTATGAATTTTACTTGGTTGATTATCATTTGGTATCTGACTTGCTTTTAAAGAGATTTTATGAAATATGATTGCTGGTATTTTAATTTTAACAACAAGAGATTATACTTTAGGTGATATTATCAAAGTAGAATGACCAGTAGATTATTTTTGAAAAATAGAAGAAATTACTATTAGATACACTATCTTAAGAGAATTTAACAATCAAAAAGTAATAATTCCAAACTTAACTTTAATCACTTCACCAATTAAAACATTTACAACTGAAGAATTTATAAGATTAGAAACTATTGTATCAGTTCATTATGATACTGACTTAGAAAAAGCTAAAAATATAATTATAAATACACTACAAAATTTATCTTTCTTAGTACAAAAAGACAAAATAAATGTAATCACTGATGAATTTGGTGATAGCTGAATTAATTTAAAAACTTTATTTTATATTGACCCTAACTGAGAAATTCCAGCACCTGTAGCAATAAGCAAAGTAAATGATGCTATCAAAAAAGCATTTGATGAAAATGATATTGTTATTCCATACCCACATACTGTAATTACATTTGATAAAAATGATCAAACATTATTAAAAACTCTTTTATTTATGAAAAAAAGTAATAAATAATGAAAAAAGAAAATTCTAAAGTAAGAAATGATAAAGAATTAGCTGAATCAACAGACAAATATTTACCAATCCAAGAAATTAGATGAGATACAATTATAATGAAAGATTGATGACTTAGGGCTATTATAAAATGTAGTTGATTAAACTTAGACTTAAAAAATATTGAAGAACAACAAATAATAGCTGATAGATATGCAAGATTTCTAAATACTTTAGATTTCCCAATACAAATAGTATTAAGGTCAACTTACTTGGATTTAACTAATTACTTAAATTTTGTAAAACAAAATATTGAAAAAATTGATAATGAAGTTTTAAAATGGCAATGAGAACAATATTTCGATTTCTTACAAAGATTAAATGATAGTCAAGGTTTGTTATTTTCAAAAGAATTTTATGTAGTAGTCCCTTATTATGGATTTGATGATAAAGCTCATATTAGAGAAAATCAATTTACTAAATTATTATCTGCCCTATCAAATACCCAAACAGCCGAAAGTATCGCAAATAACTTAAGACAATTATACAAAAATAAAAAACACTTAAATCAAAGAGTTAGCTTAGTTCAAAGTTGATTACAATGATTATGATTACAAACAAAAAGATTGGATCTTAAGGAGATTGTTGCTTTATTATTTGAGGTATATAATCCACTATCAATAAAAAAACAAAGTGAAATTTTAATAAATTAATTTTCAAAATAAATGTACAAAGAAAAAATATATGATTGAAACTATTCAACTCAAATAAAAAATTGATGATATCCTAACTACACCAAAAAAAAGCAAACACAAAAAGAAGAAAAAAAAGGTTTTTTTGATAAAATTTTTGATTTACTTTTTCCTACAGCAAGCACTACTACTAACTCCTCTAAACAAACCAATCAACAAAAAAATGAAAAAAATAAAAGTTTAGAGGAACAAATTAAGCAATTTTTACAAATGTCAGATGAAGAATATTCTGACAGCAAACTAACTAGTGAATTAAGAAATTATCTAATAAAACAAGACCAAGAATTTGAAAGAGCAAATGCAAATTTAATTCAAAAAATCTCTCCCTCTTCTTTTGATGTATGAGTAAATGAAATAAATGTTTCATGAATGTATGCAAGAACATATTATATTAATTCCTACCCTTCTGTTATCGACTTTTTATGGACAAAATGACTAATAAACTTAGAATGAAAATATGATACTAGTTGGTTTATATACCCTACCGAAAGAGCTGATATCCAAAGTGCTCTTAAAAAAAGAGCAACCCAATTAAAATGAGAAATAAGAGATGCTATGGAAAAATGAAGAACCATAGATAAAGACATAGAAATTGAATATCAAGATATACAAAATATTTTAACAAAATTAGCAACAGGAGAAGAAAAATACTTTCAAACATCTTGCTATACAACTTTATATTCAGAAGAAACTTGAAGAGAAAAAAAATTTAATCCAGACAATAACCTAGAAATATTTTCTAAAAAATTTGAACAAACTATGAAAACATATGCAATAAATGTAAAAAGAGCTAGCTTTAGAATGGATGAAGGTTTTCATAGCACTACCCCTGTGTGTAAAGATGAATTAGGAATTTATAGAAGTATGATATCTACTTCATTATGAGGAAGCTTTCCATTTATAAGTAATGATTTAATTGATGAAAGCTGAATTTTATATTGAATAAATTTACATTCTTCTTCTTTAGTCATTTTTGATAGATTTAGTAAAAAATTACCTAATCACAATAGTATAATATTAGCTACATCAGGTGCTGGTAAATCATTTACTACAAAGTTAGAAATTTTAAGATATTTACTACTTTGAACTGAAGTAATAGTAATCGATCCTGAAAATGAATACAAAGCATTAGTAGATAAAGTTTGAGGAACTTATATTAATGTATCTGTAAACTCTCACCATTATATTAATCCTTTCGACCTACCACCAAAATTAGAAGATATTGATTATGAAGAATGAGACCTTTTAAGAAGTAAAATTATGGAATTAATTGGATTAATTTCTGTACTAATTTGATGACTAACTCCAGAAGAAGAAGCTATTTTGGATAAAGCCATACAACAAACATATGCTTTGAAAGAAATAGACTTCAATTCTAATCCTGAATGAAAGACTCCACCTAAAATGGAAGATTTATTGGCAGTATTAGAATGAACAGAATGAGGACAATTATTAGCTATAAAATTAAGTAAATATGTAACTTGAACATTTGGAAATTTATTTAACAATTATACAAATGTAGATTTAAATAGCTGATTAACTGTGTTTAGCATTAGAGACCTAGAAGATGCTTTAAAAACTCCTGCAATGTATAATATTTTAAATTATATATGGACAAAAGTAAGAGCTAAAAAGAAAAAAAGATTGCTAGTAGTTGATGAAGCTTGGATTATGATGAAACATGATATGGCTGCTAACTTTTTATTTGGACTAATCAAAAGAGCAAGAAAATACAAGCTTGGAATTACTACAATTACTCAAGATGTAGAAGATTTTCTAAACTCACCATATGGAAAACCTATAGTATCCAATGCCTCAATGCAAATACTTCTTAAACAATCAACTGCTAGTATAAAATCGTTAGATAAAGTATTTAACCTATCTGAAGCTGAAAAAAACTTTTTAGTAAGTGCTAATGTATGAGAATGACTTTTATTTGCTGGTCCTCAACATGTAGCAATGAAAGTTCTTGCTAGTCCTTATGAAGAAGATTTTATTACTACTTAAATTAAAATGAATTTTTTAAAAATACAAGAACCACCCAAGACGCCAAAAGACAAATTAAAAAAATTTATGGAAGATACTATATCACAACTTTTTTATTTAGATACTAGCTCAGATAACAATATACCTAACATAGAAGAAATTATAAGCAATTTGAAAAACTTATTAAACAAAGCAAAATTTAGCATAACCACAACATATTATGATAACCTTGAATTCCACTTATTGATTAGCAATGAAGATAAACATAAAAAAATTGTAGATAGAATATGCTGAGACTTAGCTGAAACACTAGATAACAATAAAAAATTTAATAACAAGATAGTTTATCTAAATGAAAACTTATGTGGTCTTAAATACAAAGAGTATATTCCCCTTCTAATAATGTGAATTATTTATACTCTTCATACAGATTCAAGAGTTGAAAAGATTAAACTAAAAAATGTCCCTGGAAAAAAGAAAAAGAAAATAATTTCTGAAATCAAAAATAATAAAGAAACAATAGAAAAAATTATAAACAATGCTCTTTATTCTATCAATAAGGCAAAAATTCCACCTAGATCTACACCTAATATTAAAATTAAAATCACAGCAAAAAAGCAAACAACAGAAAATAATAGACTAATTAAAAATTATTTCACTATTACTTTAACTCTAAAAAAAATGAAGATAATTAATATTAAAAAATAAAATTAAAAAGCATTATTACTCTTTACTTTTTAATAAAACTAAGAATGCTAGAAAAAGAAAAAATACAAGAAAGTGTAAATAAGCTTAAATCCTTTGGAATATCTGAAGATACAGCAAAAGAACTAGCTGAATTATTTTCTAACCCACCAGCTCCTATAGAGGAAATATCTATAAAGGAAATATCTATAAAGGAAACTCCCAACGGAGTAAATAAAGAAGAAAAAATTTTATACTCAACAAACAATAAAAACCAGAAGAAATAGAATTTGATCCTGAATATGGAAAATGGTATAAAAATTTTTGGTAATTTTATAATCTCATTAATTATACTCTGCACAGAACAAAAAACAAAACTTTATATAAATAATCTAAAGAATGAGCATGCTAGCTATATAAAAAATATTATAATCACAAATAGAAGAGATTTAAAAGGATTATTAAATCTAATATGGAAGCTTTTCAAATCAAACCCAAAAGATGAAAGTATTAATAAAATTGGAATAAGAACTGAGAATAAAAAAAATGAATTTTACAATATAACTATTTATTATGAACTTTGAGAAACAAGAAAAAAGTAATAATCTCTCAATAACTCCTGAAATAATAGATACTATAATTAACTGGGAAGAAAGTGAAATAAACAACCGAATAGAAAAAATAAAGAAAGCAGGTATTGATTGTAAAATTTTTGATTGACCATATTGATTAACTATTTGAGCTTCCAAAAATGACTATCCTGCTAAATTAGCTAAAGCATTAGAAACAAATGAAAATAAAATAGTGGAAATACCAAATTTTTATGGAATAAACCAAATTAATCTTATAAAATTAATAATCCTTACTGGCTTTACAATATGGTATAAAAAATATCACTCTAAACCTTTATATATAGATGATATACCCTTTAAACGAAAAAATCAAATTGAAGATTTTTTAGAAGATTTTTTAACTAAATTAAAAAAGAAATTTGTTAATCTAAACATAAAATACAGTTCAAATTATACTAAACAATGTGACAAAAATTATAAACCTATACCCCCTAAGACATTTAATTTAGTTATAGAAAAGTGATAATTTCCTCAACTTTATTTGCTAGGTGATTTAATTTTTTTTTCTTTTTAAATCCTTTAAATTTATTTAAAAAGCTTAACAACTTATTTTCAAAGTCTTGATCTAACTGAGATAAAACCAAATCTCAGTTTTTTTCATAAGCTAAAGCATTATAATATTGATGATTTCAACCAGTATATGGCAAAGGAACTATTATTTTTTTTATATTAAAATAATCCTGTTCTGCTAAAGATGTTGCAGAACCTCTTGTGATACTTAAATCTGCTAATGCATAAAGTTCAAATAATTTTTCTTGTGGCAAAAATTCATAAAAATTAACATTTGTAAAATCCTTAAAAATATTATCTTTATTTAGTAATCAGCCTACCACATAAATATTAAATTCTTGCAAATATCCCTTCTTCAATAAGTTATAAATTGTTTGTATTAAAACTTTAGCTCATTGGCTTCATCATACAATCAATAAATTAGTTTTAGAAGATGTTTCTTTTGGTAATTTAATTTTTTCAATTAATGGAGATAAAATCTGCCCTACTACCTTTACTTTATTTTTATCAAAATATTTTATAGCTTCATCGAATCACAAAAAAATTTTATTAGCAAATTTTCCAACAAGTTTATTAACTAAACCAGGAACTGTATCAGACTCATGTAAATAAATTTTTTTTCACAAGATTTTTCCTGCTAAAGAAGGAGTAAAAGCTACATATCATCACTTAGAAAAAATTAATTCAGGTTTATATTTTAAAATATAGTAAATACTTTGCCACAATCCAATTAGATTTTTAAATATATCAAGAAAATTTAAACTAAAAGCTTTTAAGGTTTTATCTCTTCTTATTTTTCCAGATAAAATAGGTAAAAACACTATATCATAACCTGCATCTTTAAGCTGTTTTGATATTTTTTCTTCAAGCTTTCATTTTTCACCAAACCATAAAATTTTATAATTATGCTTTGGTAATCTTTCTATCAATGATTTAATAGGAAATATATGTCCTCAAGTTCATCATCAAGCAAAAGCTATAATTTTTTTCATTTAAAAATATCTAAACTAAGTAAATCAGCTATATTATCAATTACATAGTCATAGCTACCTTCTTCATCATCTTTTATTTTAACAAATTTAATACCAAATTTTTTAGCTATTTGATAATCTATATTTCAATCTCATATATAAATAGCTTTCTTTTCAAATTCATCATCTCAAGTAAAATATTTAAATTCATTAATATGCTCTGGTCATTTAAGAAGTTTATCAGAACCTAAAATTAATGAAAAATAATCTAGTAAATTTTCTCTAGATAAAGTCTTCTTTACAGCTTGAGTAGAATTTCAAGTAGTTATAAACAATTGATAATCTTTAGATAAGTTTAAAATAACTTCTTTTGCACCTGGAAAAAGATTATATTTTAGAGCTCAAAGTTTATCATATAATTTTTTTAAAAAATCAGAAATTTCATTTTCCATTTTATTGGGAAATAGTATTTTTAGCTGTTCTTTTAAACTCATTCACATTGTAGTTTTAAAAACATATCTTATATAATCTTCATCTAAATTCTTATCTATTTTAGTAAGTTCATCTACAACCAATTTCACAGTATCTTTCATACTATTTACTAATGTTCAATCAAAATCAAAAATTACATATTTTAGCATTTTTAAAAATTAACTACTCTAAAACCTCTACTTCTTCAACTACTTTTTTATATCTATAAATATGAGCTAATCTTGCCAATTGAAATAAGAACCAATTTATTATTGCTAAAATAATAATAACTAACCTAATCAATGGATAAAATAACATAAAAATTAGAAACATAACTGCAAATTGAAATCCTGGTTTAGTATACTTTTCTTTGATATTGGAAACTATAATTTGACAAATATTTTTATCTAAAATTTTTTTATTACTCATAATTTGATTTACAATTGCATATTTCCAGAAATCAGGCTTAATTAAGTAAGATAATTTAAGTCAAGTATATTGCTGTTGAACATTTCCAGTACTTAAATTCGAAATTACTTCTTTAACTTTAACATTATGATCAATCTTTGGAACAGAAATACCTAAATAATTAGAAGCTACTACAGAAGCTTTTTGAATAAAATTATAAATTTGTGGACAAGTTAAATTAAAAGTTCTATAAGTACCTAAAAAAGCTAAAGAAAAAACAAATGACAATACCAATGAATACATTTTTGCACCCATTGTAAAAACTTTCCAGGAATTTATAGTAATTCTATTATACACTTCTTCATAAACATCAAAAAACAAAAACAAAACACCCAAATGAAAAACTATCAAAGCAATAGTATAAAAAATATTATTAAAACCAATAAAACCTAAATTAATTAGTAAAACCACTACTACCAACAAAATAAGATTTCAAATATCTGTTTTTTTCAGTTCAATTATAAAATAATGAGCAAGAACAAAAAAGAAAATAGAAAACAATAATCAAATTAAAATATTATGATTAATAAAAAAATAGTAAATTGACAGCATATAAAAGCTAATAGTAAATATTAGAACTAACTGCTTTCTTAAAATAAATAAAAACTTTCTAGTTTTATTCCACATCAAACCACGTTTAATTTTAAATGTTTTTTGGACAAGAAATACAAGAATTATTGTATTTTTCCAATAAATCCACTACCTTTCAAATTTTTTCTAATTTACCTGAACATAACAATATTCAATTTTCAGCACAAGAAATAATATCGTGATTATGACTTACTATTAAAAAAGTTTTTCACTTCTTAGATAAAGACTTAATTATACCTATTAAAACTTTTCTAGAAGTAGCATCCAATGAAGCTTCAATTTCATCAAGCAAATACAAATCTTTATCCATTAAAAAGGTTGTAATTATTTCTATTTTTTTCTTTTCACCACCAGATAAATGAGAATCAAAATTTCTATTTTTATAAACTTCCCAATCTAATCAAAACAAATCAAAATAATATTTAATTTTTTCCTCATCATACTTACCTACTAAGTTAAGAATATTTTTTACATATAACAAAACTGATATACCTGTATATTCAGGAACTTCCTGCATTATATAAGCAATACCTAATTTTGCTCTTTCTTCTACTGGTAAATCTAAAATATTTGTATTCTTAAAAATTATCTCTCATTTAGCCGGAACTAACCCCATTATAGCTTTTAATAAAGTAGTTTTTCAACTACCGTTATGCCCCAAAATTGCAAATATATCTCAAGAGTTTACATCAAAACTAATATTATCAAGAATTTTTTTATTTAATATTTCAACCTCTAAATTTCTAACTTTTAACATAAGCCCTTACTTAAATTTTAAATGTTCTTTTATTATAGGAAGTTATATCTTTTAAACAATCCATTACAAACCATTTTTTGTGCAAATCAGGTAAACTAGGGAAAAGTTTATTTATAATTTCAGCAAATTTTTTGTTTTGTTTAACCTTTGAGAAAAAAGTCAAAAATTTTTCTGGAAGATAAAAACTATCTAAAGCAATATCTAAATCTTCAATATAACTTCAAGGAAACAATGCAGATTTCCAATAAGTATTTGTAATAGATGATTGTCAAATTATCGATTCATATATTTTAGCACCAAATAAAGATTTTTTAATTAAGCCTAAAGAAATAAAATAAGACTTTTTCTTTATTGGCAATCTATTTATTTTTTCTCTTAAATGTTTTAAATACCTATAAAATACTATAAAATCTGGGTAATAAATATTTTCTCTAAAATTTTTAATCTGCTCAGATGTAAATTTAAAACTTTTTGCATCCAAACCTAGCAAAATTAAGTATTTCTCATATCAATTTTTTGAAATTAATTCTTTTATATCATCATAAAATATTTCCTTTAAAAGATTTTCATATATTTTTCCAGGAAAATATAATTTAAGAGTTTTTTTATTAAAATCCTCCAACAAAATATTAAGATGTTGACTAAATATTAATTTTTCTCAAACTTTATCATAAAATTGATAAAATCTTTTTGGCTTATCTATCTTTTTTTTATTCCTATAAAAATAGGATTGTTTAAAATAATTTTCATCTAAAAATATATAATTTTCTTTTAAATTCTCTTCTGGTAAATCACTTACTTTATCATATGAAAACAATGGATATTGGAAAGAAAAACCTTCATTATTAAATCTCTTAGAAATTAATAAAATCAAAATATCAAGTAATTGCTCATTCACAGCAGAAATTTTTTTAACTGAATCCATCATTTCTTTCGATAACAAATCTTGAACTTGTTGGAAACTCATATCAGGAGAAATAGTAATATCTATATTATCTGAATTAAAATCTTTCAATGCTTTAATTAAGGTTTTTGACCAAGTTTTTATATCTAAAACCTTATCTATAACTTGTTTAATAGGTAAATTCAACAAATCAATATCTAAAATATAATCTAAACTTTCGGATAAATAAGGTAAAAACTCATAGTTATTATTATTTGTAATAAAAACAATATGGATCACATCTGGAAACAATACATTACAAAAAGACATAATATCTGCATCTATATATGATACATATCTTTTAATAAAAATTTTCTTTATTGTTTGATCTAAAATACCATAAAATTCACTTTCATTTGGAAAATCCATTAACATTCAAGTAACTAAATACCTATAATAATCAAAATGATGAATATCAAAATTTTCAAAAAAAGCTGCTAATTCCTCTGTTAGATTATATAAAAACATCAAAAATTCATAATCCATTTTAATAATTTCAATAATGTTTTTAGTATGCTTATTAATGAGCTTTATATTTTTTTCTCAATAAGAAATTTGCAAATAAGTAATAATATCCTCCAACAAATTTAGTAAAAATTTAACTCTTTCATCTTTTGTTAAATCCAAATTATACTCTTTAAAATGAGTAAAAAAAAGCAATAACACATAATGAAAAGAAAAAAGAATCAATTTTAGATATAATGAAAAATTTTTATTATCAGGCAAATAAGAAAAATATCTAGTAAAAGCAATCAAAGAAACTGCAAATAAATTTATATTTAGTCCATAATTATCAAATCAATTTAGTAAAGCAAAATCCTTATAAGAATAAAAAAATTTTTCATCTTTATAATCTTTTATAATAATATCAGCAGGGAAAAAATAAGAAAGTCTAGCATCAGTAAAATATAACCTTCTGGCTTCTAAAGAATATTTTAAAGATAAACCATAAAACAATCTAGGTATAAGTAACTTTAAATGAAAGTTAATAGGTGACAACTTGTTAGTAGTTTCTTCTTGAGGAAAAAATTGGAGCAAAATTTTTCTAAACATTTATATCCTAAAAATATAAATTTCTTTTAATAATCTACTGAATTTTCAAATAAAATCAATTAAACAATTAAATGAAATATGGTTTTCAAAATTAGATTTTCTACTCATTATCTAGACTTTCTATAAAAATCATTATTGCTCATAAAGTTATATACACATCTGCTAAATTAAAAGTAGGGAAAAAATTAACTAAAGTTATAAAATCTCTAACTCATCATAAATAAATTCTATCAATTAAATTACCTAATCATCCTGCCAATAGCAAAGTAAAAGTTATTGGTCAAATATACTTTTTCTTATAAAGATAGAAAAATATTCATAAAACTATCACTGTAATAAATATTAAAAGATAATTTGGGAAAATACTTATTCACCAACTAAAACCCTTGTTAAACACATGATGTCAAAATAAACTACAAAATGAAAAAAGTCATTTATTATAGAAAATATATTTCGTAAGTTGGTCTATTATAACCAATAAAATTGCTATTAAATAAGGCATATGATTAATTAAGTTCTAAAGTAATACCAACAGGACAATGATCAGAACCATATATATCAGATAAAATAACTGCTTCTTTTAGATAAGGAACTAATTTTTCTGATATTAAAATATAGTCAATTCTCCAACCAGAATTATTTTCCCTAGCTTTTCAAAAGTAAGACCACCAGCTATAAGCATCTTTTTTATCGGGATAAAAATATCTAAAAGTATCAATAAATCAATGTTTTATAAAATTACTAAATCATTCTCTTTCTTGAATAGTAAATCAATGAGAGCCCATATTTGCTTTAGGGTTTTTTAAGTCAATTTCCTTATGTGCTACATTTAAATCTCAACAAAAAATAACAGGTTTAGTTTTTTCAAGTTTTTTCATATATTTTAAGAAAGCTAAATCCCAAATTTGTCTAAAATCTAACCTAGATAAGTCTCACTTTGCATTCGGAGTATAAACTGTAGTAAAATAAAAATCATTATATTCTGCAGTAAGTACTCTACCCTCTGAATCATTTTTAATAACTTCTTCTATTTCTTGAGAAATATTTTTATAATGATTATGTTGATTATGTTCAAATAAGCCTTTCTCATAAATAACTTCCTCTAACTCTTCATCAGTTAAATTTATTCACTTAATAAGATTTTTAGGTTTAATTTTAGAAAAGATAGCTGTTCAACTATATCATTTTTTTTCTGCTGGATTAAAAAACAAATAATATCATTTATTTTGTAAATCATCTAAAAAAAACTGGTCTAATTGCTCTTTTTTAACTTTTATTTCTTGCAAACCTAATATATCTGGACTTACCTGCTCTATAAATTTTTGGAAATCTCATTTTTTTATAATAGCCCTTAATCAATTTACATTCCGAGAAAAAATCCTCATCAATATTCTTTAAATAAATAAATTACTTTGGAATTCATTCATATTCTATAATAAATTTAGCCAAGTCATGAAAGATTTTACCTGCAGTACATACTCACCATTGACATTTTCTTGGCCTGTCAACCCTAACTACAATAACATATTTTAGATTATCTTTTGTAACTATTCAAGCAAATGAACCAATAGTCCATCAATTTCATCTTTGATATTTTCCCTTAAAAGCAATCTGACTAGTTCAGGTCTTACCTCATATTGTAAATCATTTAATTGCTAATTTTATTAAATCACCATTATAAATAGTACTATAAAGAGCATAAATAATATCCTTTGAAGTAGAAGAAGAAAATACTTTATCTATGATATATTTTGTAAAATTAATCGTTTTATTTCCATTTTGAATTTTTTTAACAATAGTAGGTTTTACTAAATATCAACCATTCACTATAGTAGAATAAGCTACAGCAATTTGAATAGGAGTTGTAAGAATTCATTGACCAAAACTATTATTGTAAAATCTTGCTAAAGAAAAATGATCCAAAGCAGAGATTTGACCAGGCTCTTCATTTGCTAACTGAATTCAAGTTATTTTACCAAAATTTAATTGTTGTAAATAGTTATAATAGATAAATTTACCAATTTTCTGAACTATTTTTACCATTCACACATTACAAGACCGTTCAAGTGCATGCAAAAAAGTATTATATCATTTACACTCTTTTGCTACATTTCTAATAGTATAAGGTCAAATCTTAACTTTTCCTCTATCCGTATAATAATCATATAATGATATAATTTTAGAATCTATTCAAATAGCTTCAGTGATAGTTTTAAAAATACTTCAAGGTTCATAAGGAGAAGAAATTACTTGATTTATAAAAGTTCTAGGTCAAAGTAGATTTTTAAATATATATTTTTTTAAATTAGGATTCTGCCTATCTTCTAAAGTAGCTAATTTTAACTTTCAATTTTTTTCTACTAATACTGGGATATCTACATAAGTTTTCCACATATTACCAGTTAGTAAAAAGTTATATTTTTGAGTCAAAGGCTTTATTTTATAAATATCTTTCCAATTATTTGGGTTAAAAGTTGGATACTCACCCAAAGCTACAATCTGTCAGTTATATGGATTAATTACTACTGCAGAAATAGTATCTGCTTTTAAATCATAATAATATTTTTTTAGCAGTTCTTCCAATTTTTTTTGAATATTTATATCTATAGTTAGATAAATATTAGCTCAATTAACTGGCTTTTGTATTTGTAGTTTAGAAGAAGCAATTTTTCCAATCCAAGGTGTATCCATTCCCATTATTTTTCATTTTTTTCATCTTAATATATCATCATAATATTCCTCTATTCATAAAACTCAATGATTATCATTAACATATCCAATAACATGAGCCAAAAAAGTTCCAAATGGATAATATCTATAAGGTTGTTTCTTATACCCAATTCAATGTAATAAAGGTACTTGATTTTTTTTAGTTTGTTTAAACTTTTTTTTAAGTTGTTTAATTTTATCAATCCGGATAGGATTAACATAATCAGCTAATTTAACATATCTTTTAGGTCTTTTATTTAAAATTCTAACTAAGTAACTTGTAGTAATATTAGGATTAACAGGATGCAATATCAAATAAAGAGTATTTACAGTTTTATCAAAATTATTTATTTTATTTAAATCAACATAAACATAATTGTTATTAACAATCTGTAGTCAATCAATTTTAGCATTTTGCAATTTCTGAATAACATTATCTGAAAAAAAACCTAAATAAGCATTTGTTATATAACTTTTTTGGAGCAATTTATTAAGCCTATCCTTAATTAAACTTTCTAAATATCCAGTTGTTATAGAAGTCAAATCATATCATTGTTCTAAATTGATTTTTTTTAAATCTCCAGTTAAAGTATTTTTCAATTTATTTTTTAAAATTACTTGCTTTGTAAATTTTTCAATATTTTTAATACATTCTAGTTTTGATACTTTCTCAAGTTTATACCTATCACAAAAATGATTATATAAAATAGGAGTTAACAAATCTGATACTTTTTCCTTATCCCAAATAATAAAAGGATCTGCATACAATTGATATAAATTTATATTTTCTGTTAAAGCAACAGGTGTATTATTTTTTGTTTCAACAAAAATATTACCTCTTTGAGGCTGTAATTCCGAAATATTAAAATGCTGACTTATAAGAAGATTATAATATTTATCGTAAGAAATTACTTCCAAATAAAAAATTCTTATCCACAAAATAAGCAATATCCCTGCAAAAAAATAAAGCAATTTATTGTATTTACTAATCTTACTAAACCACTTTTTTTTATTTTTTTTCATAAATTAAATTAAGCATTGTAAATTTATTGATTTATTTTTTTCATAAAATACTCTTCTTTTGGAATATATATAACTTCAAATTTTAAATTTGGATCAATTTTATTAATAGCTTTTTCTAGGTCCTTTAATTTATCTTTTTGATTTAAAATAGTATAATTAGTTTGAGAGATAATAATTATTCTTAAGTTATCATTTATTTGCTCAATTTCACCAAAATTTTTTATTATTCATTTTACAATTGGTGATTCAATATTCTCCAATAACTCATTTTTTGAAATTTTTTTTCAAAAGCTAATCTGTGTTTTTTCTTCAGTTT
>CAZVAP010000005.1:6700-12617 GCA_964625125.1 uncultured Candidatus Peribacteria bacterium | reverse complement strand
AGTTTCTTCCACTTTTTCTTCGGTTTCTTTTATTTCACTATCATTATTTGTAATATCTTTATCAGGTAATTTTTCTTGAGTAGATTTTTCCTCTTTAATTAAAGAAGGATTAGAATTATTTAAACCACAAAGTTCTTCTCAAATAGTGGCTTTATAAGCCAGCTCCACAGAAGGAAAGTTTTTAAAATTTTGATAAACTTTATCTAAAATCCTAACTAATTCTAAATTTTTATTTAAATCTTCTAATAAATGTTCATTAAGATAAAGCAAACAGCTTTTAGCAAAATTTATTAAATCAACTCAATTTTCCTGTAATTTTTCTATAAAAGCATAGATATTAGATATATCCTTATTTTGAAGAATATTGAGAAAATCTTTAATTTCTTTCTCAGGAGCTATTCATAAAAATTTACTAACATTTTCCTCATTAATTTCACCAATAATACTTACCTGTTCTAAATATTTAATAGCATCTCTCAGTCATCAATCTGAAATCTTAGCAATAAGTTCCAATCATCATTCTGTATAATTAAATCATTCTTTTTCACAAATATACTTTAAGTGATTTACTATCTGCTCTTTACTAATTCTTTTAAAATTAAATACTTCACATCTAGAAATTATAGTTTCTGGAACTTTATGTAATTCTGTAGTAGCTAAAATAAAAACTAAATACTCTGGGGGTTCTTCCATAATTTTTAAAAGTGCATTAAAAGCTGATTTAGAAAGCATATGCACCTCATCAATAATATATACCTTTTTTCTCAAAGTAGTAGGAGGATAAATTGCTTTATCAATAATTTCTTCCCTAATTTTATCAACTTGAGTATTACTAGCAGCATCTATCTCAACTAAATCCAATGTTTTTCATTCATTAATAAGTTTACAATTCTCACACTTATTACAAGGTTTTTTTCATTCTGATAGACAATTTAAAGCTTTAGCAAAAATTCTTGCTGTTGAAGTTTTTCAAGTTCATCTTGGTCAAAAAAATATATACGAATGTGTAGTTAAATTTTTTTCAATTTCGGCTTTTAAAATATCTTTTACTTGTTCTTGTCAAATAATACTATCAAAATCTTGAGGTCTATACTTTAAATACAATGACATTTTAAATTAATAGTTTATAAAATTTTTTCTAAAACTTTTATAGAGTTTTTCATTGCTAAATCTAGATTTTTTTCATGGTCAACTATAGCTTGCTCATTTGCATCATCAGAAATTGCCTTTATAATAAAAGTTTTATCCAATAAATTAAACTCTCTTGCTACAGAAGCTACAGCAAATGCTTCCATTTCAACTACATGTGCTTTAAATTTGTCTCTTATTATTTTAATTTTCTCTGGATTATCAATAAATTGATCTCCTGTAGCACAAGTTCAAGTAAAAAGATTAAACTCATCAAAATAGATTTTAGGTGTATTTAAGGAAATAGGGGCTTTTATATAATCTAAATGTGTTCAATCAAAAGGCAAATATACATCATGTTGAACCACTTTATTAATTAAAAAAATATCTCAAACTTTAGCATCTTTATCTAGTAAAGTATTTCCTGCAATACCAATATTTATTAATTTAGTTATAGGAAAATTTTGTAATAAAAAAGTAGTTCATATACTAGCTTGAATTTTACCAATTCAGCTTAAAATTAAAATAATATCTTTATTAGAATAAATTAATATATTTTTCAAAGTCTCACTTTGTTTTAGATTAAATTTCTCTATTATTAAATTAGCCTCCTCCTTCATAGCAGTAATAATTCCTATCATTTTCAAAATTAAATATAAAATAAAAAATCTCCTTATTTTGGAGATTTAGTTAAAATTAATCTAATTCTATATTTGGAGCTGAACAATAAGGACAAAATTCATATCATTTATAATATTCCTTTTTACATTCCTTACATTTTATTTTTAATTCAGCACCACAATTAACACAATAATGATTATTAATATTATTTATCCATCCACATTCTAGACATTCCTGGGAATTAGCTATAATCGAATTATAAACTTGTTTTTCCAATAAAGTATTATAGGGCCTAAAAACTAGATACAATAACCAACCCAAAGGTCATAAAAAAGCAGCTAACAAAATACAGCAAAACTCAACTAGCAAACTATCAGTTCTACGAGTTATATCAATAGTAGTATGTATTATTCACAATAACCAAACAAAAAAAATAGGAAACAATAATATATATCCTATTACTTCAAGATTTATTTGCTGTAAAAATTGTACCATTTTTAAAAATTAATAATTAAGAAAAAAGTAGAAAATTATGCATTTTCTACTGGAACTACATTAACAACTGTTTTTTCATATTTTCTATTATCAAATCTTTGAATTCTTTTTTTAGTAAATTTTACAACTCAATCAATTGCAGCATGAATAGTAAAATCTCTTCCCATATAAGTATTTTCACCTGCAACATATTTACTTCCTTTTTGTCTTACAATAATATTACCAGCTTTTGCAATTTGTCCACCAAACAATTTCACACCTCTATACTTTGGATTAGAATCTCTAAGGTTTTTTGCACTACCGGCAGCCTTCTTATGAGCCATACTAAATTATTTTATTAAATAAATTATTTTTTCGTAAGTTGTGATAATATATTAATTTAAACAAAAAAATCAAGAAAAGATTTATATGATAATTTTCAATTTAAGCTTTTAAAATATCTAATTGTTTATATTTAGAAATTTCTTTTTTTAAATTTGGATATTTTTCCAATCAATTTTTCATAAGAAATTCTTGTGCTTCTTTCCTAGTAATTTCCAATAATTGCACATCTTTTAAAGCTTCCTCTGGTAAATCAATTTGTCAGGATTGCTGAGTTCACAAAATAGTTCAAGGTCATCTTAATTTTAAATCAATTTCAGCTAACTTAAATCAATCATTATATTTTTCCATATATTTTAATCTCCTATAAGAATCTCAAGCTTTAGTTTTAGTCACCAAAAAACAATAAGATTTTAAATCACTTCTTCCAACTCTTCATCTTAATTGATGTAAAGCTGCAAGACCAAATCTTTCTGCATTTTTAATTATCATAATAGTAGCAGTAGGTACATCAACTCATACTTCTATTACTGTAGTTGAAACCAAAATATCAATTTTCTTTTCTTTAAAATCCTTCATTATTTTTTCTTTTTCATCTGACCTTAATTTTCAATGCATTAATCAAATTTTAGGAAAACCTGTTTCTTCAACATTAAACATCCTTTTAATATCTTCATATTCCTGCAAAGCTGATTTAACCCCTTCTAGTTTTTCACTTTCTTCTATTAAAGGAACTACAATATATACCTGCTGACCTTGTTGAATTTTATTTAATAAAAATCATTTTAATTGTTCAAATTCCTTCTCTGAGATAACCTTAGTATAAACAGGTTTCCTTCAAGGTGGAAGCTCATCAATTATTGTATTTTCAAACTCTCAAAAATAAGCCAAAGCCAAAGACCTTGGTATTGGAGTTGCTGTCATTTGAAGTATATGAGGATTTCATTGAGCATTTAATTTTGCTCTTTGATTTACTCAAAATTTATGCTGTTCATCAATTATTACTAATCATAAATCTTTAAATTTTACATCATCTTGAATAATTGCATGAGTTCAAACAACAAAATCAATATCTCAAGTTGATAACTGTTGTTTAATCTGCTCTTTTTCTTTAGGTTTGGTAGACCCAGTAAGTAAAGCTATTTTAATACCCAAAGGCAAAAAAAACTTTGATATATTAAGTAAATGCTGTTTTGCAAGAACTTCAGTTGGCACTAAAAAAGCAACTTGTTTTCAGAAATATCTAATTACATAATAAGCAACTATAGTAGAAACTATCGTTTTTCAGCTTCATACATCTCATTGTAAAAGTCTTGTCATTATTTTTCCTGAATGTATATCATCAATAATAACTTTAATAGCTTTTTTTTGAGCTTTAGTTAATTCAAATGGTAAAATTTTTAGAAATTCTTTTATAATATCCCGATTAGGCTCAGTTTTTTCTCAAATTGTTTTTCAAACAATATTTAAATTACTTACTAACTGCCAAATAAATAATTTTTCAAAATTAAACCTAAACTTTGATTTAGTAAGTAAATCCATATTCTTAGGAAAATGTATATTTTTCAATGCTGTAAAAATATCCAACAAATTATATTTTTGTAGCAAATAATCTGGCAGAAACTCTTCAACATAATTATTAACTTCATCAATTTTTTCAAACATTTTTTTTTGAAACCAACTTCATTTTATCCCAAGCAAATCAGAATAAACAGGGACTATTCTTCACACCAAATTACTATCTTTTTCATTAGCAGGTAAAATCTCAGGATACCACAACACATACTTTCAATAAGAAAATTTAGGTTTTCCAACAAGCAAAGCTGTTTGTCATTTTTTCAATTGTTTTAAAATATAATTATTTCCAAAAAAGTTAGCATAAATAATGTTTTTATCTTCATCTTCTAAAGTAAATTCAATTAACCTTTTTCATTTTGGAGTATTAATAATAGTATAATCTACAACTTTTGCTCTTATTACACTTTTTACTCATTCTTGAAGTTCTGATATTTTTTTAATTTTTGTTCTATCTTCATAAGATTTAGGAAAATAATAATAAAAATCTTTGGGTGTTTTAATACCCTCCTCTTTTAAAATATTAACAAACCTATCAGTAGTTCTTAGAAATTTCTTCAAATCCATAAAATTTTAACTAAATATAAATTATTTTAAGTAGTAAAAATTATCTTAATAGTTTCAATCAATTTTTTCTTTCTTATATTTCCTAACAAATAAAATAAATTGTTCATTAATAGAATTTATAAATTCTTCCAATGATAAATTACTAGGTTTTAAATCATTTAAACAAATATTTTCTTCTTCTGACAATCTACAAATAAATGTTTCAAGCATATGATAACCAAGCATATGATAACCAAGCATATGATAATTATCAAAATCTCATAACTCATATAGCATATACACAATAAAATCTAAGATTGATATATTAACTTGATTATCTATAGGAATCAATTCTTCTTTATATTTACTTATTACATTACTTATAGGTTCATCAGGCTGTTTAGCTAATTCTTTTAATAACTTAGTAAATAAATTTTCAAAAACTTCTATACTATTTAAGTATATTTTATAATCATATGTATTAATATCTTCAAAAGAAAATGAATAAGTAGGATAATAATTTAAATTTAAATAAAAATTATCTTTTTTATCATAATTTAAAATTAATTTTGCATCCTTATCAACAGGAACATTGCCAAAATTATAGTAAGTTTCTAGTAAAACTAAAAATTTAGTAAACTTCGTTTTTTTTATTTTAATTAACTTATAAGTACTATCTTCTAAAATAAATTTGCTAAAAAATAGTCATAATTTATGCTTAAAATAATTAATTAAAAATAATTCCAATTCTGCTTTATCTGAATAAATATCTAAAATATCATTTAAATATTTTTGTTTACTTGTAATTTTCTCATCATTCCATTCTTTTATCTCAATATTAGAAACATCAATTAAATAATCATATCAATTTAAAATATTATATAGTGTAGATTTAATATTAGATTCTAAGGAATAAGTAAACTTAGCTTTAATATCTCAATTTAATATAAATATTTCCATAGTTCCCTTTACCAAAGGGACTTTATTTAATAAAGATAATATAATTTTAGGAAATTTACTTTTAAAAGCATTTATATTTTTCTTAATAAATTTAAATGCATCCTTGGTTATAAAAACTTTTTCCAAAATACCAGGAAGATTATATTTTTGAATTAAAAATTCCAAAAGTTTTTTCTCAAATTCTTCTTTTGTTAATTCTATACCTGGCATATCTGATAAATCTAGTCAATCGCCTTTCAAAATAGGAAAATCCAATATTATCTCTTTTTTA
>CAZVAP010000005.1:0-6600 GCA_964625125.1 uncultured Candidatus Peribacteria bacterium | reverse complement strand
AAATTAATTATTATAAAGCTTACTATGGTGACTGTAGCTCAGTTGGTAGAGCACCAGGTTGTGGCCCTGGTGGTCGCGGGTTCAAGTCCCGTCAGTCACCCCATGGCACCGTGCCAGAGTGGTCTAATGGCGGGGCCTGCAAAGCCTTCGTTCATCGGTTCGAATCCGATCGGTGCCTTAATAATAAAAATTTATTTATAAAATATTGCCAGATGTTATATCTGGCATTTTTCTTTTTTTAAAAAAAAGAGGAAGTAACTTCCTCTTAACAAATTAATATCACTTTTTAATTTTCAATGCACCAAATAAATCTTTTAATCAAATAGGTGCATTTAACCATAAATTACTATTTGAGCTAATAATAAGACTAGCTCAATGAGTAATAGCCCAAGCAGGACCTTTTGAAGGATCAAACCATCAGACTAAAAATGACCTTCTTCTTTTATAAACATTTTCTGCATTAGGGCCTATAAGTGCTCCATTTATTTTTAATCTTCAATCAGCATACCAATAATTATTTGATGGATTTGTATTTAATATACTTCAATTACTTCTTGCAGGACCAGTAACCTCAAATCATTTATCAGTAACATAATAACCATCTAGAATTGATTGTTTATTCATATTTTGATTTTCAATTTTAATTTTTCAATTTTTAACTACTAACATAAAATATCACTTAATATCGGGTCTTACAGTTACATCTCAGCCTGAAACAATCAAAGTAGTAGGTATAGTAAATTCCATTCATTCTGGTAAGATAATATTTTGTCAACTAACATAGTAAACTTCTGCTGTAGGAACTTTACAATAATTTATAGTAGAATCTCAAGCTAAAGTTACTCAACATAAAGTAGCAAAAGTACTATATTTTTTAACAAAATCTCATAAAATTTTAGATAAAGCTTTTTTATCATAATTTGTTACTACTGAAGATATAGGATAATTAGCCTGTTGCAACCACCAACTTAAACTTTTTCAATTAAAATTTATAGTAGTATTTTCTCCAGCTGATAATGGAGAATTTTGAATCATATAAGAATCAGTTACAGTAAATGATTGAGTAGCAAACAACAAATTAGGATTTTCTGTTTGCCAAGAGTAAGTATCTATTAGTCCATCTCCATCTGTATCATACCCCTTACATACTTGTCTTGAAACAATATATCAGTTAATTTTATCTTCACCCAAAGGTAAATTTTTAGTAACAGATGATGGAATATAAGCCTGTCAATTTACTGAAACATCATGAAAAGCATTCAAAATATTTCAACCATTAAAACCATTATAAGTCTGTGTAGTATATTTCAGATTTCAATTCATATCATAAACTTCAAATTTAACCTTAACTGAATTTTTATTGTATTTTCACACATTAGAAGCATCACAAGAAGTTACATAGTCACTATTGTATTTTGGTAATATCCATCAAATAGGAAGATAATCACCACTCATTATAGACCTAGTATAAGTAGTATCTATATCAGAATAAAACAATTTATTAGTTCCTAAATCTAAATCTGCTCCACCAAACTTTTCACATTCTGGACAAATTGTATCTCAAGTATAAGAACCATAAATTTTTATAATACCTGTATTAACATAAGCTATATAGGCTTTACATTCACTAGTTCAACAATTCCACTTAAATTCTTTTGATTTAAAAGCAGGATTATAAGAAAGAATAGTATCCCCCTTATCTGCCTTACAAAAATCAGGGTCTGATGCTTGAGGATTTTCAAATTTCAACAATTTAGATTGATCTGTTTGACTTGTTGGATCAAAAGTTTGTCAATTAAAATTTCAACAATATCAATTTGTACATGTTCATTGAATAGCACAAGTAGATTTATAAGCTTCACAATTTACACTATTACTATTTTCAGAACAAGTCCAACTCCAAGATGTTGGGTTTTCAGTAACAGAAGATGGAGTTCAAATATCACATAAGTTATTTTGAGGTTTGGCATTTAATACCTGTCAACTAGCAGGTCAACACTTAGGCTGAGTATTTCATCATCAATTACCACCTGGACCTGGCCAGCCTCATCAACCTCATCAGCCTCATCAACCTGGATTTGGATTTGGATTATTATTTTTTTCTCTAGTTGCAGTACATGTTGTAGTTAAATCTCCTAATTTACATGTCCAACTAACACTGCTTCACTGAGATGGGAAATTTGGAGTAGAACCATCCAAACTAGATGGTGACTTACAAAAATCTCAATCAAAATTTGTAGCATCAGCAGAATAAGTTTTTGCTGCAGGTCAACACTCAGGTTGAACTATTTTACAAGAACTATTACATACTACTCCATTTTTTACTATTGGAGTTCAGTTTCAATCCCAGTTATCAGGTCAATTATCACATTGTTCTCCATATGAAGAATCTGTAACTCAATCTCAGCACCAAGAAACTAATCATACATAACACTCATAATGCGGATCTGATACTGTTTGATAATATCTAGGATGATTATCCACAAATTGTCTTGAAGTGTTTAATGTAATAACTCCATTTTTATTTGTTACCACTCCCTTTGTCCACACCCACTTTCCTGAAGAGTCCGATGGATATATAGGTCATTTTCCAGAGGAAGTAGTATTAGCAGTAATAATTTTATAAACTTCTATAAAAGCTGGTTTATCTTTACTTGCATAACTTACTGGAGTAGTAATTTTTACATTTTTTATAATAAAACTTATTGCTTCTTTAATATTAGTAGCAACACCTGCAGGAATTAAATCAATTAGAGTCTTTCCTCCATAATACAAATTATAAGTTCCACTGGCTCAATTAAGAAACTTAAATGTAGCTCTAGACCTCTTAGAAAACATTTTTTCTTTACCATCTTTATTTATATACCAGTCCCAAACATCTGTAGAATAACCTAAATAAAGTCTATCTTTATGATATCAACATTTATTACAATTAATACCTGCATAAGAATCATAATTATATTTACCATTACTACAGGAATCCTCTACAATAGAAAAATCAAAACTCACGGTAAAGTATATTCAGGTTACCAAAATATTAATTATAAGCCAAATTTTTAATAAATACACTAATGTTTTCATTTAATATATATTACTTAACTAAATCAACTCCCCCTCCTCAGCCAGCATCTCAAGTAGTACTTACCAGTTTTTTAATAGTATTGTTCCCATGGGAGTAAAAATCTGATTTTTGATTAATATGTGAACAAGCAGATAACACAAACAACAAAGCAATAGCCAGATAAAAAATAACTTTCATCTTTAATTAAGATATAAGTAAAAATTTAATATTACAAATCAACTCCCCCTCCTCAGCCAGCATCTCAATCCTGATCTCATCCTCATCATATAGAATCATTTCCATTATTACTTTGATTAGAACCTCCATTATTTCCTCATTCAGAATAACCTGCTAACTTATTTATATTATTATCATTATATAACACATTATACTCTCTTACATTCTTCTCCACCTTATTTGGCAAATACACAACTCAAGTTGTAACATCAAAACTTACTTTCTCTCCATTAATAGTTAAATCTTTCAAAACTATTGTAGAATTGAAACATTCTCACCATTTAGCAAAAATCAACTCATAATTTAACTTAATATTTTTTCAATTAATGTCAAGAGATTTAGTTATAAACAAGTCTTTTAATTGATTATCATTTAATTCCACATTATAAATTTTATTAATAGTTTCTTTTAAAGAAGATTTAAAATTTTCATTAAATAAGCTAAATACATATCCTGCTACTTCTGGATTATCAATTTTTGTATAATCATTTTCATCGAATTTACCATCTCCATTGACATCAACTAAATTAACTTCTCCATATATTGGTACTGAAGCATGATTTTCAACTCCTTGTTTATAAGTATAAGGGAAAGCTATCACATCCTTCACTTCTACTGTCTTATAAGTTGGTTGTTCTAATCAAGGCTTTTTTAAATATTCAGAATTAGCCAAAACTATAGAATAAAAAGCTTTTAATTTTTCTTGAGTATTATTATCCAAACTATTAAACCAACCAAGATTTTTTCAGTTATTGATAATATCATTTGCTTGATGTAGTATATTTTCTACACCCTTTTCTCATTTAATATACAAATGTCTATTCAAAGTAGTATGAGGTCAGAAAATTTCATCTCTTAATGTTCTAAAGAATCCTGCAGTTCTATTATTCTCAGGTCTACCAGCAATATCTGAATTATCAAATTTATTAAGAGGCATTATTGCAATATACCACTTATGTAATAATTTAGCCAAATCTTTTTTACCTAATTTATTTACAATACTTTCTAAATAAAGTTCTGATCCAAAAGGAACAAAGTTAGATTTTAATTTTAATTGTTTTTTAATTTTATCTGATAAAATATAACCTTCAGGAGTTATTTTTATTCAAAGATCAGTTAATCCTTTTTCAATTTGAGGTAATAAGTCATTGTATTGCTTCTTATCTTTTATATTTTCATCCATAAATAAATTATTTACAAAATACTCTACAAAAGCCTTTTTTAACAAAATATTATTATTTTTAGCTATATTTTTTACTTCAGCTCTCATATTATCCAAACCTTTTTGTCAAATCTTATAATAAATATACCAAGATAAAGGACTACGTTTAGCAAGAATAATATTAGAAATATAATTTGTTGCTTTATCATAATCACCATCTTTTATTAAGTTTACAAGTTCACTGTATTGAGGAGCAAATTTTTCTTTATATTTGCTAACAAAAATTCATCCATCAATAGATTTTTCCATTAACTTATACAATTTAGTATTTTTAAATTGCTCCTTTATCTTTACATATTCTTGTGGTAATAAACTTACTTTATCAACATTATTAACTTTTTTAGGATCTAGTTTTTTATCAAGATGTAAATTAGAAAAATCTAAGTTTCAATTTTTATCCTTAAGAACAAAATTTCTAGATAATAACTTATTTTCATCTACAGAGGAATCAATAGCATTTTCTCAAATAGCTAAAATATATCCATATTTTCCAGGAACTGAAATCTTTCTTAAATCAATAGAATTTATATCTCATCAAATTAATAATTTATTTTTTCCTTCTTGTATTACTTTTACATTATCACCAAAAGCTACAACTACTCCTTTTGATAATTTATTTAAGTTAATTTCTAAATTTCAATTTTTTAGTTCTATTGCATTACCTAATTGCTTATTAATTTCATCAATAGAAGATGATTTTTTATCACCATATTCATAAGCTCTTCCAATTCATTTCTCATTTGTAGAATAATTAACTCCTATTTGTTCCATTTTAGCATAAACAAGAGGTATAATAGCCCACATCAAACCTACTTCTGACAACCTAGTTCCTTTATTTGATTCATATAACCAATGTTTATAGTTTAGTTTTAAACCATCAATAATAGTATTTAAAATTTGTTCTTTTTCATATGAAGATAAATTTTTATCTTTACTTACTTGAGAATATACATTTTGTAAAACTCAAACAAATTGTTTTTCTAAATCAGACATTTTTGAAGTATCTACTTTTTTATTAGCCAAAATTTCTTGTTTAACTTTAGCTAAGAAATTATCTAATTTTGCCTCCTTATACTCAATTTGTGAAGCTTTACCAAAATTATATCCTACAGAACCAAATAAAATTGGAAATGCAGTACCAACTGAAGCAACTACTTTTCTAGAAGATGAATCCCAGTTCTCTAGCTTTGAGTTACTAAAATCATGAGAAGCATCTAGACTTAGTATAGGATATACAAAATTAATTAAGCTTGCACTTATTCCAATACTAGTTCTTTTTTCATTGAAATTTTTAGATAAAGATTTAGACAAACCTAAACCTAATAAATAATGATTTCCTATTTTAACTACTCCTAGTTGTAAATTATCAATTATACCAAAAGAAGCATCAAAATTAGCTGCTATACCCAAAGCTTGCTTAGTTTTATGATTATTTACCCACAAAGCAGCCAATCAAGCAAATCTAATAGCTGATTTTAATCTAGATAAAATTGTTTCATCATTTTGATATTCTTTAGGAAGTTTAGCTTTTAATTCTTCAAATTTTTTCTCTACTTTTTCATTAAACTTTTCATTAAATTTTTCATAATTATCTCATAAGTAAGTTTTCAATAAATCTTCATGAGCTTTATTTGCCAATTCAATATCTTGTTTAAGGGCATCAATATAAGATACATTTGGATTTGATAAATATTTTTCCATAGCTAATGGAGACAAATTAAGTCTTTCAATACCTCTCCAAAAAGCATATTTTTCCAAAAATGGATAATCATCAATACTATCTTTTAGTCATCCGATTGTTGCAATTTCTTTAATTTTCTCTTTAATCTTATTTTCTGGCAATTTTCTCATTAGCTCAAAAATTGTTTTTTCTCAAACAATAGTATTTTTTACATCTCAAATTTTACCTGAATCATCAAAATCAGAAATATATTTTAGATAATTTACACCTTTTAATTTATTTGCATTAGGATATTTTTCCATATCTTTAGTAAGTAATTTAATTTCAGCAGGTGAAAAACTATTATTTTTAACTAAATCATAGAAATCTTCTAACTTTCTTTTTAATGAAGCATCTTCT
>CAZVAP010000004.1:29438-32812 GCA_964625125.1 uncultured Candidatus Peribacteria bacterium | reverse complement strand
TATTGAAAATTTAGAATGGGAAGATTTTGAATTGCTTGATTATGAAGCACGGCCTAGTATAAAAGCACCTGTTGCTGTTTAGTTTTTTAATCTTTTTTTATGTGTAAACAAATTATTCTTCTTAGATGATGAACTCCAAAGGAAAATTACAAAGATTACTACGATTTTCTAGAAAAATATGACATAAATCCTTATGAAGAAAAAAAACAAAAATGGTCTGATACTTTATCTAGTGATTTATGAGATAATTTTGAAGTTTTGAAAATTTATAGACCAAATAAGGATTTTGCAGATTATAAGGCTTGGAAAATTATATTTGAGAAGTATATTCCTTATATTAAAGATGGAGCTATTTTTGTTTGACATAGCTTATGAGGTAGTTTTTTCCTAAAGTATTTTGAAAAAAATCCAATTTTATTGGAAAAGTTTAAAAAAATAATCTTAATTGCTCCAGCAGTAGATGATTCAGAGCTTGAACTATTGGGAACTTTTAAACCAGATTTAACTTTTAAAAATCTAAAAAAATATCAAAATAAAATAGTAGTTTTTGCTTCAAAAGATGATTTTGTTGTTCCGTTCAGAGAAATTGAAATACTGAAAAAACATTTACCAAAAGCTACTTATAAAATATTTGATGATAAATGACATTTTTTACAAGAAAAATTTTATGAGCTTTACGATGAGATAAAATGATAGCTTCTATATTAGCAATTGATAAAAATTGATGTATTTGAAAAAATAATAGTCTTTGTTGGCATCTTAAACAGGATTTAAAATTTTTTTCAGACAAAACAAAAGGACAAGTAGTAATTATGGGGAAAAATACCTATTTATCATTACCAGAGCAGGTTAGACCTTTGCCTTGAAGGATAAATTATGTAATTTCTAATACTTTAAAAGATGAAAAAGTTGAAGTTTTCTCTTCTTTAAAAGATGCTTTAATAAATGCTAAAAGTTTAAAAAAAGAAATATTTTTAATATGAGGTAAAACTATTTATGAACAGGGAATTGATTTTTGTGATAAAGTTTTTATAACAAGATTAAATAAATCATTTGATTGTGATGTTTGTTTATGAGCTGCTTTTTACAAAAAACTTTTTTTGGAATTTACTTTACAAAATAAAACAGATTGGATTAATGAAAATAATATTCAGTTCAGGTTTGAAGAATATTTTAGATTTTAATTATAAAATTTAAAATGTGGTTTTGGGTGGGATTATGAGGTTTTTTAGGTGCTATAAGTAGGTTTTATGTGACTAAATTATGAGCTTTTTTATTTGGTCCACATTTCCCATTTTGAACATTAATTGTTAATTTAACTGGTAGTTTTATAATTTGAGTTTTATTTGGTATATTTGAGTATGTTGCAATAAATCCATATTATAAATCTATGATAGTTACCTGATTTTTGGGTGCTTTAACAACTTTTTCTACTTTTGCTTTGGAATCATTTTTTATGTTGGATAGATGAAACTATCATCATTTTGTTTTAAATATTTCTTTAAATTTAATTTGAACAATTTTATTAGCTGGATTAGGTTTTTATCTGGTTAAATTTATAGGTAAAAATATAGCTTAGTTTTTATATGGAAAATATTTTATTAGTCTTGATTGATCTGGATTTTTTTTAATTTCTACTACAAGATAGTTAGGATCAGCATAATATTTCTCAAATTTTGGCCATTCTATACAAATGAATGGATAATTATCTATTTCATCTAAAATTCATAAGTTTAAGAATTCTGCTTCAGAATTAATCCTATAAAAATCTCAGTGTAAAAGTTTGTTTTCATAAATATTAATGTAAGTATATGTAGGGGAGGTTATATTTTTAATTCCAATTAAATTAGCTAGTTGTTTAGTGAATTCTGTTTTCCCTGCTCAAAGATCTCATTTTAGTAAAAATTTAGAGTATCCTTTATTTAATAGATTTTGGATAAAATTTTTTAATTCTTCAATATTTTTGATATTTATTTGCATTATTTTGATTTTGCAACTAAAGTTTGAGAGGCTTGATAAAAATTGTTGATTATATTGTATAGGTTTTTAAACATTTTGTTATTTAAATCTACAAATTGCAATAAATCTTCTATCATTGTTTGTCTTCAATCTCATTGATTTGTATTTTTCTTTCATAAGTTAGATTCTCCATTGCTCCAATTTGATAATTTAGCATTGTCTAGATTTGTAAATAAGTATTTTTGAGTATCAGCATATTTTGAATTAGCATTTGCTATTCCTATAGCAGTGTAAATGTTTGCTAACTGTCTTGGTGTATCTTCAAGATTTTGAGTATCGGGTTTGTTTTCTTGTTCTAATTTTTCTTTTTGATTTCTTTTGTATTGGAATACAGGTTTTTTCTGTAAAACAATATCGAAAGCTATTATTTTATCAAATTTAATATGCTTAAAATCTATATCTAATGCTTCATCTCAATGTCCTGCAGGTATAATAAAGCTTTGTTTTATATCTTTTAAAACATTATCAATCATAGTAATTATGTCTTTAACTGAATTAACTCTTGTAGTTCCTCCTACAGGTCATCTTGGTCAAGATGGAATTAATTGCAAACACACTGAAAGTATATTTTTATTATCTGCTCAACAAACAGGCTTTCCTTCCTCAAGTAAAGCTTTAATTTTCTGTTTTGCTGTATTTGATAAATTATTAACTGGATTCAGTAAATTATTTAATCCAGTTTGAGATGTAGTTATCAATGCTCATTTTTGATTTCCATTTGATTTGAACACATCAAATCATTGGCTATCAGAATTGCTTGGATTAAGAGAACTTCAACTTTTTGGTGGTGTAACTGAACTGTAGCTTGTATTTTCTTTTTGATTGTTATTGAAGTTTTTATTATTTGAATTTGAACATATATTTCAAATTTGAAAGTTTGGATTTTGATTTATTAAATTGTCTTTTTGAAAATTTGATAAATTTGTACTACTATTTGGATTTTGATTATTTTTTGTGTTTTGTTGGTCTTTGTTGTTATTATTTTTGCTATTTTGATGATTTTGATTATTTTGGTTTGTATTTGGATTTTGATTGTTTGATGATAAGTTTGTATTTGGTCAGAAATAGTCTTTTATGATATTATCAGGAATGTGAGATTTTTTGAGTAAACTCGGTTTCATATTTATTTTTCAGTACTTTATATTTTCTTTTTTTATTCATTTTTTAAATAACATATCTGAAATTTTGTTTATATCTACTAGAAGGTCATATGGTCAATTGTCTTTTTTGTTATCAGATAAGTTATTTGGAGTAAAGATTTTATTTACTTTTATGGAAGTTTCTCCAAGTAAAATTTCCTTTTCATTGTTTATTTTTCTTATTAGCTTAGTATAACAATTTTCTATGTTTTCTTT
>CAZVAP010000004.1:16778-29338 GCA_964625125.1 uncultured Candidatus Peribacteria bacterium | reverse complement strand
TATAAGGAGGAATTTTAGAGCAGTATTGAAATTCTTGTTGATTTATAATTAATTTTAGGGTGTCAACATCTACTCATACTTGTTGTGCTACTTTTTGATAGGCTTGATTATCAATATTTGATAGTGAATTTTCATAAAAGTCTGAAATTTTTTTGTAAATGTTAAATTCTGAATTGGTAGAATATAAGGTATCTTCAAGTTCAGTAAAATCTAGTTTTTCTCAGAAACTAAAATTTACTAGGAATAAACTTAAAATGATTAAGAGTAATAATTTCATATCTCAAAATTAGTTTTAAAAACTATAAAATTATAAAAATCCTAGTAAATTTTACAAGTTTTACCTTTTTCTAAATTTCCAAGCTTCATATTGTCTTTCTAAACTTATTAAATAAGAACTTTTTCTAAAATCTATGTTTAATTCTTGAGCTGTTTTTATTACTTGTTCTGTAGATTTAACCATAATAGTTTTTAATCTATTGTAAACCTCATCTTCAGACCAATAATAGTTCATATTTCATTGAACTTGTTCAAAGTAGCTTACGGTTACTCATCCTGCATTTGCTAAAATATCAGGTATTATTGTAATTCCTGATGAAAACAAAATATTTTCAGCTTCTGGGTTAATAGGTCAATTTGCTAGCTCTAAAATTATAGGTGCTTTAATATTTTGAGCATTTTCTAAAGTAATTTGATTTTCTAATGCTGCTAAAACTAATATATCTGCTTTTAATTCTAAAATTTCTTTATTTGATATTTTTTCTGTATTTTCTAATTCAATTACTGATTTTTTATTAATTTTAATTTTTTCAATTTTATCTATGTTAAGTCAATTTGGGTTATAAATTCATCCTTTACTATCTGAAATTGCTATGATAATAGCTCATTCTTTTTCTGCAAGTTTAGCAAAATTTAATCCTGCATTTCCTGCTCATTGGATTGCAATTTTTTTTCATTTTAGGCTTAAATTTTTTTTGCTTAAATATGTCTGTAACACATATAGTCATCCTAATGAAGTAGCAATATTTCTTCATTTACTACCTCATAAGCTTAAAGGTTTACCAGTAAAAGCACCAGGAGTAAATTTACCTACTAAATGTGAGTATTCATCTACCATCCAAGCCATAATTTTACTATTTGTATTTACATCTGGAGCAGGTACATCAAAATCTGGTCCTAAATATCTATAGAGTTGTCTAACATATCATCTTGAAAGTTGTTCTAATTCGTTTTCTGAAAGTTCTTTGGGATTAACTATAATGCCTCATTTTCCTCATCATAAAGGTAAATCTACTACACCTACTTTTATAGTCATCCAAATAGATAATGCTTTTACTTCATCTAATGTAACATTTTGATGAAATCTTATTCATCACTTATATGGTCATCTATAGTTTTTATGCTGGCTTCTATATCCTTTGAAGACTTTTAATTCTCAGTTATCCATTTTAACTGGTATATTAATTTTAATAACTCTATCAGGATATATAAACTCTTTAAGAAATTGTTTATTTATTCATTTTTTTTCTAATAGGTTGCTAACATTTGAAATTTGCTTTTTTGCTGATTCATAAGCTGACATTTGTTTTCTTTATTGATTTAAAATATGTTGTAATATAAGCAAAAAAGTTTAGTATACAATTAAATTTTTATTTGTTGAAATTTTTAGATGATAAAAGATGGACAAGTTGTTGAGTGAAAATTTTTTCAAGCAGTAAATGGTTCATATTGATTTATTGAAGTTCCTGGTTATGAGGAACATATTTTTGTTTTTGGGAAAAATAAAAAAGATGCTTTGGATCAAGATATTGTTAGAGCAAAGATAAAATTATTTAAATGAAAGTTTGAAGCTGAAATATTAGAAGTTATAAGAAGAGCAGATAGGCTTATAATGGGTGAATTTCAAAAACCTAAAAATTTAAAATGTTGATTTGTTAAACCATTTAATCCTGCAATTAAAAGTGATATTTTTATTCCTGAAAGATTTATTAATTCTGCTAAATCTTGAGAAGTAGTTGCTGTAAGAATTTTAAGATGGGAAGGTAAAAATCCTGAAGGAAAAATAGTTGAAATTTTATGAGATAAATCAAATCCAGAAACTATTATAAATGGTTATATTTTAGAGTATTGATTTAAGCTTAATTTTCCTCAAAATGTTTTGAAAGAAGTTAATAAAATAAAATATGATGTAGATAAAGAACTTCCTAAAAGAAAAGATTTAAGGGGATTGTTTACTTTTACTATTGATGGTGAAGATGCTAGGGATTTGGATGATGCTATTAGTGTTGAGAAAAATTCTGATGGTTATACTTTATATGTTCATATTGCAGATGTAGCACATTATGTTAAAGCTGGTTCAAATACTCAAAATGAAGCATATTTAAGGGCTACTTCAGTATATCTCCCACATAAGGTTTTACCTATGTTGCCTGAAAAACTTTCTAATGATTTATGTAGTTTAAATCCTCATACTGATAAACTTACTCTTACTTGTGAGATGAAACTTGATGAACAAGCTAAAGTTAAAAAAGTAAAAGTTTATGAATCTGTAATTAATAGTGATTATCGTCTTACTTATAAGGAAGTTCAACAAATGTACGATAATGAATTGAAAGAATGAGATATTTTAATGTTTTGATGAAAAATTACTAAAGAATTAATTGAAAAAATAAATTTGGCTTATGAAATAAAAAATAAGATTACTTCTTATAAAGAGCAACAATGAGTTTTGTGATTTGATTTTCCTGAAACAAAGATAGTTTTAGATGAGAATTTACAGGTTGTAGATTTTAAGCCATATCCTATTTATGAATCTAATAAACTTATTGAGGAGTTTATGATTTTAGCAAATGAAAGTGTATCAAAAAAATTTTCTAAAATACCATTTTTATACAGAATTCATGAAAAACCTAAAACAGAGGATGTAGAAAGATTAAAAAAAATATTAGATATGTTTTGAGTACATTTTAATTTTGTAAATTATGATACTAAAGAATTTTCAGAATTAATTGAGTTAGTAAAAACTCATAAAGAAAAGCATATTTTAGAAAAACTTATTTTAAGAACTTTGCAAAAGGCTATTTATTCAGATAAAAATCTTTGACATTTTTGATTAGGTCTTGAGTATTATAGCCACTTTACTTCTCCTATTAGAAGGTATCCAGATTATCAAATTCATAGAATTATTAAACAAAAAATTAATGGAAAACTTACTTCTAAATTATTTGGTGTTTATAAGTGAAAATTAGAAAATATTGCAAAACATTGTTCAGAGCAAGAAATTAAGGCTCAAAAACTTGAATGGAAAGTAAGAGATTATTTTATGGTTCAGTACTATAAGGATAAAATTTGAGAAAAATTCGAGGGAATGGTATCTTGAATGATTCAAACTTGAATATTTGTTGCACTAGAAAATACTGCTGAATGATTTGTTCAACTAATAAATGATGAAGAAGAATTAAATATTTGGGAGCCTGATTTGGAAATATTACAATTTAAAAATTTAAAAACTTGAGAAATTATTACTGTTGGGCAAAAGGTTAATGTTGAATTAATCTGAGTTGATGAAGAGGCATTGAAATTAAATTTTAAATTAATTTAAATTTTGAAATTTAGAGGAAAAAGTTTATAATAAATTAAAGTTTTTAAAATTTTTATAAAAAATTAAATGTGAGTTAATAATTTTCTTTTAAGTAGTGATACTTTGTCTTGATATGGACTTGATATAGTTTTTATGGTTGCCAAGGATTTATGATTTGATTGAATTGATTTATCTTTATGGAATAACTTTGATGCTTGGAATTCTGAGTATGTAAAGAGATTAGTTGAAAATTACGAATTACCTGTTAAAATAATAAAAACTTCAGATAATTTAAACAAAAAGGAATTAAACTATGCTATCTCATTAGCACAAGAAGTTGGTTGTAAAAATATAGTTATTAACCCTCCAAAGTATTATAATCGTAGAGCTACTAAATTTATTGAAGAAAACTTGCCTGCATATCAAGACCATTATCCTAATTTAACTTTTTCTTTAATAAATCCTCCTAAAGATTTATTATTAAACTTAGTTCCTAAGTATTCATTTACTAATATTGCTGAGATTTTTAAAACTTTGAAGTTAAAAATTGCATTGGATGTATCTAATTTAGAAGAAGAAAAATTTGATATAGCTTTGATAAAAAAATTACCTAATTTATTACCTTATGTAAAGGTTGTTTACTTATCTGACAAGGATAAAACCTGAAAAGGTCATTTGCCATTATGAGAAGGAAATCTTAAATTACCTTCGTTTTTAAAGAAGCTTAAACAATTAGAATTTGATGGTGATTTTTCAATTAGGCTTAATATTTCTAAAAAGGATTTGGCTGATTTAGAAAAAGTTAAATTAATGCTAAAAAAGTGTAAAACTTATTATTTGGAAAATTATGTTAATTTAAAATTAAACTAATTATTAATGGAAAATAAAAATAAAATTGCAGAATTAGAAAAGAAAATAGAAACTTCTTCTGAGCTTTCTTCTATAATGGATGTTTTTTCATTAGCTTTAAATGAGATGAAACAATCTTTTTGAAAAATTCTATCTACTAGAAATGATAAAAATAGTTACTTTATAACTCCGGACTTAGAAAAATTTGAAAAAAAATGGCTTGAATATTTAAATTCTGATAATATTGCTAATGAATAAGGGTGTTTTTTCAAAAGTATTTTCTGTTTTTGTAGTAATAATATATGTTTTTGTAATGCTTTTTTGATATTTTCCTTACTTTAATTTAGTTGATACTGCATATGCAGAACAGGTATCTCAAAAAGATAATTTAGTTTTAATTTTAGTTGATAAAAATGTATTTGATAGATATAAATCTGATATAAACTGGTATGCAAGTTATGTACAAAAAGTAAATAAAAATACAAAAGCTATAGTTTTTCCTATTGATACTAGTTTAGTAAGTGCTGTAGATATTTATAAGGCTATAAAAAATTTATATTTTTGAGGAGAAAAGAATAAAACTTCTTCTTTAAAAACTATAGTTTTAATTTGAAATATTCCTTTACCAGTTGTAAATAAGGATGGTTTTATTTATCCTAGTGTTTATCCTTATGTAGATTTGGTTAAGCCTTCTTTTAGGTTAAGTGGTAGGTATTTTTATTATGATTGAACTCCTTCAGATGTTGAGTTATCTCATTGAATAATAAAATTTAATAAAATACAAGATTATCATAAATTTTTTGAGAAATTAAAAAATTATGCTTCAAATCCTTCAGGTTTTGTTGATAAAAAATTTTATTATGACAATTTTGTTAGCTTAGGGAAAAGTTTAAATACAGATTTATTGAAACAATATATAAACAAGCTTGTTTTTGCTGAAAATTTAATTTATAACAAAATTTCTCCTTTATTGTTAGATTACTTTGATAAGCAAAATAAAACTTCTATGGAAAAAATTTCTAAAGAAGTTAATAGCTCTTCTAATAATGTTTCTGTTGCTTCTGATAGTTCTTTAATATGAAGTTTATTGTGATTTGATTCTAATAAAGTTAAGGATTTTTCTAACTTTTTAGCTTCTTATGATAAAAAAGTATCAAATTATACAAAAAAATTTTGAAGCTTAGTTAATCAAGCACTTTCTCAGAAAAATCCATATTGGTCAATGCCTACTAAAAACTTATCAGTAGCTTTACAAAATTTCTTTAAGAATTTTTATCAATTATTTTGAAATGAATATTCAGCTAACATATCAGACAATATAAAAGCTACTTGAAGATATTCTTTGGATGAAACAATTAGTGTATTAAATACTATAGATTTAAAGGATACACTATCTTTTAATTTTATAAAATCAGAAAATTCTAATCTTCAAAAAGCAGTAGATAAAGCTATCTCGGATAATAAGTATTTTATGTATTATCCAGTTATGGTTAGATATATCAACTGAGATAATGATGGCTATACAGATAGTTATGGTAATCACGTTATTCCAGCTTGTGAATCTACATATGAAACTTTCTTTTTTGGAAAAAATGTATTTGATATAAATAAGTTATCAGATTTAACTATTTTTAGGTGAACATATCAAAATTTTACTGGTTTAGATTCTTTTGATAAAGTATCTTCTAGGTGAGAAAAATCTATTTTTTCTAATTTATGAGTTTTTTCTTATCAAATTCAAGCTAATAGAGCATATGATTCAATGTGAGTAGCTTCTAATGATTGAAATGATTTTAGGAAAAATTGTAATAAAAGTTATTGAGCTTGTGTAGATAAATGAAGGTCATATAATTCTGAATCAGTTTCTCATTGGGCTAAGAGAATTTATTGAGGGTATTCTCCTTTAAATGTTGATATAAATAATGTAGGTAGTGCAACTTTTAAATTACCTTTGAATTATTCTAATTTTAAATATGCTTGGCATCCTATAGAAACTCCTCGTAAAGATTGAACTTTATTTGATTTAGCTTGAGCTGTATATACCAATAGAAAATATGAAACTGATAATATTTTTTCTATAATATCTAATTATGCTAGTGTGTGGAAAACTCAGTGGTATACTAAATGATATGATTATAATACTGAAAGTGAAACTTGCTCAATTAAACATTATGCAGATGGTTCAAATAAAATAGCTTGAACATATTATGATTATTTAAAAAATTTTTCTCAGATAGGTTCTACAGCTAAATGTAATTGAGTTTTGTTAAATTCACAAAAACCAGCTGATTTTTCTTTAAATTGAAATATTTTAACTATAACAAAGTATAAATCATATGAATATGATTGTGGATGAGAAAGTGATACTACCTGTTGTACTTATTTAAAGGATAGAGTGTCAACTTACAAATTTATTGATACTAGGATAAAGCATACTCAACCTACTAGTGAGTTTTTTTCTTGAATTAGTGTTTCTACTCGGGGAAGGGCAGTTGATGAAAAAAATTATATTTCATTTTTGGGTGTTTGATGAGATACAGTAAAATTAACTTATCCTGATTTATTTTCAGTGAATGTTTATAAAAAACAATGAAATAAATTAGTTTTAAAAAACCCGGATGAAATAGCAGATTCTATTAAACAATATTTAATTGACCTAGTTGAAAAATATAATCAAAAATTACAACAAGAATTAGATAAAAAAGAATCTTTTTATAATCAATATAAATCAGCTTGGGATAAAATTTCTAATTCTGATTATAAACCTCATAATTATTCACTATTGCCTGATAATTATCTAGTTTCTAATTTGTGAGATGAAAAAATTGCAAAAATAGCAGAAATGTTGTATTATCTAAATTTATGATGGAAAGAAAGACCTTATGAATCTACTTTATCTGGAGAGTTAAGTAGTTTATATAAAAATTTTGATATTTATCAAAAAATTGCTTATTTAGTAAAAAATTATCTTGATGTATCAGATCCTTATAAAGTTAAAAATTATGATTTGTCTCATTCTCAATTAAATTTCCCTTGAAAACCTGAAAAAGGATATGAAGCTTGAATGATTTTATCTGAAAATTTAGATAATTCTGCTAATATACAGTTAAAAAATTCAGAAAATTCTTTGTTAGCTCAACAAATACTAAAAAATGGCTTAGCAAATAATATTTTTCCTATTCAACAAGCAAAAAAAGAATGTTGAAGACCTCTAGGTGAGTGAGTAATTTTGTGGCAATGGCCTGCTGCTTTTATGTGTCGGCTAAAAGAAACATTGAAAAAACCTTTTAAAATTGGTTCTACTGCAGATTGTAGTAAAAATTCAGAAACTTTTACTGAATTTAAAAATAATTTAAAAAATTTAAGAGTCTGAACTCCTGAATATGATTTAAATTTTCAACTACCAGAAGGTGTAAGTTTAGCCGATTATTTAGAGCAACATCCAGATTTACAAACTAAATATAAAGAATGGCTTAATTTAAAGGATTTTGTAAATAACTACTATAATGTTTCTACAAATAAGTCTGTTTATGATTATGCTGATATGTCTTGATTTATAAATATTTATCCTTCACCAGTAATAAATGAGTTAAATAATAAAGTAAGTTATGTTAAAATAAAAAGTCCTACTTATACTGGTAATTGCTTGTACTTAGAAACTTTAAATGGAGGCTTTATTAATTCTTGTGAGTGATGAACTTTTGATTTAAATAAAATATGGCAAATTCCATTTTATTTTTATAATCCTAAAACTAAAGAGGGTAGGTATTTTGCTTATAAAGCTTGACAAAGAATTTTAACTATTAGCTTTTGTAATACAGATAATATTTGTTATTCTAAGAATTTATATTTTTCTAAAAATCCTTGAGATATTAAATATGTGGAAATTAAGCCATTTTCTGATGTTATGGTTTATTGATGAGAAAATCCAGTTATTATAACTGCTTATGATTCATTACCAGAACAACATATTTATCAAAATCCTGTTAAATCTACTTATTATTCTTATAAACTTTCTTTAAATCCTCCAATTTGAGTAATTAAAACAGGTATTGGTTCAGGTACAAATACTATTGATTTTAATTTTTCAAAAAATTTATTATTTATTAAATCCACTACAGAACCTATTTCTTCTGTTCATAGTTTTAAATTAGTTGGAAAATTATCTCCAGAATGGAATATTTTATCAGGTAAAGTTTTAAAAGAATTTGAATCTAAACCTATTAAAATAATCTCAAAATCTCAATTAAATTCTTATGAAGTACAGGTTTCACCTTCAATGTCTAATATTTCATTGCCAGAAAATATTTATTCTTTAATGTCTGGAAATACTTTTGATAAAAATAAAATTTGGAAAATTAAAATAAAGCCTATTGTTGCTTGAAAAACTTTAAAAACTCCTGTTGAAGTAACTGATTTAACACAACATTTTATAATTTGAACTTACCAAGATTGAAAGTTTGTAAAAAGAAATAAATTTTTAATTACTTCAGATAATGGTTTAATAGTTTATGCAGTTCCAACTTATAAAACTTGACCTTTTAAAATTGAAATTTCTATACCTTGAATACAACCTTATTTTGTAAGTTGAAATATAAAAGCATTTCCTGTGAAAGCTTTATATGTTAAGCTTAATAAATATCAAGCTAATCCAAATGAGCTTATAAAGTGAAAAATTTTTTGATTGGATAAATTTGGTAACACCTATACTTTAAAAAATTTACATATTACAAAATCTAGTGGTTTAGATGTTGTTGTTAGTTGATCAGATTTAAAAATTAAATGAACTAAAACAGGATTTATAAAATTTTCTTATAAAAATAAAAACAATCATATAGTTTCTACTACTGTTTATATTTGAATTAATTCTACATTCTTGCCACTTGATAAAAAGATTTCTGTAATGTATCTTACTTTGTTGTGATATGATTGGTGAAAATATGCTTCAAAAATTATGGCAAATTCTGATAAAAATCTTGCTATTACTACAACCTTAGTAGATCCTACTAATTTAAAAAAATATGATTATTTAGTATATAAAAACTTAGCCACTAATTCTCACACTGAATTATTATATTCTTGATGAAAATTAGTAATTAATTTTTGAAAAATTAAAATTTTTACTAATCAAAATCCTTTAAAAAATATTGAATATATAAAAGCTCCTGATCTAATATTTAATGATGGTGTTTATTATGTTCCTCAAAAACTTGATTCTATAATTAAATCAAATTTTATATCTGATTGAAAATTAAAGATTAACAACCAAACTATAGTGGATTTTAAAAATTGATACATTGATCCATCTGTAAAAATAGTTTCAGGCACTAGCAAAAACTTATTAGTTTCTTCGTATGATATAATTTATGGTAATAAGTTAGTTGGCTCTATTTACTTGAAATGAAAGTTAGTTAATTTTTCACAATTTAAACTTAATTTGCCTTTGTATACTCAAATTACCTATGGTAATGCTTCTACTAATTGACCTAAAGCTTATGGTATTTCATTGGGTGATAGCTCATATAAATATATCTCAAAAAATACTGCTTTTAATGTTGGAGATGATAAATGATTAGGTTTTAGATCAAATTTTAAAAACATTTCCAATTTTGCTGCTTGAATGAATGTTGGTGAAGCTACTAAACCTTTTGAAAATGAATTCTTAATAAATTTTGGAGACCCTTTTGTTAGAAAAATTTCTGATAATCCAATTATTCCACAGGTTAAAATGTCAAAAACTTATGGCTATAATATTTATTCTGATATAAATTGAGGTATAAAAAAGGTTATACCAATTGATTTTAACAATGATTGACAAGAGGATCTTATAATTGTCTATAATAGTTGAAAATTAAGATTTTTGAAAAATTATAATGGTAATGATAGTTTCCAAGATTTATGAAATATAATGATTTTAGCAAAACCAATTAAAGATGTCTATGCTGGAGATTATAATTGAGATGGATATGAAGATTTGTATGTAATTTTTGAGGATGGAACTATAAGAGTTTATAAAAATAATCATTGAGAGTTTTCTGTAGATTGAACTCCAGTTTGTTTAGATTTATCTAAATCTGATCCTTATAAACTAAAATATACTCAAATTTTCTTTAGAGATATGAATAATGATAAAAAAACTGATATTGTAGTAAATGATTTAGTATGAAATATTAAAATTTTTTATGGATGAAGTTATTTGTCAAGAATTTTAACTGGTTGTGATGCTAATTTTAAATCTAGATTAAAGCAACAATTAGTAAAATCTTATGCAATTAAAGTAAATCCAAATACAAAATTTGCAGATGATGGGTATATTTATCGGGATGGTATTAATCAACAGGCAGCAACTTTATTGAAAAATAAATTACAAAAGGCTTTTGAAAAAGGAGATTTATCTTCTATTCCTTCAAATTCTAATATCACTCCAGATAATTATTTATCTTCAGTTCAGTCTAAATGAAAAGAAAAATTTGCTTATCAGGCTTTTCCAAAGTACTTATTACCTAGTTGGATAAATGCTACAGGGGATTCTGTATATTTTAAGAAAATTACTTTCTTAACTGGTTCAGATCCAGTAATTGTTTATAAAACAATGGAAGACTTAAATTGAGGTTACTTAGAAAATCAAGATAAAGTTAAAATTACTATCCATTTTGAAAATCCATCTTGAAAAAGATTTGCTTATTTTGAATCATTAAAAGGTCCTTATGGTGTTATTACTTTAGATTGAAAACAAGTTTTATTAAAGACTACTGGTATTGATCCTAGTAAAATTTCTTTTCCGTCTGAGGGTGGATTTTTGTTTAGGGTAGATGAAGCTAATAAATCAGGTACCATAACTTATTATGCTACTTATCAAGGTTGAAGTGCAGTAAAAATTAAAGTGTGAGATTATGATAAAAATAAATTAGGAGATATAAAAGTATTTGTAAACAATGGTTGTATTAAAGGATATGATTATTTTCAATGACAAAACTGAAATATCCCAATGGATTTTTCTTATCATTTTGAAAATTTAAAAGATTTACTAAACTCTAAGCTTAACTCTTTGTCTACAGAAAAAGAACTATCAAATATTACTAATGAGATTAAAAATGCTAAAAATTCTGCTTTAAATTGAAATACTTCTGATTTAAAAAATTTAATTGATAAATATTTTAGTGATAGTACTGAATCTAATCCGTGGTATGTTAATGGGGTTTCTTTTAATGCTAATATAGGTCCTGATGTATCTAAAATTAAGGGGAAAGTAAATACATATTTACAATGATTATGTAAAGGTTTCTCAATAGGTAAAGCAAGTTGTGGAGGACTAAATGTGCCTTGTAATTTTGCATTTTTTGCTCCAGGTATTATAAATGCCTGTTGATGTCCATTATGAACAGATCCTGGTACTCCTATTTTCTGGTATCCAGGAACTTTTTCTATACCTTTGCCTCATTGAGGTTGTGCTTGACCTATTCCAATGCCTTATTTTAGGACAATTAATGATCCTCCATTACCTACTCATGCTCCTATTGTATGTATGGGACCGAAATTTCCTTCTTTTATAAGAATATATTTGGCTCCAACTTTAACAAAGTCTTTAGGTATGGCAGTATGTTTTGGTAATTATAAAATTGCAATGCATGCACCTCCTGCACCTGCAGGTACTATAGTTGGTAACTGTATTGTTGCTGCTAAATCATTAAAAGGGTCTACTTGTAGTGCTAATAAGGCTAAAAATGCAGATGATTCAGAAGATGACTGGATGTTGGATTTAGATAATTGAGTTTGTGATCAATTGCCTTTTTCTCATTGAATTTATCCATTAAGTCCTTTAAACTTTGCTTCAAATACTAATTTTTTTGCTGCTAGTATTAATCCTGCTTATAAAAGTCTAAATGTATGATGATTGATTAGTTTTGATATGACTGCTCATAAAATATCTTCTTTAGCTGATGCTCAAGTTTTATTAAAATGAGGTATTCCTTTTCATTTAAAAACAGAAACTTGAACATTTAGAGGAATTATTCAATGTGTAATAAAAAAATGGTTAAATAAACAGATAGAATTTCTGATTTCTCAACTTACTCATATGACAATTTATGTAGTTTATCCAAATGTAGATGATTTGATTAATAGTTTTTGAGAT
>CAZVAP010000004.1:0-16678 GCA_964625125.1 uncultured Candidatus Peribacteria bacterium | reverse complement strand
AAATCGTTTCTTATTTCCCTTCTAAAGAATGATTAAACCAATTGTCTAATTCTTTATCTAATCCTTTTAAAAGCTTAAAATTACTTTTAGATCAAATTCCTTTAGTTTCAGTTTCTGAAAAAACTGTAGTTTTAAATGTTCCTTGGATTTGAAAAGATGAAATTGAAAGGCAATTGATGTATTTAAATTGATGGTTGGATAAAAACAAAGAAATTATAAAGAAATGGGAAGAATTCTATTATTCATGAGTTTGAAAATGTGAAAAATTATATCCTAATGATATAGAAAAACAAAATCAGTGTAAACAGTTATATGCTAAAGCTTTAAAAGTTCAAAAATTTGTTCAATCTATTCAAAAAAATATAGAAATTTTAGAAAAATATAGGAATTTGCCTTTACAATTGTATCAGTATGTTCATTTGGTAGATTTTTATGTAAGTCAAGTTATTTGTATACTTAATAAATATTTAGACTCGATTGTAGGCTGGTTAAATCGTAATAGCTTAATTTTTGAAAAATGGGTAGATGCAATTATTACAATTATTAATACTATTAAAACATGGCAGATTTTGATAGATATTTCTGTAAATTGGAAAACAACTTGTTGAAAATGTAGAGCTGATAATGGAGATTTATATGATTGTACTTTATCAGGTTTATGTCCAGATTTGCCTGTTTTACCTATCCCTCCTTTTAAAATTCCAGATATTTTTATTGATCTTTCACATATTAATTTAGGTTTAACTGTTGTATTACCTAAGATAAAAATTAATCCAATTCCTATTGGCTTATTTACTTTACCAGATTTACCTTATCCTAGTTTATCAATAGAAATTCCATCTGTTCCTTTGTTACCTGAGCCTCCTACATTTCCTCCATTGCCTGGATTACCAGCAGTTCCTACATTTGAGTTACCAAATTTGCCACCTCCACCATTAATTCCTAAGTTTATGCCTTCATTGAAAGGTGCTTTAAATGTATTTAAAATTGTATGATATTTTCGGTGTATTATTAAAAATTGAATTTGACTAGTAGCAGAATGGAATGTTAAATCTAGAATTGAGCAATTAACTGCTAGAACAAATAGATTGTTCCCATTTGACTTTTTAACTATAGATTTTCCAGTTTTACCTTGGAAAGGTTTTGATGTTAAAGTAGATTCTTATTTAAACTATAATGTGAGATTTGATGAGGTTTATCAAATAGTAAAATCTATTGTAGAACCTATAAATAAATCAACTACTAAAACTGCTGATAATTTTCTTAAGTTTAATATGGAATGGAATCAAAAATCTTCTGAATATAACAACTCCATATATAATCTTGAGATTAAACCAGGAGCTTTCAGATTTGATAACTGAAAAATACCAACAAAATATGCAAAAGCTTATTTAGCTTATCAATTAAATTATTTATTATCTCAACAAAATGCCAATTATCTAAAATCTATTCCTTCGTATGTTTATAAGCAAGCATATAATATTTTGGCTAGTTTAAATAGTACTAAAGTTTCGCCTAATTATAAATGAATAGAAAAATTAAGAAATAAAATTGATATGTTATTTGCTGAATATAAGGCAAATCTAGAGAAATTAGAAGATAATATTAAAAATATTTGAAGTGGTTCAGTTTCTCATATAGTTTTAACTGATGTAAAAAAATATCAGGATAAAACTTATACATTTTCAACTAATTTATTTAATATAGATAATCAATCTAAGAAAAAAATTGAAAAGGCAAATATCAAAAAAGATTATTTACAAATGTATGGCAAAGTATTAACTAAATTTTCTAATAAATTAGCTAAATATGAGAAAAAACCAGGTAAATATCTAGTTTATAAACAATTAAAATTAAAAGTAGATAAAACTTTAATGTTGCTAAATAAAAATTGAGGAAATTATAAAATTGCTTTTGATTCTCCTGCTTGAACTAATCCTGTAATGGTAGATCCTACTCAATTTATTAGAGGTTTGTATGTAAAAGGTTCTGATTGAACTTATTATAATGTATTGGCAGATAAAGATAAGGCTTATAAAATTAGACAATCTAAATCTTATATATTAGCTGATTTAAATAATGATGATCATACTGATTTGATTTGGTGGGATAGTTATAATGTTTATGTTAAGTATTCTTGAGATAAACCTGCTAATCAATGAATAAATTACACTCAAACTTATATTTATGATGGTATAGTTTCAAATTTTGCTAATATAACTGATAATAATTGATATGTTAAAATAAATGATTCAGAATTTAAAATTTGGGATAAAAAACTACCAATAGATGATGTAAATTCTGATTGATGAAATTATGATAATTTAAGTTTAAGGTGGTCTAATTTATCCAATGTAAATGCTTATTATATACTTTACTCTTCTAGAGTTGATGTTTTGAATGACTTAGAAAAACATTTTAATAATTCATATGATTTTGATTGGGCAGGTGAAAATTATAAAACATATGGTATAGTTTTATATGATAGCTCTTTGGGTAAAATAGATGAATTTAAGGCACAAAAAATATTAATTAATGGTCACAAATCTCAATTTATTGTATATGTACCAGTTAAAAATCTAAAATCTAGAAAGGATATTATAGCAGTTTTAGATAAAAAATATTTAAATTTACAGTGAAGATGGAAATATTTTAGGGTATTTAATGCTAATTTAAATTTAGAAAACAATACATTAAATGTATTATCTTCTTACTCAAATCAAGATGTAGGTTGAGAACAGCTTATTTGAGATAACCAGGCTCCAGTTATTAAAATAACTTTAATGAGAAATGAGGTTAAAAAAGTTTGAGAATGAACTCAATTAGAAGGTTATATTAATACTCATTACACATTAATAGCAAAAGCAAAGGATAATGTTGCAGTTAAGTATTTTGCTATTACTGATGAAAATTATAATGTGCTTACTACTTGAAACTTTATTAAATTATTTGAACAACAACCTATAACTAGGCATTTTAATATAATTTCTGTTGATTGGAATGATAATAAGCAAATTCTTCCAGTTGAGATTAGATTTAAAGTTCCAAAAATTACTATTTCTAAAGTTGATTATAAAAATTGACAAGTTGTTGCAAAAATTTCTTCTGATATGGATATTTCAGCTGTTAAGTTCTATATAGATAAAAACTGACAAATAATTCCTTTAAAATCTATAATTTGAAAACAAATTTTTACTGGTTGAACTTCAGAAGTTATATTTACTTGAGCTGTATTTAAGCCTAATAATACGATTACATTATATGATAAGTCTTGAAATCCAATAGGTACTATTGATTTAAATACAAGTATTATATCTGTGCTAGATTACTATAATGTTTATGGTTTTTCTTCAGGTGGATTGCTAATTAATAAGGTTTGAAAGTTTGAAAATTGAATTTTTAAGCCTTTATTTAGTATATATATTCCATCAGAAAAATTAGTGAGTGGTCCTACTTTATATAATTCAAGTAAATTTGATATTAAACAATTTACTTGAGCTAATTTAGGAGAATTTAGTAATAGTTATTGTATTTTTGATAAACAATATAAAACTTGTGCAGTTTATATTAACAAAAAAGGAGCTATTTATATAGATCCAAATTATAATTTTATAGCTACTTACCATCCAAATGAATTATGAAATGTAGAGTATACCTTTTATGATGTTTCTTTACCTTCTTTAATAAATACTTCACACAAGATATTTAGTGTTATAATTAAACCAGGCAAAATAATAAAAAAATAAATTGACTTTTAAAATGAAATAATTATATGCTAGGTGTTTTATTTCTCTATAAAAATTGTTATGAGAAACATAAATTATTTTAGAAACAATGAAGAAGTGAAAGAAGGCTGAAATTTTTTAAAAAAAATTAAAGCTTCTTTAGCTGCACTATTCTCTGCTGTAGTATTAACACAACAACCTGCAAATGCTAATTCATTATCAAATAGCTTAAAAAATCCAGATAAAAATTATGAGTTTAACTTATCTAAATTACCGGAAGTAAAAAGTACTTATCCAGCTTTTTTAAATGTATATGGAGTTGGTGCTAAAACAAAATGATGAACTTACAGAGGAGTTTGAATAAAAGTTCATACAGATAAATTTGAATGAAGTGTAGAAAAAGGCTGAAGTTATACTAAAGTCGCAGGTATCTGAGTATTATGAAATGAAATTTATTTAAAAGGTGGTGGTTCTTATGTTAGCTTAGAAGATTATGAAATTGGTCAATATACTATTAATCCAAAGCAATTAACTTGGGGTTTAGCTGTTTGATATAAAAATAATAATTTTAAGACAGAAGCATGATATATTGCTTCAAGAGTGTATAATATTTGAAATGCAAATACTACTGCTTATGTTAAATATTTGGAGTTAGCCTATAGAACTGGTTTGCCTGTAGGTCAAATTGATGTTTATGGTACTTGATATATAAAGTCGGCATATGGAAGTGATAAAAAGTGATTACAAGTTGAAGGTGCTTATTACCCAACTGGTAATGTAATGATATCAGATTCATATGATACTACAGCTAATTATGATCCTTCAAACTGGGAAGTGAGTGCAGGTATTAAATATACTTGGGGTGCAGGAAATGGTAAACTCTCTCCTTATTTTGATATACAAAAACCTACATCTTCTAATAATTTAGTTGAAGGAAAGTATGAAGAAAACATAGCAAATAGACCTTTAAAGTGGAATCCTTATTTTGAAAATAGTATTTATCCTTCTACTATAAAAGCTGAAGAAATTAATCCACAACAATTTAAACAGAAAGTAAAATCAAATTTTGAGAAATTAAATAAGTTGCCAGAAATTACTATTGAAGCTAATTCAACAAACATTAAAGTATGAGAAAGTGTAACATTAACTGCAAATGCTTCTGATCCTGATGGAAAAGTAACATCTATTACTTGGTATGATGGAAATTGAAATAAAATATGAACAGGTAAAACTGTAACTATAACACCTAATAAAGAATGAAAATATACATACTATGCAGTAGTAACTGATAATAATGGAGCAATAAAGAAATCAAATACTATAACTATAAATGTAGAAGCTCTTCCTACACCAACATTTAATCTGAATGTTTCAGTTGAAGGTTGAGAGTTAATTAGTATAGATGAAACAGATACAAGTATTACTATAACTATGACAAGTTCTGTAAATGCTGTAGATTATACATTTTCTATTACAAATTGATGATATGTAGAAATAGAATTTCCAGGACATACAGATTATGTAACATTACATAATGGAGAAAGTTGTTCAAATGATGGCACCCGGGATGATTCCGCAACATGATATGTTAGATACTATGATAAAAATGGAAATTTATTAAAGGAAAAATCTCTAAAATATGTGTTTGAATAAACTTACATTTTATAGTTTCAATAAATATCTATCATAAGTTCCAGGAAGTAGTTTAAAAATACTTCCTTTTTTTTGTTATCTAAATAATGAGCAATTACTTTATTAAACAATTTTTCTCTATGTTCTTTTTTTAAAATAAAAAGAGGAAAAAAATCTATTTTAAATAATAATACATCCAATAATATCCGAAATACTTTTCAATTTCCATTTTCAAATGGATGGATAATGTCTACCATATTATGAATAAAAATAATTATACTTAATAGTTTATCTTTTTTGTCTCATTTTAATAAATTAGAATTTAAATTATTAATTTGTAAGTTAAATTCTTGTTCTATATATTTTGGTTTTGTTGGGAAAGTAGTTATAAGTTTACCAGCAGTATTATTTCAATGAATTTTCATTTCAGATTTTCTTAAAACTCCCAAATTAACTATTTTTTCTAATGGTAAATTTTTCATTATTAGATAATGTAGTTTTAGTATATCTTTTTTTTCTATAATTTTACTCAAGTATATGTTTTCATAAATAAAATCTGCTATTTGCCTTAAATAGTTTTCAAATTTTTGTGTATCTATCTGATTATTTCAAATTGAAAAATTATTTTTATATCTTAATAAATTTTCAAAAACTATTTTATAGATGACTTGCTTAGCAAAATTTTGTTTAAGATTGTTAATATTTAGGTACTTGTCTAAATATTCATTTAAATATAGAACTTTCTCTAGATTTGTAGTTATTTTTTCATTTAACATTTATGCTTGAAAAATATTTAAATAAACCATATAATTTATGTGAATTTTTATAATTAAATCAAATAAAAATGAAAAAAATCATACTTTTAATATGAAGTTTATTACTTATAAGTTGAGTTTCCTTTGCCAAAAGTGTAAGTATAACCTCTATAAATGAAGGTGATACTGTAATGCTAGATGAAGGAGTAAATACTATAAGTAAAACTAATAATAATAGTCTCTACCCTTTTATTCCTAGTTCTAATTATTTATCTAAACCCTTATATGGTAAAAATGTAGATATTAAAATAACATGTAAAAACTGACTAATTACACAAATTGCATGAGTAACAAACCCAGGTTATACTCAAGAAAAAATAATAACTATAAACTTGGGTTGAGTTTCTTCATTAGTGTTATGACAATATAATAATTGATCCTATGATAATAATTTTGCTGTACTTGAATGTAAGCCTATTACAAATCCAGTAAAAGAACTAATTAAAAATACAGTTGATATTAATTACCAATCTATTTCTCAAAAAGAAAATAGTTTTGAAGATGAATTCCCGTTAAGCTTAGTGAATCCAACTGCAACAATTTCTGCTTGAGATATCCATGAAAAGTTAGTTGCTTGAAAGTCAATACATAATCAGCCTACTTTTGTTGATGTTTTATTTTTACAACTTTGATTAATTTCAAATTTATCAGATTCTATTTTAATTTCAAATCCAAATATTTTATTTACTTGAATGTTTGCAAACAATAGCTTTAAAGATTATAGCAACTGGTTAAATAAATTTTCAAAATTTTCTAATAAAAAGGCTTTTCAGGATGCATTTTCAGGTGCAATTACTTTAAAAGATATTTGAATAGCTCAAGATGTTATACTATGACTTTATAAGTGTTTAAATGATAATGATTGTTCAAATAACATAAAATTTAAGCATAGTATTACTAATAAGTATGATTCTTATACAATGGAAGAAATAGAAGGCATTTTATATAAAAATTCAAAAAATATAATAGATTATGCTATTTCTTATTATTCCAAAATGAAATCTACTTGCTCTCCTTCTCATATTAATTCTATTTCAGATGTATTTGTTAAAACCCAAGTTAAGGGATTATGTAAACAATTGGTAGCTAATAATATATTTACTTTATCTGATCCTAATTTAATTAATTTATGATATTGATTAGGTCTTAGAGTTAAAAATTTAAAAAGTATTAAAAGTTCTATTTGAACTGAATGATTGAACTTAAGATGAATTTTTAATGTTTATCGGGAAATGGATGATTTATCTTTAGGAACTAACTGACTTAATATTATTTCAAAAGTTCAAGAATCTAATAATAGAAGTAATCAAGTAAATTTATTAAAAAAGATTGTAAGTAAATCATTAGATGAGATACAAAAAAATAAACTATCTAATTTATCGAATGCTAATAAATTATTTTTGATATCTGAAGCTCAACTAAAATTACTTGATATGTTAAAATCTAAAAATAATTATAATAATAATGATACTTATGATACATTGCCTGTTTTTGATGTTAGTAAATATAAAATTTTAGATAAGGGAAGAGTTAAAATAAAGTGATTGATTATTTCAGTTGATACAAGTAAACTTAATACTAAATCAGATGATATTTCTTCTATTGAACTTATTTGGGATGATAATAAACGGGCATTTACAGATTTACAAGTATCTTTTAAAAATTCTTCAAAAGCAGACTTTAAAAAATTAGATCTTAGTAAAGGATTATTGTCTTATTGGTATTCTCCAATCTGAATTTATTTAAAAGAAAAAGACTGAAACACTATTGCAGAGAAGATTAAGGAATGTAAGAAAAAGAATAATGATAATTATATAAAATGTGTTAATAAAGCTATTAGAAAATTTAATAGAGTTCACGTTAAGTGTAATTGGTGAGGTTGTTATTGAATTTATATAAAAAGTGATAAATAATTTTAGTATTTAATTTAAATTTAATGAAAAGAGTGATTATAGTTGTAATAATTTCTTTACTTTTAATTTTGGCAGGTTGTTCATCTAATTCTGAATCTAAAAAAATACAAGATTCTTATAATAATTCCAATGATTCTCTTATTGATACTAATGAAAAATTAAAAGAAATTAAAAAAGAGCTAGTACAATTAGGATTTACAGGGGAAAAATTGAAACAAGAATTACAGCAGCAAAAACAAAATTATGAAGTAATTGCTAATTTAACTTGAGAAGCTAAAAAAAAATATATTTTTGAAAATAAAATATTACCTCAAATTATAAAAGATCCTAAATTAGCTCCAAAAAATGTAAAATATTGCCATACAACTGATTTGTTAACTTATGCCGAATGTATTAATTTACAAAAAATTCCATTAAATGAAGTATTAAAAAAAATTCCCGTAGAATATCATAATCTAGTAAAAAAATCTTATTACTACTCAAAATATTCAATTACAAGAAAGAATCTTTTACAACCTACTACTGATCCAATAGCTATTGAAATGAAAAAGAAAAAAATCCAAGAAATGATTTATAATCATATCATAACAAAACCTTCTGTATGTAATAAGTTACCGGAGAAAGAAGTACAAAATTATTGTAAAAGCTTATTTAATCAAAAATAAAAATAATTGAAAATTTAGAGCTTAATTAGGCTCTATTTTTTTATAATCATTTTAAATTTGAATTTATTCATTTATCAAATTCTTTAAATATTTCTATACAAATGTAAAATAATGGTACTGAAATTAATAAACCTATTGGTCAAAATAAATTTTCTCAAATTAGCAAAATAAGTAAAGTAAGGCTAACAGGTAATTCAATCTCTTCTGATACAAATCTTGGATTTAAAACATAAGCTTCAAATGTGTGTATAACTAAAATCATTATAATTACATAAATTACTCCTATAAATCCTGCTAGATTGTATATTATTAAAGCAATAGGGATTGAAGAAATTATTACTCATAAAACTGGGATAAAACTAAATATAAAAACAATTGCAGTTAATAAGCCTAAATATGGAATAGATTGTCCTATTATAAATGAAATTATATGTAATCATAACCAAGTTAGAAATGTGTTTGCAATAGCTATTTTGGTTTGAGCTTTAAAAATAATTAAAAATCATTTTGCTATTTTTTTGAATAAAAATGCATATTCTTCATACAAAAAGCTTAATGATGATTGTTTAATTCATTCTAAATATTTTTTTAATTTTTCTCTATCAATTAGGAAAAAGTAGCTTAATATAAATGCTATAATTCCTTTCATAATTTCACCTCAAAAATGTTTTAGATGATTTATAATATTGCTGATTATTTCTATATTTTTTTCGTTCATAAGCTTATTGATATCATTAGAAACTATTTGCTGAGTATGTTGAACTTGTTGTAATGAAGATAAAATTGTTTGAATATATTTGGATACTAAAGGTAAATGATTACCTAATTGAGATAGTTCTTTTACTAGCAATGGAATTAAACTTGATATAAAGTATATAAAAGTAGCTATAAACATTAAGTAAAGTAAAGTTGCTATAAAATTTATTGAAGTTAAAAACTGAAAAATTTTTTTATTTGATTTTATATATTTTTTAATGAGATTTGCTAAAAATTTAGCTAAAGAAAAAAACATATATGAAAATAAGAAGGTTAGTAAAAATATAAAACCAAAACTTCTAAAAAAATATAAAATTAAAGCTAGTAATCCATAAGCAATAATTTTTTTCCATAATTTATCCGATAAAAGAATGTATTTGATTTTTTTAAGCATAAATATTTACATATTAATCTAAAAATGGGGTTGGCGGGACTTGAACCCGCAATCACCACCTTCGCAGGGTGGGGCTTTATCCAGTTAAGCTACAACCCCTTTAGTTTAACCATTTTTTTAATGTTTCTTCATATAAATTTTGTGGTATTTGCATTTTATCATACATTCAAGCTAATTGTCTTTGTCTTTGTGCTTCATATAAAATAACTGCATTAGCAACTGATACATTTAAACTTTGGCTCATTCAATACATTGGAATTATTACTTTTTTATCTGCATATTTTTTAGTGATATCTGATATTCAATCAACTTCATTTCATAATACTATCAGAGTAGGTTTTGTATAATCTACTTCTCTAAAGTCTATTGTATCTTTATCAAGAATAGTTGCAATTATTTGATATCATTGTTGTTTTATGTTATTGTAAAAATTTTCAACATCTTTAACATTTTCGATTTCCATTCGTTTATCAACTTTCATAGCTATTTCCTTGTTTATTTTAATATTTTTCTGGTGTCTATAATATACTTTTCATACATTTACTGCATCTGCTGTTCTAATTATTGCTGCTAAATTGTGTTCTGAATATACATAATCCATAAAAATTCTTAAATCATATTGTCTTGTTTGTAAAACTTTCTTCATTTTTTCTAATCTTCTTTGTGTAACCATTTAGATTATTTTTTTTAGATATAAATATCAAAGCTCAAGTGGTATTTTACCTGATTTTATACTATAGTCTAGTTCTAGTATATTTCAAAATATGTTTCTTATTTTTTGTAGATCATAGTTTTTATTTATAATTTTGTTTACAACAAATGGATGAATACCTAATTTAGAAGCTATATTTTTTGAATTTTCTCCTATACTAAGTTGTTCTTTAATTAAAATTATGTTTTTTAAATTCCAGTATAATAGTCATAAAACTTTAAACAAATCTTCTTGGTTTTTTTCTAGATTTTCTAGAATTTTAATTGCTTTATTTGAATTATCTAAGTTATCTAAAAGCTCAAAAGTATCTTGTTGGGTATTTTTAATTAGGTATTTATCAATATTTTCTTTTGTTATATTTGTAGTAAATTTTAAAAGTTTTGTTATTTCATTATGAATTAAGTATAAATTTGTTCCTAATCTTTCAATAATGTATTTAGCTAATGGCTCTTTAATTTTATAATTTGCTGTTATAAATTTTATTAATTGTTTTTCAGTTAAAGGTTTAAATTCTTTTACTTCTGCTTTTTGAGATAAAAATTTATAGAATTTTGTTCTTTTATCAGGTTTGTAGCTTATAAAAACAATTACATTTTCATTTGGTAAATTGTCTATATGTTCTGTAAAAAATTTTTCTAATTTTTCTATTTGACTAGAAGGTATTTTTGTTAAGCTATCTTTTGGTATTCATTTTATAATAATGAATTTTTTTTCATCAAACAATCATCATCAAGCACAAGCAACAGCAATTTTTTCAGGATCAAAATTTTCTTCTCAAAAACTAAATAAATTACTTCATGGATATTTTTGTATAAAAGCTTTTTTCCATTTTTCTAATTGCTGATGAAGTAAGAATTTTTCTTCTCATGTAAAGAGGAAAATCATTAATTTTGTTTGTTAAATAAAAATTTACACGTATAATAAATTTTTTCTAATTATTTACAAGTTTTTGACAAAATAAACTTCTTAAGTAAAATTATATAAGTTTATTTTAGAAAAAATAAAAATAAAATGCCTATAAATTCTCAATTTTGTGAAAAAAGATTATTGGAATATCTAAAAATGAATTGATTTACTCAAGTTAAAAAAAATGATTTATTTGATATTTTTTCTAGTGCTTTCCCTCAATCAAAAGTTAAGATTATTTGCTATAAAATATTAAAATCAAAATATAATGATGTAGATAATCTAATTAAAAACTTAAATGTAAAGCTTGATAAATTTAATTTACATTCAGCTGCTTATGAAAAAGTAGATTCTCAGATTGATAATACAAAGATAGATAAGCATTTTGTAGAAAATGAATATGGATCTAATAATACTAAACATACTTCTGAAATTAAACATACTTCATCTTCTGATCTAGGGATTTTGTATTATGCAAAAATTGTTTGACTTACAATTGTAGCTATATTTTTAATTATTGTTTTTTGGAAAGTTATTAGATATATCTTTTCTTTTTTGTATGATGTATTCAATAAACATAGAATGGTTTATATGAAGGTTATTATGCCAAGATTGGATACAAAACTTGATAGAGAAAGAGAAAAAGATATTGCAAAAGATATGAAAGAAAAAATTTGAAGAATGGCTCAAGTTTATAGAGGAATACATAAGATTGGTTCATTATCTGTAATGGATAATGTTTTAACTTTCTTTTTTGATAAAGCTAAATTTGACTTAGCTTATTACTATAAGGATGGTTCTTTATTTTTTATAGTAGGTACTTATCCTGAATATCAAAAAGTTATAGAATCTAATATTTCTGCTCAATACCCAGATTGTATTATAGAGCAAATTGAGGATTTCGAACCATTATCATATAAACATAAATATATTTCTGTAATGCCTATGAAAACTATTAAAAATAATGTTTTTCCTATTAGAACTTTTAAGCAGTTAGAAGATGATCCAATAAATAATATTCTGGATAGTATATCTAAAATTTCCAATGAGGATCAAGTTACAATTTTAATGAGTTTAAGGCCTTATAAAGATAAGTTCAATAAACTTGCTAAACAAATGGCTGATAAGCTTTATAAAAGAGAAATTACTTATGATCAAAAATTTAGTATTAAGGATGTTATTTTAAAACCATTGAGTTTCATAATAAATGGGCCTTCTGATAAAATGATAAAACATATGAAGCCTTGAGCTAGTGAATGAGATGCATTTATTAGAATGACTAAGGCAGAAGAAGAGGCTATAAATACTATGGCAGAAGAGGCCTGAAAACCTGCATTCTCATCCAGCTTGTTTTTAGTTTCTTGTTCAAATTATAAGGATAGAAATGATGAAAATATTAATGCTTTAATATCAGCTTATACTGTTTATAAAGATGAGTATAATAATGAATTAGATCAACCTGAAGTTATGGCAGATTTATTTTGATGGTTTTTTGAGCCTTTGTGGAAATTTGCAGTTAGTTTTTCATTAATCGGTTTTTTTACTAAAACTAATGTTTTTACCATTAATGAATTAGCTAGTTTATTTCATTTCCCAGATGGTGTTTTTAACAGGTCTCCTGCTATTGTCCGGGCAGATTATAAAATGTGTGAACCTCCTAAAAACTTACCTGTTCCAAAAGAAGAAAATTGAAGAGTTATTACTGGTATCATAGCTGAATCATATAAATGATGAGATCTTTCTAAGATTTTTGAAAACTCAAGACATCCAAATATATGACAAAAGCTTGTAGAAAAAGTTATTAAAGATGAAAAAACTTGAGAAGAAAAAGTTATTACTGAAAGAAAAACTGGTATTAAGCTATATAAGGATTGAGTTTTATTGGGTATTTCTGTTTATAAAAATCAATATAAACCGGTGTTTATTAAAAGAAATGATAGAACAAGGCATCATTATATTATAGGTAAATCAGGTTGAGGTAAATCTGTATTCATTAGTTTCTTAGCAAGGCAAGATATTTGGAATTGAGATGGTTTGTGTGTAATTGATCCTCACTGAGATTTAGTGGAAGATATTATTAAATATGTGCCAAAAGAGAGAGCAAAAGATGTTATTTATTTTGATGCTTGAAATGCAGAAAGGCCTATGTGATTAAATTTGTATGATATTGATTCTCCAAATCAGGCAGATAGAGTAGTAAATGATGCAACAGAAATTTTCTTAAAAATGTTTGGTCCAGAAATATTTGGTCCTAGAATTCAAGAATATTTTAAATATGGTTCTTTAACTTTACTAGAGGATTTAGAGGAATGAGCTACTTTACTTGATGTTCCAAGATTATTTACTGATGATGCTTATAGAGAATATAAAGTAGCTAAAGTTAAAAATCCTACAGTTAGAGCATTTTGGGAAAAAACATATAATGCTATGGGTGAGAGGGAAAAACAAGAAATTATTCCATATTTTACTTCTAAATTTGTTTCATTTAATACAAACAGTCTTATTAGAAATATTATTGGTCAGACTAAATCTGCTTTTAAGTTTAGAGAAGCAATGGATAGTCAAAAAATTATTTTGATTAACTTATCAAAGGGTAGAATTTGAGAATTAAATGCTCAATTGCTTTGAATGATTATAGTTAGTCAAATTTATAATGCTGCTATGTCTAGAGCTGATATTCCAGAAGAAGAAAGAAAGGATTTTTATCTTTATGTAGATGAGTTCCAAAATTTTGTATCTTGAACTTTTGCAGATATCTTGTCAGAAGCCAGAAAATACAGGTTAGCACTTATAATGGCTCACCAATATATTGCTCAGCTTGAATGATGAGCTTGAAATAATATTTGAGAAAAATCAGGTGGTAAAAATTCTGTTAAAGATGCAGTGTTTGGTAATACATGAACAATCCAATCATTTAAAGTAGGTGCTCCTGATGCTGAATTTTTAGAAAAAGAATATGCTCCAGTATTGTCAGCTCAAGATATTGTATGAATTGCTAATTATAAAGCTTATTTAAAACTGAATATAAATAATGCTACTTCTAGAGTATTTAATATATCTACTATTCGGTCTAAGGATTATGAAAATCCTAAAATTTGAGAGATACTAAAAGAATATTCAGCTAAAAAATATTGAAGAGATGTAAAATTTGTAAATGAAGAAATTGTGGCAAGATTGGGTATGGCAGATATTGATGATGAAGATGAAGATTTTGAAGATATAGATTAATTTAGAAATTATGAATCCTCCTATTTTAGGGAGGATTTTTAGATTATGTAAGATAATAGGAAAAATACTTGAATTATGATAAAACTTTCTATAAAATTAAATTGAAAATTATTTAAACACTTATAGACAAAAATGAAAAAGATATTGTTGTTATTAATGATAATATGATGAATTCAATGGGTATATTGAGAAGATATAATAATGAATTGGTTAGATGATATATTTAAAAATAATGTGGTTGAGATAAATTACTTAAATTGAAAAGAAAATAATCCTCAAAAAGGAAAATGATTTTTAATAATAACAAGAAAGGAAGAATTATCAGCTCCAGAGGAAATAATATATAATTATAATCATAAAACATATAGAATAAAATGTAACAGCCAATTAAAGTGATATTATATCGATTTGTTATATAAACCAGTAGCATTATGAATAAGTATGGATAATGAAAATTATTTAAATTCAATAGATAGAAATAGAAAAGTAAATTTTACAGGTTGATTATATACAAATTGTGTTTGAGAAGGGATTTTGTCAGATGCAGTAATAGGTTGGTGAAATTGGAAAGATAGTACTAATAATGATGAGATAAGTTTATATGGGTGATTTGTGTATAATTGAGAAAATAATAAAATTAAATTTGAAGATTGATATGTAAATAGTTTAAGGTACATAAATTGATTAAAACTAGTATGATATATAGATAGTAACATATGATGAGTATGAATAATATGAGTACAGATGTGATGAGTAAAGGTATGAGATATTAAATCTAGTTTAAAGTGAATAAAAAATAATTGAATTACTTTAGTGAGATGAAATAAAGTAAATATAGGATGAAAGGTGTTTAGTTTAACAGAAGGAATAATGAACTTATGAAAGATAGCAGTAAATGGGTGAATAAGTATAATATCAAGAAGTAATATAGAAAATAATAAAAATGAGATATTAAGTATGCTAGGTATAAAAAGAGGAAGTAGTGTATCAAATCAAAAAAGAGGAACAATATCAATTTTAAATAGCCAAATAAATATATGAAAAGTAAAATCAATGGTAAGAAAGAAAGCATATGAAATATGTAGATGAAGATGGGATGATATAAGTACAGGTGAAACTTTTGATAATAATAGTAAGCTACCTAAAATAGAGTGTATAAGAAATGTATGAGATGATCCAATAACAGTAAATATAAATTATGATGTATCAAAAGATGGACATAAAATATTGGTATTATGAAAAGGAGTAAATTTAAGTATAAATAAATCAATGAGAGGTAAATGATATATGGAAGTGTATATGGATTGAGGTAATATGTTAATATCAAATGATATAGACTTGGTAAAATTAGATTGAAATGGAGAAGAAGTAAATGTATGAGAGGTAACAAGTTGAGCAGTAATAAAATGAGTATATGTAATAAATGGTTTGCTATGAGGTAAAGATGGATGATGAATAACCAACTTTAGACATAAAATGTATATAAAATGAAGTATATTAAGTTTAAATACAATATGAGTTCCAAATGAAAGTAGGGTAAGATATGTAGATAAAGTAGTGTGAATAACAGATAAAGATAAAATATCATTAAGTAGTATATTTAATTGGTATTGTAAAGAATGATGAATATGAAGTGATGGAGTAAAATGTAATTGAAGAAATGATAAATATAGAGAAAAGAGCTTGATATTAATAAAGAAAAGTTATAATAGTGTATTATTGAAATAATTTATATTGTAAAAAAGATAAATGAAGAACTCAATAAAAAATATATGATTAATAATATCATGAGTATTGATATGATGATTAGCCTATGGTTTAACAATAAATACAAATTTAGACAATGCAGTTTTATATTTGAAAAGTTTGATAATAACATCTGATGGGACACCAAGTGGGAATCAGAAAGTTAAGATTGATGGAGGAAATGGG
>CAZVAP010000003.1:0-36566 GCA_964625125.1 uncultured Candidatus Peribacteria bacterium | reverse complement strand
TTAACTCTAAAATTTGTCTAATTTGATTTTCATCTAAATTTCAAGTTTTTTCTTTCCTATATCTTGCAATAAAAGGAACTGTTGCTCCTTCTTCAATTAAATCCAAAACAGCCTTTATTTGATTTTCATTAAATCAAAGCTTATTTGAAATAAGTTTAATATAATTTGCTTCTTGTAACATTTTTAAAAAATAGAAGCTAAAATGCTTCTAGAATAAGAATTTAATTTAAGTTTTCAAAGTTAGTTTTAAAATTTTATTAATAAGTCTTTGAGCAAAATAATTCACTTAATTTAAGTTTAATTTTTGTTAAGAAATTAGGTTCTTCTATTTTTTCTCCTGTTTCAGTAAAATACTCTGTTTTATAATGCAATCATTCTCTTGAATAAAAAGATTTTTTTATTTTTAAAAGGATTTCTCACCATTTTTTTACTATATCAAAACTCACTACATATTCTCATTTAATAACTTTATCTTCTTCCTTTAGTAAGAAAACTGGATTACCTTTTTCATCAAAGATTTCAACTTTTATATAAGTAAATTTTCATTCTGGAAGTAGACATAGTGAAACTTCTTGTTTATTAACCCTATAATACTTTCCATTATATTCCAAGTAATCAGGAATATTTTTCCAACTAATATATTGAGAAAATAAATAATCACTAATAGCCTCATCTAAAGTTGCCATTTGTAAATTGTTAAGAATAAACTTTACTTAGTAATAAGTTATTTTATTTTGACATAAAGTCAATATTTGTTATACTATAAGAAATTTTATCAGTAAACAAAAACAAAATGGCAAAAGAATACGAAACAAAAAAATACATTAAATTTATTGAAATTCACATTACTTGCCCAAATAACGAAACAGCTGAAAGAATTGCAAACAAATTAGTAAATAACAAGCTAGTTGCTTGTGCTCAGATATTAGATACAGGAAAATCAGTATACTTATGGAATGGTAAAATAGAAAAACAAAATGAAATTTTAGTTATACTTAAAACTAGAGCTAGATACTTCAATAGAATCGAAAAAGAAGTTAAGCAAATTCACCCTTATACTACTCCAGAAATAATTGCCTTACCTATAGTTAAAGCAAATGATGAGTATCTAAGATGGATTGATGAAAGTTTATGACTAAAAGTTATAGATTTTGAAAATGATAAAGTTAAAAAAGCTAAATAATTTCCTCCAAAAGATTTCAGTTTGATAATTTTCAAACTTTTTTATCATAAAAATACCAAAAATCTTCAGGTGAATTAAAATATCAATTATACATAGGAAAATTTTTTTCTTTGAATATTTTTTTTATTGGAAAGTATCAAATATAAGAGTTCATAATTTTATAATCAGTTTCAACAAACAATAAATCACTTAAAATTACTAAGTTTTTTAAATTTTTAATATCTGATAGTCTAAAACAATTTTTCTTATTTAAAGGAATTTTTTCTGGAAACAAGGTCTCTCCAACTTTAATCAGCTTTCAAGATTTATTAAATAAATACAAATTAAAACTAAAACCAAGTTCATACTTTAGATACAAAAACATTTTCCTAAATTTCAAAAATAACCCATAAAAAAAATTTAAATTATAATTATTATCAATTATCAAATTTACATTAAGGTCTTTTTCTATTTTATATAAATTTGTAAACAACTTATCATATTTTGCTGAAAGTTTCCAGTTAATCTGCTTAATACTATCTCACTTTTGATACTCTTTAATATCTTCAAAATCATATCAATTTCATTTTTCCTTAGAAACAAATTCTCCTGAATAAGAATTACCCAATTTTGACATCAAAAATTGTTTCAATAAAAGCATTTTTAATATATAAAAGATAAAATTTTTTCTCCCCAAAAAGCAAAAAATATAATTGCTAAAAACATAAAAGGTAAAAAAGGTAAACTAAATTTGGTAGATTTTCATAACAATATATAACCCAATCAAACCACTCATCAAACAAAAAAGCCTAACAAAAGTAAAACATAAAATTGCAACCAAATAGGATAATGAAAATTTAACACATCAGCTAAGACAGGCATTAACAAACCTAACAATCAAGCTCATAAAGCATCTCATCCTCACATTCATTCAATTTTTCTAACTTTTAACCGGATATAACTAATTAATATAAACAAAACAAATCAAACAAAAGCTAAAATTAAGGCTAATTTAAAATTTCAAACAATTCATAAAAACTGAGGAATAATCAACAACATAGCTAACAATCAAGCTAAACAAAAATTAATTTCATAAAATAATATATCATAAAAAGCTAAAGCAACAAACAATGCACCTATAAGCCATCAATATAAAACATACCCTATGTTGTTAAAAAATAAATTTAAATCTAAACTACCCAATAATATGTAGGAAATAAAAACAAATACCAATCAAGTAACTAATTCTAAAAATGGATAAATTAAAGAAATTTTATATCCACAATATCTGCATTTTCACTTTAAAAAAATATATGAAAAAATAGGAAATAAATCCAAAACTCCTAAAATATGATTACATTTAGGACATTTACTTCTTCCAAATAGAATTCATCATTCTTTGTTTTTTAATCTCCAAATAAGTACAGATAAAAAAGAACCAATAATTGTTCAAAAAATAAAACTTATAAAAGCTACCATTTAATAAAATTAAATATAAATTTTGAGCAGATTATATAAAACTATATTGAAACTTCCAGCAAATATGTTTATATTTTAGGAGCATTTATTTTTTAAATAAAAAATATGAAAATAAAATTTACTCCAACTGAAACAAAAAATAAAATTTTTATAAAAATATGAGAAAAAGCAAACACTAGAAAAAAAGAAATAGTAGAAAAAATTAATTCTTTTAAGATTCAAAAAGACTTTGAAGTAATTGAAGAAAATATAATAGAAAACTGAAAAACAATAACAAATTTATTTTTAATAGTAAAAAATTTTAAAAAATTTGAAGAAAATATTGAAGATATTGTAATTAACCTATCAAAAAAAATAAAACAACACAACAAAAAGTTTAGTTTATCTTTGAAGAATTTAAAACTTCCAAATGAATTAGAAGAAATATTTATTGAATTAATAGCACAAAGTTTATACACATTCACAAAATATAAAACAGATAAAAGCAAATACCATTTAGACATAAACACAACCTTAAATAGTGAATATTTAGAAAATAAAATTAAAAACATCTATTGGGCAAGAGATTTAATGAATATGCCAGCAAATGATTTAAATCCTGATACCTACGAATCAATAATAAAAGAAAATTTTAAAAATTTACCCGTAAATATTAAAATAATTAAATGAGAAGAACTAGCTAAAATATGAGCTAATTGAATTTACTCAGTATGAAAATGAAGTATCCACCAACCAAGAATGATAATTTTAACCTATACACCTAATAAAAACCAAGAATATAAAGCAATAGTATGAAAATGAGTAACTTTTGACTCAGGATGATATAACATAAAACCAACTTGATATATGGAAGATATGAATATGGATATGGGAGGTTCTGCTGTAAGTTTAGGTATTTTTAAATTTTTAGTTGAAAATAATTATAAAGATAACTTATTATGTGCAGTATGATTAGTAGAAAATCTAGTTTCTCATAAATCTTACACACCTACAGATATTATTAAAATGTATAATGGTAAAAGTGTAAGAGTTTACAATACTGATGCTGAATGAAGATTGGTATTAGCAGACACATTAGCATATGTACAAAAAAACTATAAAATCCAGCAAATTTTTGATTTTGCAACTTTAACAGGAGCAGCAATAATTGCATTATGAAATGATATAATAGCTATTATGGGAAATAACTCAAAATTAAATAAAAAAATCGAAGACATAAGCTGGAAAATTAAAGAAAGATGCTGGGAATTACCTTTATATAAGAAATACAAAGAACTATTAAAAAGTGAATTTGCAGACATATCAAATTGTAGTAAATCTAGAGCTGCTTGAACAATTACAGCTGGATTATTTTTAAGTGAATTTATTACAACAAAAAATTGGGTGCATTTTGATATAGCATGACCTGATATTTTATCAAATCATCCTTTATACTGAACTGGATGAAGCTGAATATGAATAAGGTTAGGAATTAAGTTATTAAGTCAAGAATAAATAAAATATAAAAAATAAATAAAAATAGATTTTTTAGCAAAAAACTTGAATATATAGGTAATTTTTATATTTTCCAAGTATTGGATCAGCTATATAACAAAAAATCTTTAGGCAATAAGCCTAAAGAAGCTGATCTACCCCCTTTAGCTAGAGTATGGATTAACCATACTCTGGTTTTTTTAAAATCAAAAATATAGTTTAACAAATTTCCAACACAAAATACCAATTATTATTAGTAACACACCTAGAAATTTATTTTTATATCAGATTAATTTACCTAAAGCAAACAAAAATCAAAAGTAAGAAACTATAACAAAAGAAAAGAATATATTTACTTGATTAAACTCAATAATGTTAAGTTTTATAAAAAATAATAAAAAAGTATAATTCAATATTACAAATAAGAAAAGATTAATAAAAAAATCCATTAAATCAAAATATCTAATTCATTTAGTATGAAACTTTCTTTTCTGTTCTTCTAACAACAAAGACAAACGAGGTGCCCACTTATTTAATAATTGATAAAATATAGTTTGATACCATGGAACTTTAAACTCCTTTGAATCTACTTGTTCTATAATTTGTCAATTTTTTATAGCTTGATATTTTTTCCAAGCTTTAATTATATCAAACTCAGAAATAAGCTTAACTGTAAAATTATTCTTTTCATGTTGCTTTAAAAAATCTATATAGTCTTCTTCTAACTTAGAACCTAAATCTAAAGCTTGAGAATATATTTCAGCTAATTTATAAACATTAGTAGAAACTCTATATTTTTTTAACTGTCAAATCAAATCCTCTAACTTTTTAGATTCTACAGGAAATTGATTCTGAGCATATGGAATAAGCTTTTCCATTTCTTCAATAAAAGTTTTTACACTTTCTTGTAAGGAATTGTAAATTTTCCCTAATTTTTCTTTATTTTTTGGAGAAATTTTCTTATTAGAATGTATATCATCAGTTTTGTGCTGAATTAAACCAAATTCTTTTTTCAATTTTTCTAAAATGATCTTTAACTTATCTTCCGATAAATCCTTTCCTACCGGTTTTACATAGTCTAAATTATTAACAATTCATAATTCATCAATAAATTTTTTAAATGCATCCCTTATTTTCCCATCTATTGATAAAACAATAGGTATAATCTTACCTTCTTTAGATTTAATTCAAAATTCATATAAATTACCTAATACAGCCTCTATAGGCTCAACAGACATTACTAAAATTCCATTTTCTCTTAAAACATTCTTTACTAAATCAGGATCATAAGCAGAAAATAAAGTTATTTTCATATTTTTAGGACCTTTATTAGTTTCTATAGTCCTAACAGCATTAAATCTATAATACATTATATTACACAGGTTATAACTTTAAAAAAGTTCTCCTAATATACTTATTACAAACTTTATAATTATATATCAAGAAGTGATAATCACTACTCATAATACCAAACTAATAAACCTCTTTTTAAATTTACTAACTTCATCACTTCCAGTTATACCAGAAATCAAAAGCCTAATACCATTATAAATTATCAATATTAAAGCAATTCACAAGCCTATATAAGCTAGCCATTGCAAGTATCCAGTAGAACTTTGTTTTATAGCTGACAATGTACTTTTTACTCATTTAGTAGAAGTTGAAACTGCATTATCTAATGCAGTATTCTGAACATTATCATCTTTTAATCCATTTAAAATTTCAGTAGGTGAACTATTCCATCCAGCAAAAGTAGTATTAATTCAAAAGCCTAAACCTAAAAACAAGAAAGATAAAATAAGTAAAAAGATTTTCATATGAAAATTTTAATTTTCTAAATATATTTGATTATAACCAAATAAACATCTTTTGTCAAAATATTCTATTTAAGAAAAACCTGCCATTTTTTATTATTTAAAAACAAGTTAGTATTTCCTTGAGTATAAACCTCCAAGCTATATTTATTTTCAGGACTTCAAAATAAGTCTTCCAAAAATTTCCAGTCTTTCATTCTTTGGAAATGTAATTTTTTTTTCTTTTGATTTATAATATGTTCAAAATGATAAACATCATAAGTTGTAGGTAAAATACTATCTACATTACAATCAAAAAAATATCTTAAATCTGTTTTAATTAATTTTCTTATCATCCAATTTCTTTTACCTAAAACAACAGTATTGTATTTCCAAACCGAAATATCTTTAGTATAAAATTTAAAATCTCAAAACTTTTTATTTTTTTTCTGTCTATCTGTAGGATGGTAAGTTTTTACATAGTTTTCTAAAAAATTTTTAACTTCTGATAAATCAATTTCATTTCAAAATAAACCTATTTTTCAGACTATAGAATATTTTAAAGTTTGATCAATAATATTTCTATATAAAGGTAAAATAAAATCTTCTTTTAAAAATTTAATTTCCCACAAAGGATGTAAAATAATCTTATCAACTTTTTTTGAAAGCAAAAATTTTATTCATTCTTCAACATATTTTCTTTGAAAATCTATAGATTTATCCTCAAGTGGCCAACAATCCTGATTTATATAAACTACTATTTCAAGATTGTATTGCTTTAAAATTTTTAATAAGGATAAATTTTCTAAACCACTAGTAAAAATTCCAACCCTCATTAATTAAATTAAACTAGATAAATATTCAATTCATAAAAATACCAATATTCAAAAAACAATTAAAACAAAATTAATAAATTTATCTCTTAAAACGTGTGATTCTTTAAGAGCAGGGAAAATATCTGCCAATGCAATATATATCAACCCTCCGGATATAAATGCTAATAAATAAAATTTATATTTTAATAAAATTTCATAAAAAGGATATGTAGATAAAGCACCAATTATACCAGATAATGCAGCTATATAAACCAACTTATAATTTTCCTGATTCATAATTAAATTAGCAACATTTTGAGGTATAGAATGTAAAGAAATAGCCAATGTTGTAGCTATTCCAAAAGGTAAAGACACTGAATAAGATGCAAATAAAACAACTCAGTGTATAAAATTGTGTAAAAAAGTTCAAAAAAACATTAAAACTCAGTGAGAATGTGCTTCCTTACAATGAATAGAGTTTTTCTCTAAATCCTTACAATGATGCCAATGAACAAATAATTCTAATAAATAAAATGAAAACAATCATAATAAAATATATAAACCAATGGATACACTATGCAAATTAGAAGCAATTTTGGGTAAAAATCATAAAAATATAATTCACAATAACAATCCAACAGTAAAAGAAACAATATAGTCAATTTTATGTGAAATTTTATATAAAATTCTATTAGCAAAATAAAGTAAAGTTATTAACACAAAAGCTATAAAAACATTAGAAATTAATGTATAAAGAAAAACACTCATTCAAATATTTAAGAAATATAAACTTAGAGTATAATAAAATTTTATCCAATTTTTACAATAGATTTAATTTTTTTAGCAACTTCTATTGCTAGCTCATCAATATTTTCTAATGTATTTAGTAATACCTGAGGATATAATTTTCAATTTGTTGGAGAAAAAGAACTAGCTGATAAGTTATCTATATAATTTTTCATTTTACAAAATTTTTACTGAATAAAATCCACATATATAATATTTTTAATTATAATTTTTGTCAATTTTTAAAATATCAACTTTTTTATCAAGCAAACTAATATTAGCCTGTTTAATATTTTTATGAAAATCTAATCTTACTGCTAAGAATCTAACTTTTCATCATAATTTTAAAAATTCATAAAATAATTCTGCAAATTCATTATGAGTTTTAAAATTTGGAGAAAAGTAATTTACATCATTTGTAAGTAAAAACCAAATTTCAGCTTGTATTCAATTTTTTATAAGGCTTATCAACTCCCTTAAATGCTTTAACCCTCTTGCAGTAGGAGCATCTGGAAACATTCATACCCATTTTCAATTTATATTTTCTATCAATGAGCAGCCTTTAACTTCAACATAGATTTTATTATTTATTAAAAAATCAATTTTACTATCTCATACTTTAACCTCAGGAATAAACTTAACTTTTCTATTGGACAAATACTCCCTTACCAAAGCTGAATGAAGCAAACTATTTATTAAAATAAAATTTCATAATAATCATTTAACTCAAACTAACCTCCAATTATACTTTCTTTTTCAATATTCCAACTTTTGAATTAAAATTCTATTTCATTCAAATAATAACTCTTTCAATCTTCCTGTATCTCATATATGAAATAAAACTTTTTGTCACTGTAATAATCACTCACCTACAAATCTATTTTTTCTTTCTAAAAAAACTGCTTCATAAACATTTAACAACAACATTACTTAATTTTTAATGATTTAATATTTTTACATTTTGGATATTTATCACAAGCTAGAAAATATCATCTTTTTCATTTTCTTACTACCATAGTTCATTCTTCACACTTATCACATTTTTGTCCTCAATATTTTTCATTTAATTCAAATACATCAGGAGCCATTGTCCATTTTACTTTAGGATATTCACTTGAGGCTAGAAAATATCAATTTTTAGATTTCTTAACTACTATTGTTCATCCAGCAGGACAAGGTTTTCATTCAAATTTCTTTTTTAAGTCTTCTTCATAAGATTTTTCATCTTCTGTTTGTTCAGTATATTTACATTTTGGGTAATTTTCACAAGCAATAAATTTTCAAAATTTACCAAATTTATAAACTAACTCTCCTCCACATTCAGGACATTTCTTTCAGACTTTTTGAACTACTTTTTCTGAGTTTTCTGCTTTTTCTAACTGAGGTAAAAATCATTTCCAAAACTTTGACAACATCTTAATATAATCCAGTTTCCCCAAAGCAATTTTATCTAAATCATCCTCCATTTTAGCAGTAAACTTATAATCCATCATATTAGGAAATTTTTCATTTAAGTAATTTACCACCAAATAAGCAATTTCTGTAGGTTTAAGCTTTTTATCTTCTGTTTTTTCTACATATCACCTTTGAATAATAGTAGAAATTATAGCAGCATAAGTAGAAGGTCTTCAAATACCTAATTTTTCCAAAGTTTTTACTAAAGAACTTTCAGTATATCTTGCTGGAGCTTTAGAAAATTTTTGTTCAGCAACAATTTTTTCACTTAGTAAAATTTCATTTTTACTTAAATCAGGTAAAACATTATCTTTAGGTTGTCAATATATTTTCATAAAACCATCAAAAGAAATAACTTCTCATTTAGCTATCCATTTAGAAATATTATCAGGAGAAAAAATATACTTAGTAACAGATATTTCAGCTGGCTTCATTTGAGAAGCTAAAGTTCTTTTCCAAATTAAATCATACAATTTAGCCTCCATACCAGATAAGCCTAGATCAGAAGCAGTCTTTGATAAATCTGTAGGTCTAATAGCTTCATGAGCTTCTTGAGCATTTTTATTTTTAGTTTTATATTGAGTAGGATTTGAGTAGTCTTTTCAAAATAAAGAAGTAATAACTTTTTCAGCTTGTTTAATTGCTATTGGAGATAGACTTACATCATCTGTTCTCATATAAGTAATATATCCATTTTCATATAATTTCTGAGCTACTTGCATAACTTGTTTTACTCACCATCCAAGCTTAGAAGAAGCTTCTTGTTGTAAAGTAGAAGTAATAAAAGGAGCTGGAGGTTGTTTTTTAGTTTTAGACTTTTTTATATCTAAAAGCTTAAAATTTATTTTTGAATTACTAGATAAGATTTCTATATTTTTTTCCAAATAAGGAGAAACTTTCTGAACTTTAGTTTCTACATTAAATTTTTCTATATGCAAATTTTTTAGAAAATCTATAACTTCCTTTTTTGAAGAAAAATTAACCTTTTTATCAGCAATAGATTCTAAATTTACAATAATATTTTTTTCTAACAAAGCTTTTATATCCCAACTTTGTTTAGGCACAAAATTTTTTATTTCATTTTCTTTCTCTACAATTAATTTAACTGCTACAGATTGAACTCTACCAGCAGATAGTCCTTGTTTAATTTTTTTCCATAAAATTGGGCTAATTTTATACCCCACCAGCCTATCTAATATTCTTCTTCATTGTTGAGCATTAACTAAATTTAGATTTATAGTTCTTGGATTTTTAATTGCACTTTGAATTGCTTGTTTTGTAATTTCATGGAAGGTAATTCTAGGTGTATTTTCAGGTAATTTTAAAGTTCTAATTAAATGCCAAGCTATAGCTTCTCATTCTCTATCTTCATCAGTAGCAAGATAAACTCTATCATGATTTTTAACAAGCTTTTTTAGTTCATTAACTACCTTCTTTTTTCCTTTCATAATAGTATATTCTGGTTGAAAATTATTATCTATATCTACTCATAACTTATTTTCAGGCAAATCTTCAATATGTCATATACTTGCTACAACATCAAAATCCTTACCTAAATATTTTTTTATAGTTTTTGCTTTAGCTGGAGATTCCACTATTACAAGATTTTTTCACATTTATAAAACTTAAATATAAATGATTGATGTAGTATATTAAAAGGTTATTTTAAAGCAAGAATAATTTAGCTTGATTTTTTATTTTAAAGAAATACTAAAATTAAGTAAATTTATATTTTAAACTAACTTAAATGCAAATTAACACAATTGGCGAAAGATTAAAAACTACAATTAAATTATTAAGTAATCATTGTAAAATCTATAGCAAATTCAATTTAATAAATTTCCTAATAGGAATAATATTAATATGATTATCAATTCAACTACAAATTATAATAGGAGAAAACATTATAACTTATCATTCAACTAACAATACTTTTCTACTAGAAATATGAGCTTACCTAATAGGAGTTATAACAATATGACGGTTATATTATTCATTAATATTTTTATGAAACTTTTTTATAACTGAAAAAATACTTAAAGAAGAAAAAGAACCAAGTTTAAAAGAAATATGAATATACATAAAAGAAAATTTAATTAATAAAATAAAAGTAGATTTCTGGATGGCTTTAATTTACATAGGATTATGAATTGTTTGGCTTATAGCAGGAGTTATCTCATTATTCTGACTTATTAAAACAGGCATAATATCACCATTACCAGTTATTACTATTTTACTTATAGGTATAGCAATAAGCATTACTTATATAAGTATTAGCTATTATTTATCTTACTATTATGTATTTGAAAATAAGAAATTTTGATTTAAGGATTTTATTAAATCATCTGAAATTACAAGAGGTTATAGATGGTGAATAGTAGGAAATTTAATTGTATTAATAATTATTATTGGAATACTAAACTATTTAATAGGAAAAATACTATTACTAATCCCTAATGTATACATTACCATCCCTATAAAAACTATTTGGATGATACTAATAAACTTATTCTTCCTAATATATTTCTACTTATATTATAAAAATATTACATCTCAAAAATAGAAAATAGCTACTTTAGTTACAAAGTAGCTTTTTTTTTATTATAATTACAAAGAAATTTATACTATATTTTTATTATGAATTAATACTAACTAATGGAAAAAACAGATAGTAATTACTTTAAAGATAAAACAAGAAATATAATCCATTTTAAAAATAACTCAAATAAAGACTTTAGTTTTCATTACTCTACTTTTCCAGAAAATAATGAGTTCATTATAAACAATGATAAAATAACTATTGAATTCATTAAAAAAAATAGGTGAACTTTACAAAGAATTAAAAATAGTATTTTTATATTTATAAAGCATATTTACTTATATTTTCCATTTAACATTATCACTTATTTTTTACTTTTAATAACTACATTTTTTTTCATAAAATTGTATAGTTTAGTTAAAGTAGATATCTCAAATTATACTCATATCCACATCCATTTTATAGATAATCTAGCACGAATATATCTTATAGGATTTATTTTCTTTAGCCGGTTATACATATCTTTTTTATTTTTATGAAATTTCTTTATCACAAATAAAATAATTACTGAAAGCAAAATTACTTTACCAGATACATTTTTATATACAATTAAAAATTTAATAAAAAAACTAAAAATTGATATAGAATTCATATTAACAGCAATAATAAATTTTTTAATAATTGGAATACCAGCTTTCTTAATAATAAAATGGCTTCTAAGTATACCACATTATCAAAGCTCACATTTTACAACAAAACTAATAAGCATTATAATAACAGTATTTACAATAGTCTTCATTTCAAATATCATAGATTACTTTATTGTAAAATATTATAATTTTTGAAATAATGAAATTAAAAATTTAGATGAATTTCATGATAAAATATCCGATATTGAATATGAACTAGAAAAAGATACTACCCAAATTCCAAAAACATTTATAGATTTTATAATACTTGCTATATTATTAACTATATGTGGATTAGTAGTAAAATATAAAATTTTAAATACAATATCAAACTCTTTTTACAAAGTAGAAATAATCAGCTTGTATATTCTAATAAGCAACATATTTCTTATAATTTATTTTTATTTTTATTACTTATATCTTGTTTATAAACTTAAAATTAAAGAATTAAAAAGTAAAATTTAACCTATTTTTTCTTCAAATACCATCCTCTTAATTTACTAAAGTTTAATTTAGCTTCTGTAAAATAATCATATTTATTTAAACTTAAAGCTCCCTTTACTGCATTATCTGACCACAAAATAGAAAAATTACCAGTATACAATCCATTTACTCTAGAAGTATTAGATGAAATATCTTTCAGCTGAGTATAAATATATCAATTATCATAAACTCTTTTAAATTTAGCAATTATTTTAAATTTTTTAGCCTTTCCAGATAAATAATATCATTCATTAGAAAATATCAAATGCAATTTAGTATTTCATTTTTCATCATCAAAATAAGACTTTACATAAGGATATTTTATTCCATCAATATAGACAATAATATCACCAGTATCAACATAAGCCCTAGCAATATTTACATTAAAGTTAAGCTTTTTTAGTACAATACTGCCTCCTGTAGAGGCTATATTAAACTCATAAATATCATTTGTTCATACCCTTAATCTTCAATATTTATAAGTTGAAGTTAAAATAGGTTTAGATTTCCTAAAATAATAAGTATTTGCATTAAAAGTACTATTTATAAATCTAGCTGGATTTCAATTTGCTTTAGTTATAATTTCTGTATCAAAACCATTAATTGAGTTAACCAAAGTAAATTTTAGTCTTTTATTAGTCTGATTTTCAGAAAAAATAGGATTTAAAGTAGCAAAAATATAAAAAGTATTGTTCCAATTTCTTAATAAATTTATTGGATTATTAAAATTAAAATAAGCTATACCATTTACTAACTTTGTTTTTGCTAAAACTTCTCAAGTAAAAGATACAAAATACAAATCTTTAATATTATAATCTGCTTCATTTCAATATAAATTTTTAAATACTATAGACTTCATAACAGCATCACCATACAAAGGTTTAATATAAAAGCCTAACACTCCATAAGCCATTCAAGAAATTGGAACCAATATCTCACTTGTTTTTAGACTACTATAATTCAATACATATCAAGATAAACTTAATTTTTTCTTAGTAGTTTTTGTATTATTTCAAGTTAATAAAGGCTTATTAGTTTTTTTAAACTTTTCCAAAAAACTTTCCTTATTATTTAAGCTTATGTCTAGCAATTCTCTAAATTGATTAATTTTAAATTCTACATAAATTAACAAAATCTTTACTTTCTCAGGTAATGGCTTAGATAAAATCTTTTGTATTTTAGATAAGATAAGATCATATTTTTTAAAAATAATCTTTGGAGAATATACAGACAATAGTTTTTGATTCCAATTATTTAAAATTAAATCTACTTGTTTAAATGCACCTTGCCCCCAATATTTATCAATCTCAGCTTTATAATAAGATACATCTGGATTTCATTCATAAACTATTGAGAAACTAACATTTAAGAAACTAAATAATACAACTAATATTAATACAAATTTCTTCATTTTCATAAATTACAAAATAAAACTACCTAATCCTTCTATGTTTTCTTAATTTTCCATTTTTATCAAAAATAAATTCAAATTCAAAATTCTCTCCAGACAAAAATACAGGTAACCAAATTTTATCATCTTCCCACATTTTATCGTATGGTATTTTATCCAAATCAAACCAATATGGCTTCATTTCCTCAGTTTCTACAATATTTCATTTAAAATCATCAATCAAATAAATATACCCTTTTTGATCTCGTTCTGGTTTTTCTTCAAAAATAAAAGTTATTATTCACTTTTGAACAAGTTTTGTAATATCTATTCAAATTTCTTCCTTTGCTTCTCTTATCATTGCTTGTTGAGGAGTTTCTCAGTTTTCTAATTTTCAACCAAAACCATTATACAAACCTTCTCCAAATCCTCTTTTCTTCAAAGGCAATAAAATTTTTCCATCTTTAATAATAAATCATAAAGTCACTTCTTTCATTTTATTTTTTATCAAAATAAACAACTTCATACCTCACCTTCTTAGCAGATATTATATTTTTAATTTGTTTTTCATTTTTATTTAAGCTACTTTTTCCGGATTTTATTTCAAGAAAAACTATTTCTTTTAAATCTCAATTTGACAAACCATTAAAAACTACATAATCTACTCATTTTCATAAAAAATGCATATCTTTTGGGAAATAAGATATATGAGGCATAAAAGGAGCAAGTTTTTCATAGGACTCTCACAAAATTATTGAACGAGATTTTCTAACAGCTTGCTTTCTTTCATTTCTTAACTCAAAATACTTAATAATTTTTCCAGTAAAATATCCGATAAAAAAGAAAACAATCCCTACTAAAATTAAACTTCATAAAGATTTTAAATCCATAATAAAACTTAATAATTAAATTTATCTTACATAAGAAGCCCTCCATCAACATTTTATAGCCTGAAATTCAGAACAAAACCACCTTTCTCATTTAGAAGGAGTGATTATAGTTCTCTTATAATATCTCCGTCAAGGTAAATGATAAATTTTTATTCATTTTCTAGAAATATTTCACTTAATATCACAACCTGGTTTATGATAAGTATATCAACAATTTTTCTTGCTTACAGAAATATTGTTTTCAAAGTTAGAATAATGTTTTGTATAAATAACCCTTATAGGCTTTTTAGCTAATTTTCAATATTTTCTTTTAATTTTCTCATCTTCTAAAATACATTTTTTTGACCAGATTCATCTTTTATATTTTTTAGCTATATTTTGTAATTTATAATACAAAGATTTATTTTTAAAATTTTCCCATTTATAAACTCTAGCCCAACCAAGATAAACCATTACTTGTCAAAAATCTAAGTAATACAACTTACCTTTATAATATATAGGAAATTTAACATATCTTAATTTTCTTCAGTATTTTCATCTATCTTTAGCAATTTTATCTTTTAATACTTTTACCTTTTTACCATACAATAATTTTATTGCTATATTTTTAGATTGTTGAGCACAACCATAAAACTTATAAGATTTAATTTTTTGTCAATGATAAATTTCTGGAGCATCTATACCTAAAACTCTTATTTTTTCAGCTAAATTATAGGTCTGAACCCGGAAAGTATCTCAATCATAAACTTTAACAACTCTTCCTGAAAAATCATAAGAACAAGTAAAACCTATAAATATGAGACTTATCAAAAGGAAGAACTTTTTCATTGTAAAGCAATAATTAATAAATTTACATACTCATAAAATAACTTTATTGGGTAACTTTTCAATAAACTTTCAGTTTATTTTTTAAGTTTTTTTATTAAAATCTCAAAAGATTTACAATTAGTTATAAAAAATGAAAAAGTTACTAAGTATATTCATTGTAAGCCAGCTAATAATAACAACCACATATGCCTTTTCTACAAGACAAGAATGAGATTGCACAAATATAACATATTTAACATCTATCCAACCTTTAATAAGCAACCTATTTAATGATATACCAGATAGTAAAACACTAGTAAATATAGCTATTTCCAATTTAGAAAAATATTGTAATTATGATACTAAAGTTTTACAAACACCCGATTTTTTGAATCACCTATTAGATGTATATTTTAGATACTTAGACTGAATAAAAACAAACAATTATTCAGGTCCTTTATATAAAAAATCTGTTTTATATAGAAAACAATTAAATAAAATTGCAGAACAAAATTTCAAAAATACAAACCCAGACATAGTAAATAGCTTATATAAAGATTTTACTCAAAATATATGGCCAAAATATATTGAATTTTGTAAAAAAATACCCCAAATTAATAACTTATTAACTAAATCATCTTTAGATTCTGAACCAAAAATAAATAATACTACATTTTGACAAGATTACTGCTATCAATTATCTGAATTAAGATTATCACAAGAAATAAACTTACTAAATATGATACAAGATAAAATATACTATACAAACTGGGACAATGAAACATTTAGTTTATTTAAAGCATTTGCCTCCCAATGGAATAACCTATTAAACTTATTCATTATATCTTTATGAGATTTTGATTATCTAGTTAACAGATTTATAAAAGTAACTGATGCAAATACAAAATAATTTTATTTAAATAATATTAAAATATGGAACAAAGAAGACCTGTAAGAAGAACTCCTATTAACCAAACAAAAAAAATTAAACAATGAAGCTCAGTATGAGGAAAAGGAATATTAATTTGAATTTTAATATTTTTCATACTTATTATCTGAATAATATTCTTTTTCTTTTTTTATTTAATAAAAAACCCTGGAATTTGAAAAAGCTTAGGTCTAAGTATATCTTCTATTAAAAGTATAACTTCAGTATTTGCTTGAATATTTTTCTGAACTTTCTTCTTTTTATTTCTTATTCTATGACTATCTTATCTGTTTAAATTAGCAACTAAACCTACTGGAAAATTTAAAAATTTAATATGAACTATTATAATTTTCATACTTGGTCTAATAAACTTATGATTTGGATTTTATGTATTTAGAAGTATTTATAATATAAAAACCGATACCTGACCAGCTACAAATGAAGTTTTAATAGCCAATGCTACCTTTTATAAAAACAATAAGGAAGAAAAAATTCCTTTATTTACAAATAATTTTCCTTTAATTTGACCAATTAAAATTCAATTTCAACTTAATAAAAAGATATTTAATCAAGTTTATTTACCACAAATTATAAGAAATGAATGATGAAATATAAGACCAGTAAAATTTATTCTAGATTGCTGAAATTGACAAAAAATCAAGTATACAAGTTATGACTTTTCTCCATATAAATATTGTTTATACCTTAAAAAGGGAAATTATACAGCAAAATTAAATTTCTATTATTTAAATCCAAATTGAAACTCTAAAAAAATATCTTTACCAGAAAAAACTATTGAATTAGTTTCTAATATAAACTTTAAAACACCTATAAAATTAAATGATGAAAAAAATGAAATAATATGATGAGAAGTTTGAGATAAAATTATCTTAGATATAACAAATATTCCTTTAGACCTACAATTAGAAAAAAATGACATTTTAATTGATTTTCTAGGAAATTGAGAATTTAAACCCTATAAAAGATTTGCTAGTTTTGTTTATAAAACAGACTGACTATACAACATAAAATTTAAAATTCCAGATACACCCTACCCAACTTACTCTTTTCCTCTAAGAATATTACCATCCACTAAACCAACTTGTGATATTCAATACAAAAACAATAATGAAACTTATATTATATCAACTAATGCAAAATCACCGAATGGACCAATTGTAAAATACTATTATAGTGTAATAAATATGAATACTTCTGATACTATAGCTAGAGGAACAAAAAATCACTTTAAAGTCAATTTAAAAGATGGAAATAATTATCAAGTGAAATATATTATTGTAGATTCGAAAGGGAAAAAATGAAGATGCTCTACAATAATAGATTTATCAGATAAGGTAAATTATAATTTCCAAATACAAATCAAGAACAAACATAAACAAATAACTACCTGAGCAAATAATATTATTATACCTGTAAGAAAACTACCAAGTGAATTTTATATTTACATTAAAAATATAAAACCATCAAGCTACACAAATGTATGATTTGATATAGACAATGACAATCAAATAGATGAAAAATGAAATAGCTTAAAAATAAAAATTACTAAAAAAGAAGATAAAACTATAAATGCAATAGTAAAAGACCAATATTGAAATAAAACCATCAAAAAAATATATTTTAAAATTGACTTAAAACCACTTATTCCAATATTAAAAGTAGATAAAAACAGCTGAAGTGCACCATTAACTATAAAATTTGATGCTTCAAGCTCCTATACTACTAAAGAAAATGATAAAATAATACTCTTTAACTGGGACTTTGGAGATTGAGAAAAAATAGAAAATACAAGACAGTGAGTAATCAGCCATACTTATAAAAACCCATGAAAATATTTTCCAAAAGTAACAATTGAAACACAACTATGATTTACTTGAACAGCTTCTAAAAAAATAATTGTATTTAGACCTATAAACTCAGCAACAATAGTCTTTCCAGATAATCTATGATGACAAATACAAGTAGAAAACCCATTAAAAATTCAGCTAAATTCTGATTGACTAATAAAATCAATTAATTGGGACTTTTGAGATTGAACTACTTTCAAATGTAGCTGAAGAGAATGTAGTACAATAATTCATACTTATCATAAAACATGATTATTTACAATTACAGCAAAAGTAGATTACTTGGATGGTTCTCCATCTACACAAGCTATAGCAAAAATTAATGTAATTAAATAAAAAGGATAGGAGATAACAACCCTATCCTTATTTTATTAATTCAGCTATAACTAACATTCTTTGTCTATCAGATCAAACTGGATAACATGTCATTAAGGTTAAATATTGTCCCTTTCTATATCTTTTATATGAGTATTCTACTTCCCGTGGATATAAAATTAATTTCTTAAAAATTCTATAAGTATAAATTTTTCAATTCCAAGATATTTGTATCAAATCTCAATGTCTTAAGGATGGTAACTTAGCAAATACTGAACCATATGGATTATGCTTCCACCAATAATATGAAGAATGCCCAAATATAAACACATTTCAAGTTTGACCAGGATCAGCAGTATATGGATATTTAACTACTCAAGAATATAAATATTCATCATAATCTGCTTTTTTGATTTTCTCAATAGGGATATTAGTTAAATTGACTATATGAACATTAATATCAAGCTTAGGAATAATAATCCTAGCATCTGGAGGCAAAGTATTAAACTTAATTGAATAAGAAAGTAAATTATTTCTTATTAAAACTTTATAAGATGGCTTATAAATCATATCTGTTTTAGTAGCTGAAAATTTAGAAAGTTTTTTATTAAGCTGTTTTTCTAATATTTTTCTCTTTAAATCAGATAAATCATCTCCTTCATCTTTTGATTGTAGTTTTTGGACTTTGTTAATTTTAACTGAAGTAGACGGACTAACCATCACAATATCTGATGCTGCCACTGATGTATGAAATAAATTATCAAACAAAATAAATACTAATTGAGCATTTATAAATAACCAACCAAAAGATAAAACCACTATAAACACCACTATAAAATCCTTAAGTTGCTGAAAAAAAGAGTTTTTTTTATAAACTACTTTATCAAGCTCATTTAAATTAATCATTTTATTTTTGTTTTTATTTAAATTTTAATTTATTCTGCCTCTTTTACTAATTTTAATCAATAGATAATCAAGGAAAGTATAAATGCTATTATTATCCAATCTAAAGGTCAAGTTTTTACTTTTTTAATATTTCAAATTTGTTTTAAGGAACCATCTTCACAAGAAGCTTTTACAGCAAAATATGAATATTTTACCTTTTTAGCATTTTTATCAAAAGGTAATTTATATGATGTTCAAGTTAAAGTAGCTATAGGAGACAATTCATCAGGAGTATCTCCTTCATACACAATATAATTTTTTACTCATGGAACTTTACCCCAAACTAAATAATTTGCTCATTTTTTTCTAATAACATTTACTTTTATATTATCTATTTTACAAGTTGCAGCTTTTTTTAAGTCAGGTTCTATAACTAACAATTTTGATGGATCCCCTATAATATTTTCATTATCATCAATAGGATAAATTTTTACATAATAAGTTAAAGCAGGATCAATATTTTTAATTACTGCTTTATTTTCAGATACAATAATTTTTTGTGACAAATCATCTTTATTTTTTCCATAAGTTACCTTAAATTTTGGAACTTGTCCTGTAAATTTCCAAGTTAAAGAAATAGTCTTTGCATTATTATCCCTTTGAATTTTTACTGAAGAAATAGATACTTTCTCCAATACTACTAATTTAGCTATATTTTTATAATTTTTGGTTTTTCAATCAGCTGTAGTTAAAGTTAAATTAATATCAAATTTACCAGGAGTATTTGCTATAAATTGTGTAGAGAACAAAGTAGTACTTATTCTATCCATTGGAAAATCTCCGTAATTTTGAATATGTAATACAGCTGAATTTACAGAAGAATCAACACTCACATTAATAGTTATTTTTGTACCCTGCGATACTGAGTTAGAAGGTAATATTTCAATATTTTTAAATAATTGTTCAGCAATTTTTACTTTAAATGGAATCTCTTTTGAAGAAGCTATTACTTTATTATTTAAGTCTAATACTTGAGCTTTTAATTTATGGTCTCAATTTTGTAAATTAGCAATATCAACTTGGAAAGAACCATCATCTCATACTAATCCTTCTCAAGCTAATTTTCAATCTACCAATATTTGAACTTTTGAATTTTTATATTGTTTAGCTTCTCAAGCTACAGTAAGAGAATCTTTAGTAATTATCTCATTATCAGAAGGTGTAAGAATTTTAATATTTCCTTCATTTGTTTGAGTATTAGTATCTACAACTTTTACTTCTGCTTTACCAGATTTATTTGTATCAAAATCTACTACTTTTACATAAAAATCTCATTTTTTATTTATAATTAATCACTTAGAAAAAGTTTTTACTCATTGATCTTCATCTGTAAACTCATAAGTACCATCATTAGGAACTACATAATCTGACATATCTAAATCATTTCCATCTTTGTCAGTAACAGTAATAATTATATCTCCTTTATAATCAGTTAGAACATTTCCTTGATCATCTAAAGCTTTAATAGTTAAGTCAGCTGGCTCCCCTACTTTTAATGTAGAAGGATTTACTTTTACATCAAAACCAGCTAATGAACCTGCAAAAACTGAAGATACCAACCCAAATCCTGTAATTAAAGCTAATCAAATTTTCTTAAACATTTTTTATTTTTATTTAGATAAAGTTAATGTTAATATATTTCAATTATTATCAACTACTTGAATATGTCCAAAATTTATATTTACAAGTTGTTTTTTTGATATACCTTTTAATTTAATAATAGTATCTCCACTTTTAACCATGTTAACATTAGTCAGCATTATATAATAGTTACCTGGATTAATTTTCTGGATACCTATATCATAATCAGATACAATTTGTTTATCCGATAATTTAATTTTTTGAGGATTAAAAGCCAATTCCATTGTAATAGAAGCTATGTTATCTATTGTTTTATTGGACTTTATAGCAACATAGCCACTCCCTGCAACAACAGATAAATCAGCAGTTATTGTATTTTCATTTCCTAGTATATCTGTAGATAAATTCAAATTATGATTTAAAACAAATATTACAATTCAAGTCAAACAAACTGCTCATACCAATGCAATCAAGTTTTCTTTAAATTTTGTCATAAATCAATTATTATAAAATAAATTTTAATTCAATAATACAAACTATTTAAATATTGTCAAATATTCAAACTTGACTTATATGCTAAAATAATCCTAGTTGAGTTGGTGTAAGAATTTCTTTTTTAGCTTTATCAATTAAAGAATCAAAGCTCTTAAAACCATATTCATTTACTAAAATATCCTTTAATTTATCAAAATTAATTTTTTTTATAGAAGAGCTTTCTTTAATTTTTTCAAAATCAAAGTTACCTGGATTTCTAAGTTTTACTAATGAAATATTCTTTTCTATAAGGTCTTTACTATTTTGTATTGATTGCCTTATTTTAGGAGATAATTTATCTAAATTTTGAATTAAAGCATCATAAGTAGGATATTTAGAAACTATGCTGGAAGCAGTAACTTTCCCAATCCCCTTAACACCTGGGATATTATCTGAATTATCACCCAATAAAGATAAGTACAGCAACATACCTTCTGGCTCAAATCAATATTCTTCCTTAAATTTATTTTCATCTACATATTCCATTTTTTTGGGCTCTAAAAATTCTACATTAGGTTGTATCAGCTGTTTCAAATCCTTATCTGAAGAAACAACTACTACCTTATCCTTATCTTTAATAGTATTTACTAAACTAGAAATAACATCATCTGCCTCGTAATCCGGAATTATTTCTACATCAAAACCACTTCTTTTTAAGATATCAATTATTTTAGGGATTTGTTGTTTAAATCCTTCATCAATTTCTGGCCTATTTTGCTTATATTCTTTAAATTCTTTTTCTCTAACAGTTTTTGTACCAGGATCAAAAACTACAATAAAATTATCAGGTTTTTGATGTAAAAGTTTTAACAACATTCTAAAAAAACCAAATATAGCACCTGCTTCATTTCAATTTTTATCTAAAATTTTAGGTAAAGAATAATAAGCTCTAAACAAAAAACCTGAACCATCTAAAACAAAAAACATATTGATTCATAAGTAAACTAAAGCCCAAAAATACTAAATTTTTAGTTTAAAGTTTCAATAAAAAACAAACAAATTACAAAAAAACTAGGAATTATCCTAGTTCTTTATTTTCATCAGAATCTAGTGGTTTCATCAATGGAAATAAAAACACATCTCTTAAATTATCCTGACCAGTTAATAATGCCAAAATTCTTTCTATTCACATACCCCAACCAGATTGAGGAGGCATTCAGTATTCCATAGCTAACACAAATTCATCATCTCAAGAAGTTGCTTCTTCATCTCACTTTTCTAAAGCTTTTTTCTGTTCTTCAAACTTTTGTTTTTGAATTGCTGGGTCCACTAATTCTGAGTAAGCTTTTATAATCTCCCATCAATTTACCACAACCTGAAATTGTTCTACAATATTTGGATTATCATCAGAAACTCTAGCCAAAGGTTGCATAGTTGCAGGATAATTATATACAAAAGTTGGCTGAATTATAGAAGGTCTTAAAACTTTTTTAAATAAATAATCTATCATTGTAGTTACTCATTGTTTTTCAATTCATTCCCATGTATATCAAGCTGAAATAATATCATTTCTTAACTTTTCCTCATCATCCATAGAATATTTAGAAATATCTAGTCAAGTAATTTCTTTAATACCTTGCACATAATCAAGTTTTTTCCAAGGAGTAGACCAATCAATTTCTCTTTCAACTCAATCTTTTCATTTAATTTTAATTTTTTTTGGAAGATTTAATTTTTCAAATAAATAATCAAACATTTTTTCGGTAAATTTCATATTATCTTCAAAATTCCACCAAGCAGCATAATGCTCTACAGCAGTAAACTCCTGCATATGAGAAGGATCTGAACCCTCATTTCTAAAATTTCTTCAAATTTCAAATACTTTCTCAAACCTACCTACAGTAGCCTTTTTTAAAGAAGTTTCAGGAGCTATTCTTAAGTAAACATCTATATCAAAATCATTATGATGTGTTATAAATGGTTTAGCAGCTGCTCAAGAAGCTGCATTTCATAAAATTGGTGTATCTAATTCTACAAATCAATTTTTATAATAAAATTCTCTTAAAGTTTGAATAAATTTACTTCTAAAAATAAATCTTTCATAAGAATCTTCATTCATTATTAAGTCCAAATACCTTTGTCTATAAACCTTATCTGGATCTTGAATTCAGTGAAATTTTTCAGGCAATGGTCTAACAGCTTTAGATAAAATTTGAAATTCTTTAACAAATAATGTTAATTCTCAATGTTTAGTTAAAAATAAATCTCAAACTACTCAAATATAATCACCAATTTGTACATATTTTTCGGCTATTTTATGAGCTGTTTTTTCTTCATTATCAATTTTCAAACTATCAACTAATTCTTTCCCAGTATTAAATTTTGCTTTTCATTTCATAAAACATAATTGAATTTTTCAAGTATTATCTTGAATATTCATAAAAATCAATCTTCACATTGATCTAGAAAGCATTACTCTACCAGCTAATTTAAACTCCCCAACTGCTCACTCTTCCATTAATTGTTTTGAATCTTTAATTTTTTCATTTTGAGCTCTTACATCTTTAATATCCTGTTTTCAAGGAAATCTATTAGCATAAACTATAACTCAAGCATTTTTTAAATCATTAATTTTTTTTTGTCTATCTAAAGCTTCATTAGAATAAGCTGGCAACATAAACTAATAATTTAGAAATTAAAAAATACAAAAAACTCACCATTAGGTGAGTTAATAAGATGATTAATTATTTTAGACCTGGAAAACCTCCTTGACCACCTAACATACCTGCAAGCTGATTTGGATCAAATCAAAGTATTTCCTTTGTTTTTTGCATTGCAACCTCTGTTGCTTTTTGTTGACCTTTTACAAAAGCCTTTTTAATATTTTCTTCTAATTCTGATTTTCTATCAACTGACAATAAACTATCATCTTCTATTTTTACATCTTTAACTTTCATATCAGCAGTTATATCAATAACTACTCCATTTTCCTTAGCTCTAATTAAAGTATTTGACAATTTATCCTGTAAATCTTTATATTTTTTATACATTTGTTGCAAATCTCCTAGTCCACCTAACATAGTCAATAAATTTATAAAATAAAACTATTTATTTTCTTTTTTAAACAATGAAAGCAACTTTTCTTCAAAATCTAAATCTTTTTTAAAATCTACCTTATCCAATATCTTCTTTAATTCTGCAAATTTCATTAAAATTAAGAAATTTTTAACAGACTCTTTAGCAGCATTTGTAATATCTTCATACAATTTTTTAACTTCTTCTGGTTTTAAACTTTTCAACATAGCTTCAAACTTTTCTTCTCCACCATATCTTTGTTTTAATGACTCAAATCTTTGTTTAACCTCTTGTTCAACCAAAGTTTTAGGCAAAACTACCTCAAACGAATCCTTAATTTTTTCTAACAAATCCTCAACAAATTTAGTTAGCTCTGTTCTTCTTTTTTCCTTAGCTAAAATTTCTTTAATTTCTGCAATAAAATCTTCCAATTTCTCATATTTTTTACCGAACCATTTTTCTAAGTTTTCTAAAGTTAATTCTGGCAATACTTGTTCTTTAATTTCTGAAATTGTAGCTTTTACTTTCTTAATATTTAATTGATCTTTATCTTTTTTAAAGTATTGCAACAATTGAGGTAATTTTTCCTCATCATAATCAAATTCAACAGAATATCCTTTTTCTTTACCAGCAAATTTTTCAGCTAAATCCTTAAACTCTTCAAAATCTGGCTTAGCCAAAAATACTTTACCAGTTCAAACCACATTTCAATTTTCATCCAAATATTCTAGATCCAATTTTACATATGATTTTTCTGTATCTACTTTATCAGCATCCTTATATTCTGCAAACTGAGCTTTTAAACCATCAATAGCTTTATTTAATTCCTCCTCTGTTAATTCTTCTTCTGGCAATTTAGGTTCAACTGATTCATAGTTATTATTTTTAACTTTTACTTCTGGATAAACATCAATTTTAAAACTAATATTTACACTACCATCATCTTTTTTATCAAAATTGAAATCATATATATTTCAAATAAGTTGATATTTTCATTCTTTTACCATTTCGTTTATAACATCATTTACAACAGTTTCATATACAGCACCTTCTACATATCTAGGATCTAAGTGTTTCTTTACTTCATCCAAAGGAGCATGACCTGGTCTAAAACCTGGAATTTGTACATCTTTAGACAATTCTTTTAAAGCCTTTTCTTCATATTTTTTTACTTCATCTGGAGTTAAATTTATTTGAACCTCTAAATTAGATTGATTTCCTTCTATTATTTTTTTCTCCATAAATTTATTTAATTAAATAAAATCACAAATAATCTGCTTACTTAGTAAGCCCTGTTCTGTTTTAGGTAGGAATCTATCTAAGCCAAGTTATACTTGGCATCAAGCAGCTTCAGGCAAAGCCTTCCACCTTGCAACCACCCAAGGTTTACCTTTCTACTAACCATCGGCTAGTAGAACAAAGGTAGGAGAATTACTTCTCCACCCTTACTTTTCACCTTTCGAAAGCAATAGCTTTCTAGTATTGTCTCTGTGGCACTTTCTTTTTCCCTAACAAATAGGGGCAAAGGCTGTTAGCCTTTGGGCTTTTTTGGTTGCAGGGACTTTCCTCTTGGTTTAAAACCAAGTACCTACCCAAGTAAGCATAGACAGTATATTAAAGTTTTAAATTACATTTTCAACAAAAAAGATTGAATAATTCTTTTTTTTAATTATACTAGCTTACAAGTTAAGGCCCCTTATTATAGGGGTCTTTATTTATATTAATAACAATAAAAAATTATGAGATTAGATCCAAAAAAAATTATCACTGCATTAGAAGAATTAGTTAAGGAATATAACTTTACACCAGAAGAAGTATATAATGTGGTTAAAATGTGAATCAAAACTGCATTTAGAAGAGACTATCTTAATAAAAATAAAAAAATAGATTTAGATATGATTATGGATAAAAATGGAAATTTAAAAATATATAGAGTTTATAAGGTTATCTCAGATGAAGAAGAAATAACAGAACCAGAAAAACAAATTCACTTATCAGAAGCTAAAAAATATAAAAAAGATGTAAAACCTGGAGAAGAATTATTAGTAGATATAACTCCTGAAAAACTAGAATTTTCAAGAATAGCTGCTCAAGCTGCTGCACAAACTATTAAGCAACAAGTAAAAAAAATAGAAAAAGAAAGATTTTATAGAACTTTTGCTGATTCAAAATGAGATATTTTAGAATGAAAAATTAAATATGTTCAATGAGAATTAGTTGTTTTAGAGTTTTGAGACAATACTGTAATTCTTCCTGTAGAAGGACAAATAAAATGAAAAAATTACAATGTATGAGATAGTATAAAAGTATTATTAAAAGAAATTAAAAAACAAGGTTCTGACATAATATTAGAAATAACTGAATCAGACCCAGAATATGTAGCTGCTATTATGAAAAAATACATACCTGAACTAGAAGAATGAAAAGTAAAAATTGAAAGAATTGCAAGAATACCAGGTATAAAAACAAAGGTAGCAGTTTCTACAGATGATGAAAGAATTGACCCAGTAGGTGTATGTGTTTGAGAAAAAGGAGCTAGAATATCACAAATTTTAGAAGAATTATGAGATGAAAAAGTAGATATAATTGAATATTCTGATGACTTAAAACAATTTGTTAAAAATATCTTTCATCCTGCAAAAGTAACAAAAATAGAAGAAGATAATGAAAACAATATAATTTATGTATACATACCAGAAGAACAAAAACCTTTAGCATTTGGTAAAAATGCAGTAAATGTAAAATTAGCATCAAGACTTTTATGAAAAAAAGTAATAATCAAATAATGTTCAAATTAAATGCTCCATACAAACCTGCTTGAGACCAACCAAAAGCAATCAGTCAAATATTAAAACATTTTGAAACTGGGCAAGATAAAGTTGTTTTGTTGGGTGCAACTTGAACTTGAAAAACCTTTACTATGGCAAATATTATCAAAGAACTAAATTTACCTACATTAGTTTTATCCCACAATAAAACCCTTGCAGCTCAATTAACTACTGAGTTCAAGGGTTTTTTTCCTGATAATGCAGTAAACTACTTTGTATCATATTTTGACTATTATCAACCTGAAAGTTATATTCCTGAAAGAGATATATACATAGAAAAAGACTCCAGTGTAAATAATGAAATTGAAATGTATCGTTTAGCTGCAATGTCAAATCTTTTAACTAGACCTGATACAATTATAATTAGCTCAGTAAGTGCTATTTACTGATTAGGAACTGCTGAATTGTTTATAGAATCTAGTATAACATTTGAAGTATGAAAAGAATATAATCTAAGAAAAATTAAAGAAAAACTATTAAATATGCAATATAATCCAGCAAAATGAGATATTTCTGCAGGAACATTTAATTTTATAGGAAATATGTTAGATATTTACTCTTCTATAGAAGATGTTATATACAGAATACACTTTGATGAGGATACTGTAATTTATATTGAAAAAAAAGACCCTATAAGGTGGAACAAAATATGAGATACTAAAAAAGTTACCATATGGCCAGCAACTCAATTTATGCAAAATATGGATAATCTAGACCAAATTTTAAAAGAAATTGAAAATGAATTAATCTTAAGAATAGAATATTTCAAAAAAAGAAATGAACTACTTTTTGCTCAAAGAATACAACAAAGAGTAAGCTATGATCTAAAGATGATAAAAGAAACTTGATTTGTAAACTGAATTGAAAACTACTCTAGATATTTTGAAAGAAGATTGCCTGCTCAACCTCCGCAAAGTTTATTTGATTATTTCCCAGATGAATTTCTACTCATAATAGATGAATCACATATGACTATCCCTCAATTTCAAGCTATGCCTTCTGCAGATAAAAGTAGAAAATTAAATTTAATAAATTATTGATTTAGACTACCTTCAGCTTTGGATCACAGACCTTTATTTTGGGATGAATTAGAATATTTACTAAATATAAAACCTAATGAAGAAATTTTATCATCAAATAGCAATTTATTAAAAATTTACAAAGAAATAATTGAGATTGAAAGCAATTTATTGGATAACAAAAAAGACTTTTCCTTTGATTTACAACCAGTATTAAATGCTTTATCCCACTCAAAAAAGAAAAAAGTATACATCCTCTTTGTATCAGCAACTCCAGCTGAATATGAGATAAAAGCATCAAATAATACAATAGTTGAACAAATTATTAGACCTACAGGACTATTAGATCCAATTACCTATATTTATCCTAAAAGCTGAGATTATAAAATACTTGAAAAATCTTTAGAAAAGATTATTGACAAAAATAAATAATTTATAAATTAAGGTTAAAAAATGAACATTTTATGAATAGACTATTGAACTAAATATATTTGATTAGCCAAAAAAGATACAAAACATAATGTAATAATTCCAGTAGGATACATTCAAAATGATGGAAACACAATGTTTGAACTTGCAAATATAATCCAGCAATACAATATAAAAAAAATAGTTATATGATACCCACAAAGAGAAAAATCAATGCAAGAAAAAATAGATAAATTTATTAAAGAATTAAGCTTTGTATATCCAGATATGGAAGTAATAAAAGTAGATGAAGACTATACTTCTGTAGAAGCAAATGCTACAACCTGAAATTTTCAAAAAAAACCATGAGAAGAAGATACAATTGCTGCTATGAAAATTCTTGAAAGATTTAATAATCAAAATTAAAAATGGAAACTTTGGATTATTCTTGAAAATGTCCAAATTGTGATTCAGAAAACTTTAATCTAAGCACAAGAACTTGTCCTGACTGTTGATATTGTTTAGAACACAATAATGTTTCTATCTCTAGGAAAATAAAACAAACTAAGGAAAAAATCTCTAATAATTTCAAATTGACTATAAAAAAAAGAAAAATAAAATTTTTAAAATACGAAAGCTATCAGGTTATTATTAATCCTGAAAATAATAAAATAGTGGCAATAAAGTATTATTTTAAAAAGAAAAGATACATAGTAAGTTTTTTTTATGAAATAACTAATTATTCGAAAAAAGAAAAAGATTTTTCTCTACCAGAAAACAATGAAGAACACATACATCAGTACAATTGGTATAAAATTTCAATTAATATATTATGAATTCGACCAAAAGTACATACAGGTTATTGAGAAAAAATATGGCTTAATAAACAAAAATTTACAGAATTAATTAACTTTATAAAAAAAGTTATTATTGAATATCAAAAAAGCTAGCAAATAACTGCTAGCCTTTTTTATTAATCTTCTTTTTTCTTTGGTCTTTGTCTGTCTCTAATTTTAAAGAACTTTTTAAAAGTTTCATTACCAGAAACTTTATAAGCTAATTTTGCAACTCTTTCTGAAGGTTGAGCACCCTTTGAAATCCAGTTTAAAATAGCATCTATATCTAAATCTTGTTTATGATTTATTGGGTCATACCAACCTAAAACTTCTTGATAACCAGATTTAACAGGCTTAGTATGCTCTGTTAATACTACTCTGTAAAAAGGTCTATGAGTTCTACCATGTCTAGATAATCTAATTCTTAACATTGAAATTAATTAAATAAGTAAATTACTTTAATTTTTGCTTTTCTTTATGAATAGTATGTTTTCTACATTGAGGACAATATTTTCTTAATTCCAATTTTGTAGGAACATTAAGCTTATTTCTTGTAGTAACATAATTCATTCTACCACATTCTGAACATTGCAATCAAACTTGCATAACATGTCATTTTTTTGCCATTATAGTTTAATAACCAAAAATAAAAAATTAACCTAGTATTTATTTCAGCCCTTACACTTAAGAACGAAATAAATACCAGGTATAAATAGCACCGGGTGGATTTGAACCACCGACCTATCCCTTATGAGAGGATCGCTCTAACCCCTGAGCTACGGTGCCATACTAAATACGGTGAGAGAGGGATTCGAACCCTCGGTGCCCGAAGGCACGCCTCCTTAGCAGGGAGGTGGTTTCAACCACTCACCCATCTCACCAGCTGGTAAGTTGTATATTATAAAATTAAGTTTATTTTTCAAGAAAAATTTACTATTTAAGTATTTAATTAAAAATTTTATACTTTATTTATCGTTTATATTTTGTTCATAAAAATGTTTTAGTATTTCAAATGACAATTTTCTATTATCATAGTTTTTCTTTAAAAAATTATTCATTTTTTCACTACCAATATGCTTCATTAAAATAGGTAAAATGCTAAAATAATTTTTATAACTATCATCCTTACAATAAGTAAAGTTAAATAACAATAAAAATAAGTTATTAAAATAATGTTGGTAAATTTTTTTTATTTTATTATCTAATATTTTTTCAATTTCAGAGCTAATCTCATTATGTAAATTACATACTTTTGATTCTACTCAGTTTTCAGATCATTCAGAAAAAGATAATATCTTATTATCCATTATAATAATTTAAGAATTTAAAGCTTCTTTTCTTGCTATTTCATCAACTAAATTATTATACTTATCAGTTCAGTGTCCTTTTACCCAACTAATTTTTACATTAAAATTAGTAAACAATTTATCTAATTTCTCCCATAAATCTTTATTTTTAACAACTTGTTTATTGGAAGTTTTCCATCAATTTTTTTTCCAGTTTTTTATCCATTTTGTAATTCAATCAAGGACATATTTACTATCTGTGTATATTTCAATAGGATATTTATTAGTTTTCACTTCTTCTAAAGCCTTTATAATAGCAGTCAGCTCCATCTGATTATTGGTAGTATTATTTTCAGAACCTGAAATTATTTTTTCTTTATCTTTAAATTTTAATAATGCACACCAACCTCATTTTCAAGGATTTCATAAACAGGAACCATCAGTATAAATAATAACTTTTCTCATTAATTTTAATTATCTAACTTTTTAAATCTTGGATAATGAAAAACAAATAAAATTAAAAATACAATTAAAACTGATAAGGAAGATATTATAGACATCTTAAAATTATATTTTCTTTCCAATAAAATTTGCTTAGTCTTATCTTTAATACATTCTTGTTTAGAAGAATAATTTCACACTGAAACCTGACCTCACAAAGAATTAGATTTTCCTACATATTTACAACTATCAATAATCCAATGATTAGCTTCAATATACTCTTTATCTGAAATCAAATACATTTTTAAAACTGAAGACAACAAAATTCAACTACTAGTAGCAATAGCAATTACAGATATTAAACTTACTAGCCCATAATAAAGTTTTTTTACATTCATCTTTAGCATTAAATATTTAAACTAAACTTTATTTTTTAAATAAGTTTTTAAAGCAATCCAAGCCATTCATAATGCATCAGCAGCATCATGAGGTTGTGGCATTTCAACTAGGTTAAATAGTCTTTGTACTGATCTTTGGATAGATAATTTATTTGAAGCTCAATTTCAAGTAATTATTTTTTTTATCTCTTTTGGAGTAAGTTCAACTATTTTAATATTTTTTTCATAAAACTTAGATAATAAAATACCTCTTACACCATAAACAAATTCAGCATTTGCCTGGTTATACCTAGTAAAAAAGAGTTTCTCAATACATACAGATTGTATATCATATTTTTCTAAAAGTTTATCAAAAAATTTAGAAAGTTCATACATTCTTCTAGGGTTATCATTATAACTTTCTAATTCATTTATTATAGCTCACAATTCATAAATTTTTTTATTTTCATCTATAAGTGCAAATCACAATTTTCTAATTCAAGGATCCACTCATAAAAAAAACATATTTAATCTAAAGATTCTAAAAATTCTTCTAAAATACCTGCTCTTTTAAGAGTATCTTTTAATGTAGAGGCCTTTATTGTTTTATGCATAGGAACAAGAAAATATTTATTATCTTTTTCTCTATATAATAAAATATGATCTCATTTTCATTGTATTTTACCATTAACCCTTTTTATAGTAAATCATAATCTTTGTAATTGTGCCAATAACTGCTTTCCTGACCATCATGAAAGTTTATTTAATCATTTTCATGTATTTAAATTATTTTCTTGACCTTCTTCTATAGACTCTTCAGGTAGAAAAACTATTTTCTTTAATAAATCTATTTGTTCTGAATTATAAAAAATTTCATATAACAATGAGAAAAATAAACTTTCTTCAATATCAATAGTAAAATCCTTATACTCAGCTATAAAATCCTCAATTATATTTTGCTTGCTATCAAAATCATTTAATACAATATTTACAAATCCAGAAGATAATCCTATCTTAAAATTAACTTTTACAATTTCTATAAATTCTCTAATAAGAATTAGCTTTTTATTTTCAAAAGTTATTAAGTTTAAAAAATTATCATCAGATAGTTTAGACAAAATGTCTTTTCCTAAAAGTTCTCAAATCTGAACTAAATATGCAAATTTATCAGTATTTTTATACTCCAAAATAAATTGATATTGAGTATCAGAAAAAATATTTGTAACTTTATTTTCTATATCTAGGTCATTTACACTTTTATACAAATCAGATAAAGTAATACTTGTTTTTATATTTTCTAATCTAATAAAAGATTTTTTCTTTATTAAATTAGAAATAATTTCTTTAAAATTAAAATTTTTATAAAATTCCTCGGTAATTTTAATATTAGAATGTGATAACAAAGTCAATATAAAATCCAAATCGGATAATAAATAATTATCTTTTATACAATTTACAACTTCAAAAATTTGTTTATTTTTTAACTTTTTAGGTTTTTTATCATATAAAGCATCAAATATTTTCTTTAAAATAGGAAACTTAGAGAACAATTCAATATATTCTTCATATTTATTTTTAATTGATTCTATTTCATCAAAAGATTTTATAGATTCTACTTCATCAGATAAATATTTTGGCAATACAGTCTTTAAATATTCTTTTTGAGAATATAACTTTTTATCTTCTATCAATTTCTCTAATTCACCAGGATCAACCTTTGATAAATCAATATCTTCTAAAACTTTTTCATTATTATAAACTAATTTAATTAAACGTGTAGGAAGCTGTAAAATCTCTAGACCATTATCAAAAGTATAAAGAATATATTTAATTTTAGATATTCACAACTCATTAATTTTCTCTAGCAAATCTTCAATATTAAGCAATTTATTAAAGTCTTTAATAGTAATAAAATTAAGTAAATCTTTTTTAGGTAATCCTAATTTTAAAAGTTTCAATATATCCTGTATTTTTAAATATTTTAACAAAGAAAATTTTTGTATAAGCTTACTATTTTTTTCTAATAAAACAATTAAGTCAACAATTTCATCATTAGAAGCATTTTTTAAAATATACTCCTTCAAAGCAGTATTTTCTCATGAAAATAAACTATCAAAAAACTTAATGTAATTATCATACTTACTTTGATCTATTGTCTCAAAAAATTTATCAATATTCAAATTTAATTTATCTAAATAATAAGAAATCTTAAGAACTTTATAAATATTATGCAAATCAGAAATATTATCTTTCCAAAAACTATTATATTTTTTTAACCAGATAAAAACAGATTCAGTTCAAATACCAATACCTCTAAATCTTTCAAACTTATTTTGGTCTTCCATTTCTGTAGGAGGTACAAAATTTTCTTTAAGAAATTTATATAAAATATTTCTTAACTTAACTAAATTTAAAGCTAACACTTCAGATTTATCTAAAACATATTTAATTGCTGGCCCAAAATTAGGTCAAACCAAATTATTCTCATTTAAATTTAATCATAAGAAAATCTTATTATAATAATTTATTATATTTTTAAAGTTTTCTAACAATGGTATTAATTCACCTGAATCAAATTTATTAATTAATTCTTTAGAATCAGATTTAAAAATAAATTGATTTGAAGTTTTTAAAAGTTCAGGTATTTCATTTTTATTAAAAGATTTATTTATAAATAAGAAATTTATTTCATCTATCATTTGATCAATAGAAATTAAACTTGTAGTAGAGCCTTTAATTTCTATTTTACTTAATTCTCATACAGTTTGTAACTTCTGATTAACTTTACTCATAATTTTAGTATAATTTAAATATGCCTCATTTGCTAATAATAAAGAATATATAGCTAATTTAGAAAGCAAAAGTAAATCAAAATTTTTATAATATTCGTAATATTCATAGTATTCAATGTTATCTACATTCAGTTTATCTAAAAAATTTTTATATTTTTCTTCATTACCAGTAAAAACATCTAAAAGCTCAACTTCTTTTTCATCAAAAGGCAAATAATATACTGGTTCAAAAATTTTCTTCATTTGTTGTTTAGCTCTTAAATGAAGTCTAGAAACCCTTTTTTTTATAGAATTAGTTAGTTTTGAAACTTTAGAAAGCATGTTTTAAAATTTTTCATATAAAAACTTTTTTACATCTTCTAACCCTTCCTTTGTATAAGTAGAAACACAGAAATAATTATCAGTTAATAAATCTTCTTTTTTGATTATATTAATTCTTTGCTCTAAATTTCAGACTTTATCTACTTTATTTAAAATTAATACTCTTTCTTGAGTAGCTCAAATTTCATCTAAAATTTGATTAACTACCTTTATTTTATCTATATACCAAGGATCAGAAATATCTACCACATGAAAAAGTAAATCTGATTCAATACTATCTTCCAATGTTGATTTAAATGCTTTAATCAAAGAAGGTGGCAAATCTTTAATAAAACCTATTGTATCACTTAATAAAACCTTTTTACAATTTTTCCACTCGCATTTAATATTTTCATATCCAAGATCATAAGGTGACAAAAATAATTCACCAACTGATGTTCATAAAGTTGCAAATAACTTATTTTCAGCTAAAACACCCTTATGAGTTAAAACATTCAACAAAGAAGACTTTCCAGCATTAGTATATCATACAATTCAGATAGTAGGAAGTCCTTTAGACTTTCTTGATTTTCTATGAACATTTCTAACCTTCTCATATTGTTTTAACTTTTCTTCAATTTGAAGAATTCTCTTTTGTAAATGCCTTTTCATAATTTCAGTATTTGTTTCTCATATTCACTTAGTTCAAATACCACCTCATTGCCTTGAAAGTTCCATACCCATACCAAATATCCTAGGTCCCATATGCTTTATAGCAGCTAACTCTATTTGTAATTTAGCTTCTGGAGTTTTAGCATGTAAATCAAATATTTTAAGTATTAAATCTACTCTATCCCAAACCTGAGCTCAAATATCTTTAAAATACTCATTTAAATTGTATAATTGCTTTGGTTTTAATATATTTCATAAAATTAAAAGATTAGCTTTTGATTGACTCATAATAAATTTAATTTCTTCAAGTTTTCATTTTCACAAAAAAGTTTCATAATCTGGTTTTCCTCTTTTTTGAATTTTTTCTACTATTACAACTCATCAATAGGTATTTACTAAATTTTCTAGTTCTTGCATTCTATAATCAAGTTCTTCAGAGGGAAAATTAGGTTCTACTACATCAGCCAAAACTACTTTCATAAAAAAATAACAAAATGTAAAGTTAGGGTTAAGCTAATATAAAAAAAATTATATAAAAATCAATCATTATCTAACCTAAAACTAGATATTTTCCCATCTTTCTTTAAACTCAATAGTATAATATTCAAAAATTTCTACTTTATCAAAATTTTTAATAAATTCTTCTGGTGTTAAACCAGC
>CAZVAP010000002.1:0-40485 GCA_964625125.1 uncultured Candidatus Peribacteria bacterium | reverse complement strand
AGCTTATATTATTTTACCTAAAAAATATAATGATATTAAGACGATTAATGACTATTATAACAATTATATTGAAGGAGCTGGTAGTGGATTAGTTTTAGCTCAGCAATTAGCTAAAATGTATGATATTAACTATTTAAGATATTATTCTGCATACTTATCTGGTTCTACTTTTATACCACTTACTTCTTGAGCTAAGTTAGCTTGAGGTTGGATATGGAGTGGTTGATCATACATAAGACATTTTGATTTAAGAGATCCTCAGGATAAATTTCATCCGGTAATAGTTAAACATGATTCAATTTATTCATCATTCTTGTTCTTTAAATAATAGATAGTATTAAAAATTAATTTATATTTTAAAAGTCACTTCTAGAAAATTTTTCTAGAAGTGTTTTTTTTTGTTTGCTAATATTTTATTTAATGTAGAAGATTTTTATAAGTAATTCTAATGTAAATAGTAGGTTAGTACATACAAGATAATAATATAATTAGGATATTTTATGTATTGAATAAAACTTAACATTTATTTTTTAAACAAAAAAACTCACTTCAGTTTCTTTGAAGTGAGTTATTAAAGGTAAAGGTTTTTTATTTTATTTCTCTGATTTTTCTTCTTTTTCTTGATTTTGTTGAGCTTGCTTTGGTTGTCTGTTTATATAAACATAAGTTGTTATTATCATAGGAACTCTTCAAATATGTTGTGCTGTAAATTCTTCAAGTTTTTTCTTTATTTCTTTTAACACATCTTTTATTTCTATATCCTCTGGTTTAATTCAATTTCTAATTAATTGTTTTATTATTTTATTGTATTCAGCTCTAGCAAAATCTACAATTAGGGTATGTACTTTTTTAACTTCTGATGAATATACAAAACCTCTCGATTCAATTTGTATATTTCATATAATTTCTTTTGTATTTGTATCAATTTTGTAAGTTAGTACCAATACACCATCATGTGCCATGATTTTTCTTGCCTGAACTACATATTCTCAGCTTAAATGTCATTTACCTTTTCAATCAATTAATACTGTATTTAATTTTAATTTCTTAGGTGAAATTCTAATTCAATTTTCATACATTTCTATTATTTGTCAGTTTTCATTTGGCATTAATATTTTTTCTTCTGGCCGTCACATATCTAATGCTAGTTTTTTATGAGCATATCTGTGATATGGTGTCATATAGTAAGGTAAAACATATTCAGCATTTACTAGGTTTAAGAATAATTTATGGTCTTCTACAGAACCATGTCATGAAGCATGTATATCAATATCATCATTTGTAATTAATGTTACGTCTTTTTGGACTAATAAGTCCATCATTTTTGCAGCTTGAAGCTCGTTTCCTGGAATAACTGATGAAGACATCATAATAGTATCTCATTTTCTTAATTTTATTTGTGGATGTTCATCTCTTGCCATTCTAGCTAATGCAGAGAATTCTTCTCATTGAGCTCAAGTACAAATTATCATAACTCTATTGTCTGGCATTTGTTCTACTTCCTCATTTAATTGTCTTACCATTCCCGGAGGAGTTTTAATATAACCTAATTCTTTACAAATTTCTACATTGTTTACCATACTTCTTCAAGCTAAAAATACAACTCTGTTGTTTCTTACAGCTGCATTAATTAATTGCATAATTCTACCTACATTTGATGCAAAAGTAGCTACAATAACTCTTCAATCTATATTTTTTACTACTTTTTCTAAATTTTCTCAAATTTCTTTTTCTGATTTAGTTGTTCCACCTCTTGAAGCAGTTCCTAAACTATCACCAATATACAATTTAACACCTTCGTTTCAAATTCTAGCAATTTTTGATAAATCTGCAGGTCTATCAATTGCAGGAGTAAAGTCTACTTTAAAGTCTGCAGTATTAAATATTAGTCATTTTGGTGTGTGAATAGCCATAGCCATTGTTTCTGGTATGTTGTGGTTTACATGAACAAACTCTATTGTAAATACACCTAATTTTACAATATCAATATCAGGATTTATTATCTTATATTTAATTTTATTCATTTGCTCCTTGCTTTGGAAAGACCTTTTTACAATTCCTAATGTAAGTGGAGTAGTGTATATAGTTGGCCGTTCTAATTCAGGTAAAATATCTTTTAATGCTCATATGTGATCTAAATGTCCGTGAGTTAATAAAATTCATCTTAATTTGTGTAGATTCTCTTTTACATAACTAATATCTGGGATTACATAATCTGCTCCTAATACATCTTCATCAGCTGCAAATTCCATACCAGCATCTATCATTATCATATCATTTTCATATTCTATTAATAAGCATTGACCAACTTGTTCTAATCACATCAAAGACATAATTTTAACTGGTTTTTCTCCTGGTAGAATTTTGAAACTTTCTTCATTTGTGTAAGTTTTTTTATTATTAGTTTTTACAATATCATTTGTAGTATTAGATTTTTGTTCTTTGACTTCTGTATTTTGCTTCTCTGTTTTTTGCTCTTTATTTGTTGAGATTATTTTTTTAAATTTTCCTATTAATTTTTCTCCTAAAGGAATTCCATTATTTTCTTCTTGTGGTAATGAAGCTTTTGAAAATTCTGTCATCTTGTTTTTTATTAATAAAGTAAATAAATTGATTTAAATTCTTGTATATATATAACAAAATAGATTTATTTTTTTATTTTAGATAATGCTATCTAGATTAAGGCTTTATGCTCAAGCTAATAAAGTTCCAGTTATTAAACCGGAGGTAGAAAGAATTTTATTAGATTTTTTAAATAGAACAAAACCAATAAATGTAGTTGAGATTTGAACAGCAATATGATATTCAAGTTTAGTAATAGCAAATGCAATTTCAGATTGGTGAGGAACTTTAACAACTTTTGAAGTTTCTTATCCCTCATATATGGAAGCTTTGGAGAACTTTAACAACTTCCAGCAGTATAACATCACAGCATATAATATAGATCCATTACAGATTAACTTAAAAAAGATTTTTACAAAAAAAAGAATTGATTTTTTATTTATAGATGCTGTGATGAAATTTTATCTTGATTTTTATTTAGCTTTTGAGGATTTGCTAGAAGAAAATGCTGTGGTACTGCTGGACAATGTTGTAAAGTTCAAATCCAAAACACTTCCATTGTATGAATTTTTAAATAAAAATCAAATTAATTATAAAATTTTTTCTATACCTCCTAATGATGGTCTTATGTTATTTAGAAAAAAATAACCCATTTTATCTGGGTTATTTATGGTGTAAATATGTTTGTGTATTCACCCGTAGTTGTTGGTTCAAAGTTAAACCAATTATAATTTGGATATTTTTTGAATAATTCGTTTTGTAATTTTACTTGTTCAAACTTATCTCAAATTAAATAGTCATTGTTTTTTAACCATCTAATTGTTTTTAGTTTTATAGATTTTGGCAAGTTTTTACTTTCTATTATATTTTCTATTCATAATTTTACTTCATCTAAAGAAACTTCTCAGAAATCTTTAAGTTGTATTAAGTACACTACATTTAATAAATCTTTTGCTAGAGGATTTGTTGATAAACTTAATTTTTCAATTAGTATATTTGTCTTTTCCGTAATGTTTATTTCAGATAAGTCATTAATTGACAATAGAGTATTAATTTGTTTTATTGAGTCTTTTATAAGAGGTTCATTTAGTAACTCTAAGCTTTTTTTTAATTCAGTTGTGAGAGAAGTTAATTTGTTTTTTGTTTCTTTTAAAAGATTTTGCTCAGGATTATTTTCATATGATTCAAAGGATTTTAAATTTTCCATACTTTATTTTTATTTTTAAAACTTAATTTAATTTTAAATTTTATTTTTAATTTGTCAAATTTTAGTTCTATATTTATTAGCAAATCTATGGGCTTCATCTCTAAGTTTTATTAGCAATTTATCCTCTAATAATTCATAATTTACTGGGATTTCTCAATTTAGTGTGTAAAAAATTTCGTGTTTTCATTCTAATTTTCAGCTTCTTTTTCTAGCTTTTCATTTTCATATACTTATAAAATCTGTTTTAAGTAATATTTTATTTGGTAAATTAAAAATTGTATTTAATTGGCCTTTTCATCAATCGATAATTACTAAATCAGCTTGATTGTTCTCAAAATATTTATTTAGGCAAAATTTAATACTTTCATAGTCATTTCCTCAAAGTTCAGTTGGTATCTTAATTTGTCTATAATCTTTTTTACTTAAAAATCATCACTTCATTGCAGAAATTCATCCTACAGGATTTTGTCAGCTATTATGTGAAATATCTAAACAAATTATTTTATAAGGATAATTTTTTAAGTTAAATTTTGTTTGTATTTTTCTTAAAAGTTCATCAATATTTTTTTGGTCTTTTAAAATATTTTGTGCAATGAAATTATCTAAGTTATTATCTAAAAATTTTTCAATTTCTTTTAAAATTTCATTATCTAAATCAATATTCATAGTATTATAAAGCAAATAAGTAAAGTAAATCCTATAATTTTATTCCAAAAGTTAAAAGCTAATAATAAAAAATTTACGATAATATAAACAGCAAATAATCCAGTATATTTATAGGCTGTTAAGCAGGCTTTTTTAGGATTTTTGTTAATTAAATAAATTATTCAAGCAAGCAAAAAAAAACTAATTCACCATAGAAATAGGAAAATTCCTAAACTCATAACTCAAACTCAAATTAAAAAATCCTTACTAATATCAATATAGTTGTAAGCTAAATAAATAATGCTTCCTCAAATTAATATTTTTAAAAAGTTTATTATTAGAAAAAATTTCATTTTAAATATTTACTGATAAATGCCACATAAATATAGTAGCTGCTTCACATACATTTAAACTTTCCTTAACTCATTTCATAGGTATAAAACTTATAATATCAGATCTTTCTAATGTTTCTAGACTAACTCAATTTACTTCATTTCCTACAAGTAAGCAGTAAGATTTATTTTTAATTTTTTTAGGTAATTCAGTCAAAGGAATTGCATTAGAGGTTAACTCAGCTGAGATTAATAAGTTGTAATTTTGTTTAATAAAATCAATTCATTTTTTTGTATTATAAAATTGTTTTAAATTAACATTTTTTTCTGCTCATAATGATGTTTTTAATACTTTTTCATTTTCTAATGGAGAAGGGCTATATCATAATAATATAACATCAAAACCTAAAGCATCAGCAGTTCTTATTATATTTCCTACATTGTAGGCACTTCTTATATTTTCTAATGCTATGGCTGGTTTCATTATATTCAGTAAAAATTAAAGAAATTTTCTTCTATAGCTAGTTCTAATTCTATTAGGCTTAAATTTTTTAATTGAGCTACAAATTCATATACATATTTTACATTTGCTGGTTGGTTTTGTTCTTTTCTTATTATTTGTGGTGTAAGATATGGAGCATCAGTTTCTAATAAAATTTTATCTAAAGGACAAGTTATAGCAGATTGCCTTAAATTATCAGCTTTTTTATAAGTTATGTTTCAATCAAATCAAACTTTTAAATTTGGGAATAATTCTATTGCTTGTTTAATTTCTTCTGGTCAGTATCACCAACAATGAAAATAGATTTTAAGATTATTAAAGTTTTTTAAAATTTCTATAGTATCTTTGAAAGCATCTCTTGAGTGAATAATTAGTGGAAAATCATATTTTTTAGCTATTTCACACTGCAGAATAAAAAGTTCTTTTTGCTTTTCTTTTGTAGTTTCTGTTAAAGGTTCTTTATTTTTTTCAGTGTAATGATAATCTAGTCCACATTCTCATATTGCTACTATTTGTTGAGTTTCAATTAAATTTGAAATATATTTTTCTACTTCTGTTAAATAATCTGTCCAGTTTAAATATTCCATATTAAATAAAAATTTTCAGTTTTTTTCTTTAAAAATTACTTCAGATGGATGAAAACCAGCTGTTGCTAAACAATAAGCTGGATATTTTTTAGCTATTTCAAGTGCTCTTTGGGTCCGTTCATAATCAACTCAAACATTTACTAAAATTTTTCAATTTACTTTTAAAAAATTTTCCAATAATTCTTCATATTTTGGGAATAACTCTGGTGAGTTTAGGTGAGTATGAGCATCATAAAGCATTGGTTTATATTTTAATTATAAAAGTTTATTTAAGTCTTCAATAAATAAAGGATAGTTATTGTATTTTCTAATATGTTTTACTTTATTTTTGTAATTTTGGCAGTTTAATCATATTTCACAGCTTACTATTTGTTGTAATTGTCAACTCTTGTTTAATTCTACAAATACAATTTCTTCTGCATTTTCCAAGTATTTTTTAAATCTTGTATCTAAAGGTTGAATCATTGTAATTGTTATTAATCACCAGTTATTATCTTGTGCAAATTTTTTACATACTAAATGATTTATCCCTGTGGTAATGATAAACTTTTTAGCATCTGGATTTATTATTTCATAACCATAAAAGTTTTCATTAAATTCTCTATTTTTAAATGTTTTTAGCTTTTTATGTCTTTTCTCAGTCATTTTCTGTTTAATTTCAGGGTCTTCTGTAGAAAATCAGCTTTCTGTATGTTCATAGCTTGAAGCTATAAATTCTCAATTTTTTATTCAAGGATATGTATAAGCTGATATTCCATTTTCATTTATTTTGTATCTTAAAAACTTATCTTCCTGTAAACTTTTAAATTCTTTAAATTTTTCAGGTTTAGTAGGATTAAATTTAATTTCATCTATATTAATTTGGGAATTATTATTTTCTTCTTTTAATTTTAAGGTGTAATAACTTTCTGAAAATTGCTTATCCAGTAATACCACTATAGGATGTTGATAGATTTCTGACCAATTTAATGCTTTTTGAATTAGGTTATATCAATTTTCAAATGTATTTGGATATATAACAATTGGTTTGGTATCTCAAAAAGTTGGGTTACAAGCAAATAATATATCTCATTGTTCTGTAAATGTTGGAGTTCAAGTAGAAGGTCCTCATCTTTGAGATAATATATAAACTCATCATATTTCAGCCTGGTTGGCAAAACTTATACTTTCAACCATTAAAGCAAATCATCATCCGGAAGTTCAACACATAGCTTTTTTACCTGCAAATCTTGCACCTAGCATAGACATTGCAACTGCTATTTCATCTTCTCCTTGGAAGAAAGTTATTTTATTTGATAAATACTTTATTAAACTAGAAGCTGGAGTCATTGGATATGCTGAATAAAATTCTAATCAACCTTTTAATGCTCATTCAGCTATAGTTTTATTTCAATCCTGGAAAATACTAGGTTCTCATATTTTTTTTATAGGTTTAGTTTTAGAAATTTCTATTTTATACCCTATTTTTAGAGATTCTATATTTTTTTTGATGATTTCATCAGGTAAAATTTTATAAGAAAAATAGTCTTTTAAATGATTTATTGCTTCAGTAACTGGGATACCAAGACTTTTAAATGCAGCTCATACACTTATTATATTTTGATAAAGTCAGTTTTCATATGGTATAGCTATGATATTTTCAATTTCATATATTTTTTGATTTCTTTGGATAGATAAGTTATCAAAAGCAAAAAATAAATTTATTTTTTTTGAAAGAAAAATATCTTTTTCATCAAAATAGACAATAAAAGTATTGTTTCATCATTTTATGATACTTTGATACTCTTTATCTCAGTAAACTTTATATCATAGTTTATTTAAGTATGTTGCTATAATTAATCAAGCTGTATTTACTCAACTTCAAGCTGGTCCTGAAAAAGCTATGCTAAACATTTTATTGACAAATAAATTGGTAAAATAATAATATACTATACTTTTTTAGAAATAAAAATAAATACAAATGAGAAAAATTGTTTTTTTTATCTTACTTATTTTATTTAGTTGAACTTCATTGGCAGTAAACTACGATGATTTTATTAATTCCTATATTAATAAAATTGATATAAGATTACATAAGAAATTCCCACTTCTAAACGTATATTGTAGGAAAGCTCCTTTTTATTATGATAAAATTTCTTATATATTACATAGATATTCTAATAAATATCCTAAATATAAAGACTTTCTTAATTTATTTGCTTATAGGATTCAACTTAAAAAAAGTCTTGAAGAAAGAAAGTGTAAAACTTTATTATCATCTAATTCTAAAAATAAAATTAAAAAACAAAATATTGCTTCTTCCAATATTAAATTAAGGTGAGATTTTCAATTAAATTCAGTTATTAACACAAAATTTTTAAATTCATTGGATAAAGAATTTCAGCTAAAACCTATTTTTAACTATGAAAATATTTTACCTTTAAAAAGAGTTTCTCCTTTACAGGATAAAATCTGATTTAATATAAAAGTTAACAATTCCTGGTATAGACTAAATGGCTATTCTTATATTAGAGCTTCTTCATCAGTTATTAAGGACATAGTAAAAAAAGCAGATTATTATTTACATAAGTATAAAGCAGATTATCTTTTTTATTGAAATTCTGAAGCTTTATTTGTAAAAAAGGTTAATGTTATTTATTTAGATTGAATGTCTCCTAAATTATCTGTTAAACAGAATTTAGATATATTAAAAAAGCACTGAGTTTTGGTTATTGATAAGTTTTATACACAAAATAATTCTACTTTCCCTACTAAATGAATTATTGAATATAATGGTAAACTTTTCTGATTTTCTTTTAATAAAAATAGTTTTAAATATTTCTTGGCTAAAAATTTAGATTTTTTAATATATTGAATTCTAAAAAAGAATTATAACTTAGTATTTTTTTATAAAAATAATTTTTATTTATTGGAGCCTTGAGTTGTTGATTTTTTTTATCTTTGAGATAAAAGACTTTATGGGAATGTTGATTTAAATAAATTATGAAAAATATTGGAACCTACTTTTTATTTTATTTCTAGAGGTTATTATACTTATACTCCTAAAGATATGAAAGATTTAATTGTGTTTTCTTTAAAATTTAATTGAAAAAAGTTATCTGAAGTATTTAAGTATATGAAAATGAATTTTTCTTATAATGAAAAAATTTCTAATTTTATAAATAAACATCCTTATAAAAATTGAGAATTAGATAAATATTTGAATAACAACAAATCATTAATGAAAAATTGGATTGATTTTTATACTTTGAAAACAAAAAATTGAGTTTGTCAAACTTTATCAGATATATTTTCTTTAGTAGCTTTGTTTAATTGACAAAATGCTGATATTGTAGATTGATATTCTAATAGATGATACTATCATCAGGTTTCTAAAGTTAATAATTACTATTATGATATAACTTATGCTTTGAGAAATAGTTGGTTAAGTTATTTTGGTATGACTTTAAAGGATTTAAGTAGGTATTTTAAAATAATAAAAAACTAGGGAGTCCCCTAGTCTTTGTTTAATGTATAAACTCATTTAGATACTCTTTTAAAGACTTGTGGATTTTTTTGTAAAGTCATTAATACTGTAATTTCTCTGATGTTTCTTTCTTTAAGAACTTCTTTTGTAATTTCTGAAATTTTCATTGGTCTTCAAGCCTTTTTTAGTATGTTTTTTATAGTTTCCAGTGTATTTGTTCCTTTATATCACCATTTTGTTAATCCATAAGTTCACATTCCTACATTTATAAATTCTTTATTTTTTACTAGTTCATTATGAACTGTAGTTTCCTTTATTTTTGATAAGTTAAAAACTTCCTTAATTCTTTTAAATATTTCAGAATAATGTAAAGGTTTTCCTTCTTTGTCTAAGATATAGAAAATTTTTAGTTTTATTGTTTTTGGGTTTACTATAGGGTTATCTTCAAGTCAAATTTTTCAGTCAAATTGGTAAATGTGCCTTGAGTAGTTAAATATATTTTGATAAACTTTATCATTTTCTAATACTTCTTTTATAGATAAATTTCTATTAAACTTATTGATAAATAAGCTTTTTAACTTATCAATTAGTTCTTGTGTGAATAAAGTTTTTTCAGTTTCTAAAATTTCATAAGCAGTATCATGTATATCATTTATTAAGTCTTCAAATAATGGCTCTATGAAGAAAATTTTATCAAACCTTTTATTTCTATGCAAATAGTATAAATCATAGTCAGATGTTAAAATTAGTAATAGTTCATTATAAGAAAAGTTTCATTCTATTTTATTTAATAATGTGTTTATTAGTTCTTTTTCTGAGATTATATATCAATTTTCTTTGGTTATTTGATGAGCTAATTTTATTATATTTTCAAGGTTTTTATCATGAGAAATTAATCTTCTTACTTTATTTAAAGATTTATTTAGTATTTGTCTGATTCTTTCTCTTGACATGTTGAATTTTTGTCAAATTTGTTGCATAGGAGTAGGTTTATTGCTTATAAGCCCATATTTCTCAGTTAATACAAATTGTTCTTCAGGAGTACAAAGGCTAATTATATCTTTTAAATTTGTTTTAGAAAGGTCTATAGTTCAAGGTTTTACAATGATTTTTTTTTCAAATACCATTTGTTAAAAAATTGTTAAAAATTAAACTTAATGTCAATATAAAAAAAGAGTTTTTTATTTCAAGTATATTTTTTCTTGTTCTCAAGTTATCATATTTTTTTGTAAATAGTATCATTCTTTAAGCTCATTTTCTCCCAATATAATACAATATTTTATTCATTTTTTATCTGCATATTTAAATTGTTTTTTTAGTTTATCATTGTTTGGATAGTATTCAACTTGTTTTCCTTGATTTAATAAAGAAATAAGTAGATTTAGACTTTCTTTTTTTGTTTCAGGAAAATTTATTATAAGATACTCAGTTGTAGTTTTTTTATTTAATTCTAATTTTTCAAATATAAAACTTTCTAATCTTGAAATTCATATAGAACCTCATACTCCTGAAAAACTAAATTTATTATCTATAAATTTTGTAAAATTTTCATATTTTCATCCAGAAGCAATAGAGCCTAACTTTCTATTATTGTCAATAAATGTTTCAAATACCATTCCGGTATAATAATCTAGTCATCTTACTATTCAAAAATCTACTTGTATATTTGATACTCATAGGTTTTGTAAATTATTTAGAAGGTTTTGTAATTCATTTATTCATTTTCCCATTTCCTCATTTAATGGTGTAATTTTATCAATAGTAGCTTTGGTGAAATCTGTAATTTGATTTATCTGGTTTGGTGTTAATCTTTCTTTTTTTAGTAAATTTATAAATTCTTCTTGTGAAATTTTATCTTTTTTGTCAATTATACTTGTGATCTCTAGTATTTTTTCATCTAAATTTATTCATTTTAAAAATCAGCTAATTATTTTTTTGTTGTTTAATTTTATTGTAAAAGTTTCGTTTATTTTTAGTTCTGAGAAAATATTTTGTAAAGTTTTATTTATTGTAAAAACAATTTCAGCATCATAAAATTCAAAGTTTTTTTCACTTTCCCATATTACATCAATATCTGCTTGGTAAAATTCTCTAAATCTTCATTTTTGGGCTCTTTCTCATCTTCGAACTTTTTGAATTTGGCTTCTTTTGAAAGGGAAAGTAAGTTCATTTTTATGGTCTATTATAAATCTTGCAAAAGGCACTGTTAAATCAAAATGTAATGAGTAATCTTTTTTATCTTCACATCATTGAGCTAGTCCATATAATCAAAAAATTTGTTTACTTACTTCATCACCTCATTTTGCAGTTAGAACTGAGTTTCTTTCTACTGCAGGAGTTTCTATTGGAGTATATCATATTTGTTGATAATTTTTTTTAATTATATTGATAATTTTTTCCTCAATTAATTTTTCTTCTGGTAATAGTTCTGGAAATCAACTAACTTTAAACATTTTCATTTTTTATTCATAAAACAAATTCTCATTTTAGCTTTATTTGTCAATTATTAATTTTTTCTTCAATTTCTTCAAGATAACCACATTCTTTTTGTTCAAACATTTTAGAAATTTCTCTTATTATGAATATTTTTCCTTTGAAATTATTTTCTTTAAGTTGAGTTAAAGTCTTATTTATTCTGTGTACAGATTCATATATAAAAACTGGTAAAGTACTATTTACTATGAATTTTATCATAGTTTGTCTTCATTTTTTTTGTGGTAAAAAGCCTAAAAATATAAATTTGGAAGTGTCAAAGCATGCACTAACTACAGCTGGTACTAAAGCATTTGCTCAAGGTAAAACTTCAAACTTTATTTGATTTTCCCAACAAATTCTTATAAGTTCTTTTCCAGGATCTGATAATCATGGGGTTCATGCTTCAGAAACAATTCATACATCATTATTTTTTATTAATTCTAAATAAAAATTTAATTTAGACTGGTTAGTATATGATGTAATTGAGTAAAATTTTTTTTCAGCAAAATCAATTTCATATTTTTTAAGTAGATTTTTAAAGGTTCTTGTATCTTCACATAGGAAAATATTTAAATTTTTAAATAAGTTTAAAGCCCTAATAGTAATATCTTCTAAATTTCAAATTGGAGTAGGAATAAAGTAGAGCATTTATATTAGGTAAAATCTAAATAAATTTTTTTTGAACTTTATATAAAATATTTTTGTTATCAACTTATTTATTGAAAAATTTATAAAATAGTTTATAAAAACAAAGAATTTATTTTTTTACTTTGCTTAAATAATGATTAATACTAGGTTAGTAAAAAATTATTTTCTTGAGGAGGACAGGGTACTTCAATTAAAATTTGAGGATGAAAATAAAAAAATATATTTAGATGTTGTATTTTATTCTGATTCATTTCTAGAATATCAGAAAAATTTGTTTTCGGATTTTTTTTCTAATGTATTAATTTTAAAAGATAAATATGATAATTTTTATGATTTTAGAGAGTATTTGGAAAAGGAAATTACAAAATTCAATACTCAATTAAATATTTTTCAAGAAAAATTAAATTTGGATACAAAAATAGAAATTAGGTGAATTTTGCAAATTATTTGGGATCAAGATTATATATGAGTTTTAATTTGAGAAACATCGTTAATAATTTGAAGAAATAATAAATTAGAAGCAGTGATTATTAATGAAATTGAAGAGGATGATAAAATTGATGTTTTTTCAGAAATAGTTAGAGGAGAATTGGAAGATAATGATAAATTGATTAGTGTAGGTTGTAATGTATATAATTATTTATGAGATGAAGAATTAAAGGATATTATTAATACTTGAGAAATTAATTGAACTTTATATGAAGTCTTATCTACTAGAATAGAGCCAGCTCAAATAGGTTTTATAATTTCATTAGTTTATGAATTTAAAATTGTAAAAGTTGAAATTTCATCTTCAAAAGAAAAATTTAATAAAGTTAAACAATTTTTACAAAATTATAAATATCCAATTTGAATATGAGTTTCTTTATTTGTTATATTTTTATTGATTTTATCAGTATTTTCTTATATTTGAAATAATCAGCCTACTATTACTACAACTATTGATTGAAAAAAAGTTAAGTTAAAACTTGATATTGATTCTATTAAAAGACAGATAGATGCATTTTCTAAGTTAGATAATACAAATACACAACTTGCAAAACAACAATATGAAAATATAAAAAAGGAATTAAGTGAGTTAGAAAAGGCAAATATTCAAGTTTTAGAGGTAAAAGAACTTAAGAAAAAATTAGACCAATTATATTTTAAGGGTTTCCATATTAATATAGTTACTAATGAAGATTGAATTTTAGATAGTATTTATAAATTTTCAGATAAGGATAAAGCATTGTTATCTGGATTACAGCAATTAATTTATACTAATGGCTATTTGAATGTTATATCTAAAAAAGCTGTTGCTTTGGGTATTGTGTCTAAAAATTTAAAACCAACTTATCAAACTATTAGTGTAGCTAATATTAAAACTTGTACAAAGAATTTATCTCAAAATGGAGTTTATTGTGCTTTGACTAATAATGATATTTTAAATATTTCTAAATATTGAGTATCATCTGTAAAAAATTTGGATAAATCTTGGCCAGATAATATAGTTTCTATAAATACTTATGGTGTAAATAAATTTTATGTATTAACTACATCTAAAAAGTATATTTCTAATAATTCTCCTATTATAAGATATGTATTAAATTCGAGGGATACTTTTGGTAAAGCTACTCCTTATATTTTATCAAATAAAACTGATTCTAAATTATTAAATTGAATATTTACAGGTTCAACATTTGCAATTGATGGTACATTTTTAGTTTGGACAAAAGAAGGATTGGCTCAATTTTATAGAAAAAATTATTTTGATACAAAATTTTATGCTAGATTAGTACCTGGTTGGGAGCAAGCAAAAATTTCTAATTCAGATTTTACTGGTAAAGTTAAAGTTATTACATCAGATAATGATAAGTATGTTTATTTGTATGATTATTCTACTCAATCATTAGTAGTGTATTTATCTACACCTTATAAAACTAATACATCATATACTTTTTCTTACAAGTTAAAATATTTGTTTAAAATTAAGTTTAACCTAAATTCACAGGTTAAGGATGTAGATGTAATTTATAAACCTTCTTTATCTAAAAGAGTAGTTTATATTCTTACTACTAATGGTATTTATAAAACTGATTTAGAAAACTTTTTTGAAAATTAATTTATTTACTAATTATTTAAATGTCTAGGATTATTTATAAATCTAAAGAACAACTTAGAAATCTTGAAGAATCGGGTAAATATTTAACAGAATTATTATATATTTTATATGACTACTTAAAACCTGGTATATCTGGGCTGGATATGGAACAAAAAGCTCAAGAATATATTGATAAACATAATTTAAAATGAGCTTTTAAAGGTTATCATTGATTTCCAGCTAATTTATGTATTTCTGTAAATGATTGTGTTGTTCATTGAATTCCAAACAATTACGTTTTTAAAGAATGAGATTTAGTTAAAATAGATGCTGGTATTTTACATAAGTGAATGGTATCAGATGCTGCTTTTTCTAAAATAGTAGGTTGAAATCAATTTAATCAATTATGATATAAACTTATAAAGGCTACTAAACAAGCTTTAGATGCTGGTGTTTGAACTTTAAAAGTTGGTAAAAGTTTCTATGATATGGGTAAAACAATTTTTAATGTTATGAAAAAAAATGGTTTTTCAGTTATAAAAACCTTAACTTGACATGGTGTATGAGTAAAGGTGCATGAGTATCCATATTTATATAACTATCCTAATCCTGAATTAAAACAGCATATTGTAAGAAATTGAATGGCTTTTGCAGTTGAACCAATTACTGCTGTAGAATCTACAGACTGGGTAGAGCAATTTCCTGGAGATTGGCCACTTTATTGTGCTAAAGGAGATTTGTGAGCTCAATGGGAATATACTCTTATAGTTGATAATTGAAAAGTAAAAGTAGTAGCTTGAATTCAGGAAGATTTATTTGATAAATAAAATTATGGATATTGTTTATCAATGACAACCTTGAGCTTATTCTCATCAAGTATGATTGGAAGTAGCTAAAAAAATAAATATGCCTTCTACTGCTGTTAAATGACTTTTTTCTTTTAAAGATATGTTTGAATATGTTACAGAAAATAAGGGTTCTTTATGAATTGTACCTATTGAAAATTCTTATGCCGGTTCAGTTCATGAGAATTTTTTTAATTTAGTTAAGTATCCTGTAAAAATAATTGGAGAATACTATTTACCTATTGAGCATTGTTTAGTTGGAACTGGGTCTGATTTAAATAAAGTTAAGAAGGCTTATAGTCATTATCAAGCTTTGATGCAATGTGAAAATTACTTAAAAAAACATAATATTCAGCCTGTAATCTGAGTTGATACAGCTGGTTCTGCAAAGTTTGTAAAAGAAAAGTCTGATCCTACTTTAGCTGCTATTAGTTCAGAGCTTGCTGCTAAAATTTATTGATTAAATATTTTAGATAGAAAAATAAATGATCAAAAGGGTAATACTACCAGATTTTTTATTATTTCTCATAGAGATTCTCCTATAAGTTTAGTCTCTAATTTTACAAAAAAATCTCTTGTTTTTAAAGTAAAAGATATGCCTGCAGTTTTGTATAAATGCTTATGAGCTTTTGCTACAAGATGAATTAACCTTACTAAAATTGAATCTATACCTACTCAAGAAAAAAAGTTTGAATATATGTTTTGGATAGATTTGGAACTTCCTAAAAATGAAAAGATTCTAGAAGAAGCATTAAATGAATTATGATTTTTTGCTAAGGAGGTGAAACTTTTAGGTAAATATTAATTTTTATATAATTTTAAAAGCTAATGGGTTCTTCTTTTCAAAAGATAATACTTTTGCTTATTGTTTTTATGGATGTGCTAAGTTTTTCTGTATTTATTCCTAGTTTAGCAGATGTAGCTCAATATTATTGAATAAGTCTTGCTTATACTGGTTTAATTTTAACCATATATTCAGTTTTTGCTTTTTTGTTTCTTCCTATTTTAGGGCAACTAGCTGAAAAGTATGGTAGAAAACCAATTTTATTTTTATCTTTAGTTTGAACTTTTATTTGAAATTTAATTATTTATTTGGCTCCTAATTATTGGTTATTTTTGCTTTGAAGAGCTATAGATTGAGCTACTTGAGCTAATGTTTCTGTAATTCAGGCAATTTTATCTGATATTTCCAAAAATAAGAAAGAAAAAGCAATTAATCTAGGTTATATTGGTGCAATATTTAGTATATCTTTTACTATATGACCTTTTATTTGAGGTTATTTATTAAAGTTTGGAGTCCCTACAATTTTTTTATTTATAGTTATTTTGTCACTTATCACTATAATTTTATCTTTTTTTGTAAAAGAAACAGGCAAAAAAAGAAAAATAAATGAAAATCTATCTTTAAATCCTTTTAAAATTATTTTTAAATATTTAAAAACTATTCCTTTAAAGTACTTATTGTATTCTTTTTTATTAACTTTATTTGCAGTTCAATCATATTTTTTAATTTTACCTTTGATTTTGAAATTAAGGTATAATTTGAATTGAGAATATTCTTGATACTTGCTTGGTATAGTTGGATTTATAGGTTTACTAAATCAAATTATTTTATTGAAAAAATTTTGGTTAAACTTTTTTTCATATAAGTTTTTATTATTTTTTTCTAATTTAGGGTTACTTATATTAACTTTTTTAATGGGCTTGCCTGTAACTTTGGAATTGTTTGTAGTTTTATTTATTTTTTCTTCTATTTTATTGGGTGTTTTTAGACCAATTTATAATACTGAAATAATGGAAACTACTGATAGAACTGCAGAAGTCTTGTGAGTTTTGTCTTCTTTAAGGTCTATTGTAATGATATTTGCTCCTATATTTGGTAGTTTGTTAGTTGGATATTGAATAAATATTTTTTTTATAGATAGCTTAATTTTACTATTTTCATTGTACTTTGTTATGAAATTTTTGAAATCTTCTTAAAACCTATTGAAAAAGCTTCTTGATTATTTAATTTTTATTTTAGATTTAATTTTCTTCATAAAATATGGCTAGGAAAAAAAGAAAAACTACAAAAAAAAGAAGGAAAGTAGTTTCTTCTCCAGGATTGGTTTGATTGATTTTAATTTGAATATGATTATTTTATTTTTTTATTACTTTTTATGCACCAAATTCTCCATTTCAGTATATTTGGTGGTTATTTCAATTTTTATTTTGAAATTTAGGAATAAAAGTATTTTTTTGAAGTTTGATTTTATTATGAGTAAGTTTAATATTGTATCCTCCTAATTGGAAAGAGAGAATTTTTTTATATAGTTTTGTAGCATTTTTGTCTTTTTTGCCTATTTTATCTTTTCCTTTATTAAATTCAGTTGATTCAGATACTATTTTAAAAACAGGATGATATATTGGATTTGGAATATTGAAATTGTGGTCATTTTTTATGTGAAATAATATTTTATCAACTAAGATATTTTCTATAATTGTGTTTATTATAATAGCTTCTTTTGTATTTTGGAAGCTTAATCTTTATTTGTTAATACCTAAGATTGAAATTGAAATACCTGAAAAGAAAATTGAGAGAAAAAAAATTACAATTCCACTTAAGAAGCCTTCTGTAAATTTATCTAATTCAGTTTCTGAGACCAAAACAACTGATTCTAAATTAGATTGAAAAGATAATTTAGTAAAAAATCTTTTAAAGACTAAATTAAAAAAAGAACTACAAAAACAGGAGAAAAAATCATTTCAAATTTCTTATCCTAAAGATAAGCCAACTTTCTCAGCTGATATATTGCAATCTTGAGATACTACTATAAAAATAGATGAAAATACATTAATAAAAAAGGCAGAGGAATTACAAGCTAAATTAGCTGAATTTAATATTCCAGTGGAAGTTGCTTGATATGAAGTATGACCAACAGTTATACAATTTAAGATTAAACCTGCTCAGGGAGTGAAAGTTTCAAGTATTGAAAAATTAAAGAAAGATTTATCTTTGGCTTTAAAATCTAGTATAAGAATTTTAGCTCCAATTCCTTGAACTGAGTATGTTGGTATAGAAATGCCTAATCCTAACTCGAAAATTGTTTATTTATCAGAGCTTTTGAAATCAAGTGATTTTATTAAAGCTATGAATAAATATTTAACTAATTTAGCTATTTGAAAAACTATTACTGGTGATTTGTTCTTATACCCATTAGAGAAAATGCCTCATTTGCTTGTGGCTGGTCAAACTGGGTCAGGTAAATCTGTTGCTATAAATGATTTTATAATTTCTTTACTATACCAAAATACACCTGCAGAACTTAAATTTATAATGGTAGACCCTAAGCAAGTAGAACTTTGATTATATGATGGTATTCCTCATTTGCTTGCTCCAATTATTACTGAACCTGAAAAAGCATTAAGAGCTCTTAAATGGGCAGTAGATGTAATGAATAGAAGATATAAAAAATTAAAGGATGTAAAAGTTAGAAATATTGATGAATATAACCAAAAAGTTGACGATAATGAAAAAATGAGTAGAATTGTAATTATAATAGATGAATTAGCTGACTTAATGATGAGTTGAAATAAAAAAGAGGTTGAGCAAAATATAGCAAGAATTGCACAAATGGCTAGAGCAGTTTGAATGCACTTAATATTGGCTACTCAAAGACCATCTGTGAATGTTATTACTGGTTTAATAAAAGCAAATATTCCAACAAGAATTGCTTTTTGAGTAGTTTCCCAAGTAGATTCTAGAACTATTTTGGATAGAGTTTGAGCTGAAGATTTACTGGGTAAATGAGATTTATTGTTTACTAGTCCTACTTATAAGCATCCTATTAGGATACAAGCTCCATTTGTTTCTACTGAAGATTCTGAAAAAGTTATTAATGAAATTAAATCAAAATATTTAAAAGATTTATCTGTAGAAACAGTCTATGATCAGGAATTATTGGATGCTTTAGAATGAACCAAACCTGAAAGTTCTTATTCTGGTTGAGGATCTGGAGATGATGAAGAACTGATTCAACAGGCTATCGAAATTATTCAACAAACTAGGAAAGCTTCTATTACTTTGCTTCAAAGAAGGTTAAAAATTTGATTTGCTAGAGCTGCAAGATTAATGGATGAATTAGAAGAAAGAGGTATTGTTTGACCTCAGGAAGGTTCAAAACCAAGAGAAATTTTAATTTAATTTTTTTATAAATTAATATGGCTAAAGTACAAAAAAAAAGTTTTTTAGAAGATTTGTATATGAAATTAAATAAGCCTAAAACTGAGAATAAGGCTATTTTTTTTAGACTTTTAGCTGTTACTCAAAAAGCTTGATTGGGTATTAGAGATGCATTGATTACTATTGAGAAAGCAGAGCCACATCCAGGTATGAAAAAAATATTGAAAGACGTTATTGAGCAAGTGAATGAAGGTGTTAGTATGTCAGATGCTTTAGCTAAATATAGTGATTTTTTCTCTCCTTCTGAAATAGAGCTTATTAGATCTGCAGAGCAAATGGGTAGATTGCCTCAAACTTTGGATAATATGGCTAAAGAATTAGAAAGATTTGAATTACTAAAGAAAAAGTTAAAATCTGCTATGATGTATCCAACTGTTGTAATAATTATTTCAATATTAGCTGTTATTGTATTGTTATGGAAAGTTATACCTACTATAATCCAGATTTTTCCTCCAGGATTAGAGTTGCCTGCTATTACTCAATATGTTATAGCTGCTTCTAATTATTTGCAACATAATTATACTACTATTTTTCTTATTCTTGTATCTATTCCTGTAATTTATCATATCTTATATACTAGGGTTTTACCATTCAAAATAGTTGTTGATAAAGTGGTTTTAAAAGCACCTATAGTTTGACCTTTAGTAAAAACTTTTTATCGGTATAGATTTTCTAAGTTATTATGAGATTTTTATGAATCATGATTGTCTCCTTTGATTGCTTTACAGCAAATTGCTAATATTTTTCAAAATTATCATTACAGAAAAAAGATTTTGGATGTAAAAAAGGATCTTGAAGTTTGATTGGAAATGACTGAATCATTTGAATGAAGTGAATTATTCAACCCAATTTTAATTCAAATTATTTGAATTTGAGAAAAATCAGGTAATATTTGAGAAGTTTTAAGCCAGATGGCAGATTTTTATAGAGAAGAATTAAATTCAAAGTTAGAGTGAATAACTAAAGTGATTGAGCCATTATTAATGGTTTTTGTTGCAGGGGTTATAGGTGTGATTGTAGCTTCTATATTCTTGCCAATGGCTACATTAATTGGTTCTTTATCTGGTTGATAATATAATGTATAAATTATCAGAAGTTGATTGAAAGAAAATTGCATTGGTAGATATGAAAAACCAGCAAAATTCCATTTTTTCAAATTTATTGGAGAAGACAATTTTAAAATATAAGTCTCTTAATAAAAAAATTTTATTTATTGTAAATAAAAAGGGATATAATAGTTCTTATATGTGCTTAGATTGTTGATGGATTCCTAAATGTGAAAGTTGTGATATTCCAATATGAAAATATGTTCAAAATGCAAAATTTATCCATATGTGTCCTATTTGTAGAAGAGTTTATAGTGATATTTTAGTGTGTAAAAAGTGTTGATCTACTAGGATTAAAGAAATATGAATAGGTGTACATAAGTTTTCTTATATGTTAAAGGAAAAATTTTCATTAGATTCTTTGGTATTGGAAAATACTGATATAAATTCAGTCAATAAAATAAAAAAGATTAAATCTTTGTTGTTATCTACAAATATTATTGTTTCTACTGGAATTTTTACTTTTAATGAGTTCTTTATACCAGATATAATTGTTTTTCCAAATGCAGATACTTGATTGTCTATCCCAGATTATAATGTAGCTGAGAAGCATTTTTTGTTTATTTATGAGTTTTTAAAAAACTATTCAACTAAAAATTTTATTATTCAAACATTCAATCCTGAACATTATGTTTATCAGTCTTTATTAAAAATGGATTTAGATTGATTTTGGAAAAAAGAGCTTGAGTTTAGAAAGCAATTTTCTTATCCTCCATATACAGAATTGGCTGTTTTAATTTATAAAAATCAGATTGAAGATAAGCTTTATGCTAAAATTTCTAAAATTGAAGCTGAACTTAGATATTTGATACAGAACTTATGATATGAAATTAATTTGTATACAACACCTCAATTAGTATATAAAAAGTTTTGAAAATATCATTTTAATATTATTTTAAAAGGGAAAAATCTAAAATCTTTTTTAGATAAAGCAGTAGAAATATTAAAACTTCAGAATAAATGATTTCAGGTTGATTGGTTACCTTTGAATTTAATTTAATAATTGTTAGTATAGACTTTGTTTTTTAAATATTTAACTTGAAGGATGCTTAATTTTAAGGGTTTTGATAATCTAATTGAATATTATGAATTTTCTAAAAAAGTTTTATCTAATAATAATATTTTTTTTGTAGGATGAGTTGTAAGAGATATTTTGTTAAATATTAGAACTAATAATTTTGAAGATATTGATATTACTTTAGCTTGAAAGCCAGAAGTTATTTATAATACTTTAGATAAGTCTTCATGAAGTATTTTTAAAACTGATAAATTTTGAACTATTACTATAGTTGATAAAGAAAAAAACTGTCAGTTTGAAATTACTCCTTTTAGAGAAGAAGGAACTTATTCAGATAATAGACATCCTGATGAATTAAAATGGACTAATAATCTTTTATTGGATAGTATAAGAAGGGATTTTACTATAAATTGTTTGTATTATGCTTTTGTAAATGCTTGATTTACTTTTAGTCTTGAATTTGATTTTGATGAAATTGATATTGATTATGAAAAAGCTTTGAAAATTTTAAAAAACAAGGGATATTTAATCATAAAAACAGATACTATTCCAATTGTTATTGTTCAAAATCAAGAATTAATTTCAAAGATAGTTAATAACTGAAAAATTGATATTGATTTTTTAAAAAATTATATTGGTTGATTTGATAAGATTCATCTTATTTTAGATCCACAAAAGTGATTAAATGATTTAATCAATCAAAAACTTAGAGCAGTTTGAAATCCTGATAATAGAATTCAAGAAGATGCCTTAAGAATTATAAGAGGAATTAGGTTTGTTAGTATTTTAAATAAATATGACTGGATTAATCTTGACTTTGAGTGAAAAACTTGGTTAGCAATGAAGAAATTCTATTTCTTGTTAAGAAATATTGCTAAAGAAAGAGTTATACAAGAAATGAAGAAAGTGTTTAAAAATTGAAATGCTTTTTGATTTATTGGATTAATGGATGAGCTTAATATTTTAAAATTTTACTTTCCAGCTTTATATAGGTGTAAACATAATGATCAGCCTACTAGATATCATCCTTTTGATACTTATTCCCATAGTTTATTAACTTTATATCATTTACAAAATATTTCTTCTGATTATCTTGTTAGATTTTGAATGTTATATCATGATGTTTGAAAACCAGATCAATATTATTGGGCAAGTATTAAAAAAGATGAAGAATCTTCTCAACAACTTTATAAATTACCAATTGTTCATCCACAAATTTGATCAGAATATGCAAAAGAAGATTTTTCAAAATTATGATTTTCTAAAAAAGAAGTTGAAGAAATTAGTTTTTATGTTCTTTACCATATGTTTCCTTGAGAATTAATTAATATGGGTAAAAATAAAAGAAAAAATGAAATAAAGAAATTTATTTCTCAATATTGAGTGGATAAATTACTTAATTTATGTGATATAACTATTTGAGATAGACTTTGACAGTATAATCCTTTACAACATTCTAATATAGAATGAGTTTATAAACTTAAAGAAGAAATACTAGAAATTTACAATGAATTTGGTAGAATTACATTGAAGGATTTAGCAGTAAATTGAAATGACATTGTTAAATTATTATGATGAGCCTGACCAATGGTTGGTAAAATATTAAATTATTTACTTGAGATTGTTTTAGAAAATCCTGATCTAAATAAAAAGGATATTTTATTAGAAAAAGCTGAAGAATATTTAAAAAGTTTAAATTCTTAAATATAAGTTATGGTATTGTTTATTGTGTTAGTTTTAGTTTTAATTTGATCTGCTATAATAGCTTGAGTGTATGGTATTATAAATCCTTTTGTAGATGAATTATGAAATATTCAAAGATATAATCAAGCATACTATTGAGCCATTGCTTGAGTTGAAAGGGCAGAGTTAGTTTTAAGAGGACATACTGCTTGATTTGAATGAAGTTGATGATGGTTATGAAATAATAACTTTTGAAATCAATCTGATTATAAAATAACTGATTTTGAGCATTTTTGATTTCTATCTTTAAAGCAATTTTGAAATTGAATTACTTGGTCTATAAAAAGTATGACAGATTGAGTTGTTCCTAAGCCTTGAAAATGAAATTTAGATCCAGATATTAGCTCTGGAAATGATTATGTAAAATTAGATTTTAATAAAGCTTTGCAGTATGCATTATATAGGGATAAAAGTTTAACCGGAGATTATTATACGTGAGTAAAGGATGAAAACATTGAAAATATACAAATAAATGGTTGAATATCAGTAAGTATAAGGACTCCTTTTAAGTTAACATGTGCTTATAATTCTTCTAATTGAAATTGTAATTCTTCTTCTCGGGATTCTTTGGTTTTGTTAGATAATGATAATAATGATTTAGATTGAGATTGAATAAAAAATGATGTAATTGTTAATCGGACTTTGTTTGGTTATACATGAGATACCCAGTTTACTATTTTCCCAACAGTTGATGTAGATACTGAAGATAATTTAGTTAATAGTGGTGATACAACTATAAGAGAAGATGTAATTAATTGATATGTTAATTCTGATGGTGGATTTAATATTAAGTATGATACAACTTCTAAGGATACAAATCCAAATGAAGTTTGAGATCATACATCTGATGTAGCTGAGTTTAATCAATCACCTGATGATGCTGTATCAACTTGATTTGATTTTGTATTAAATGAAAATTATGAAGGTAATTTTGACTATTCTAAAAAAAATTCAAAAATTTGAAAAATGAATTTAAAATTTTCGTTGGTTAATGTACCTGAATATGATGAATCAAAGATTTATCCCTATTTAGAGGTAAAATTAAAAGCTGAAGATGCTGCTGGAGATGGGACTATTCCTATTCCTGATTTAAATTTTCATATTACTGGAGAAGGAAAAGTTATAGATTATGATGTTAAAATTTTGATTTCAAAGCCTGTATTTGATACTACAGCTGCTAGTGATTTTACAATCTTATTTTAAAAGATTATTTAATTCTTCGTTTTTTAAATTTCTTATTTTTTCAGCTAAATATTTAAAGCTTGTTAAGGAGTGAATTAAAGTATTATTTACAATATAACTTGGTTGTTTAAAATTTCCATTTATATAAAAAATAAAACTTCCTATTTTAAAAGTTATATTATTGTTTTCTATGTTCAAGAATTCTTTTCTGTTCGATAGGTTATTTATCTTATTTTCAATGTCTGGATTAAATTCTGATGTAAATAGAGCAAGAATACTATTTTCATATGTTTCATAAATAAATATGCTTTTTATGTCTAAAATTTTATTAAAAAGCTTTTTAAAATAATCTAAGCTTAGTTCAGGTGAGTTTCTGTTAATAAAATTGCTTAAAAATGAAATATTATCAATTATTGAATTTAATAAATACACTCTATCAGAAATAAATAAAGTTAATAATCTTAAAAATTCTTCTTTTGTTTTATTATCAAGTTTTTCAAAATCTTCAGTTGTTAAGTAAAATATTGTGCTATTTGTAATAGCTTTAGCATCAATTGGTTTGGGCATATTGTTTAAAAAACTTTTTTCTCAAGAAATCTCATTCTCTTCAATTAATGCAATTTTTTGATTATCTTTTTGTAAAATGAATTTTCATTTTTCTATAAAATAAATATTTGTATCTTTTTTATTACTTTTATATAAGAAATCTCATTTTTGTATTTGTTTTTCTGTTCCATATTTGTGAAAGAAATCTTTTAGAGAAGTCATTATCTATTTTTAGTTAAGTAAAATTGTATTAATTGCTTGAAAGTTTGCTTATTTCTTACATATGGTAAAGCAGTGTTTAAATTAATTTTTCATTGAGCTATTAATTGTGCTAAACTGTGATCCATTGTTATCATACCTTTATTTAGTGATGTTTCCATAACAGAGAAAATTTGTGCTATTTTTCTTTCTCTGATTAGATTTGATATAGCTGAATCCTGTAATAAAATTTCTCTTGCTGCTACTCTAGATTTTCAATCTGATGTTTCTATTAATCTTTGTGAAATTATCATTTCCAATGATAAACTTAATTGAGTAGCTACCATATTTGCTTTTTCTGGAGGAAATGCATCTATAATTCTTGATATTGTTTGAGGAGCATTTACTGTATGTAAAGTAGAAATTACTAAATGTCAGGTTTCTACCAAAGTTAGTACAGATTGGATTGTCTCTAAATCTCTCATTTCTCACACCATAATTACATCTGGATCTTGTCTTAAAGCATATTTAATTCATCTAGTCCAGGATAGAGTATTTTTCCCAACATTTCTTTGATTAATTAATGATTTTTTTTCTTTAAAAATAAATTCAATTGGGTCTTCAAGAGTTATTATATGTTTTGGTAAATTTTCATTAATATAGTTTACTAAACTTGCTACAGTTGTTGATTTTCCGGAACCTGTAGGTCAAGTTACTAAAATTAGTCATTTGTCTTTATGTAGTACTTGCTTAATATGTTCAGGTAGTAAAATTTCTTCCATTGAAGGTATTTTTTCAGGGATTCTTCTTAAAGCCATATTTATCCCATTCATATCATAATAGATATTAATTCTATATCTGTTTCAGTTATATGTGTATGCATTATCTATCTCTTCTCATTGTAACAAAGCATCAATTTGGTCTGGACTATTTATTTTGTTTGCTAAACCAAAAATTTCGTCTCTATCTAATATAAATTCCAGTCTTTTAATATTTCCACTATGATCTCTTACAGCTACGGGTTTGTCCTCACAAATATGAATATCAGAATAGTTTTCTTTAGAAATTTTATCTAACAAAGTATTAAAATCCATTTAGTTTATTGAGAATATAAATAAGTGATTTAATTTTATTGTTTTTGTTTTTATAGTCAAAATTTTACTTGAAGTTTAATTTTTTTTATAAATACTACAATTAGTTTTTATTATTTAAAATTTATTATGAAATTAAAGATCTTACTTATTGCTATTTTTGCTTTTTTTGGAATGTCTTATACTTTCTCTGATTGGCAAGATGTTATTGATAAAGAAGAACAACAAGTTATTTCTCAGCAAGTGAAAATATTAAATGAAAATTTTAAACTTCAAAAATTTGTTTCTAAAGATGATTTTGAAAATGTGTTGTTAGATAAACTTTATAACAAAATAATTAATTCTTGTAGACCTGTTTATTATCCATTGTATTACTATGATTATAATGGACCTTTACTTAAAGGAATTACTTCAGTTTCTCCTGAAAATACTAGTTTAAATCTTTCTTATGGAAAAACTAATTTACAAAAAGCAAATGTAGATGAACCAGAAGTTTTAAAACTTACAAAAGATTATTTAGCTTATTATAATAAATTAACTAAAAAGGTTTATATTATTAAATCACCTGTAATTTGAAATCATATAGATATATCAAAAATTAATGTCTCTGATGTAATTAAAGTTCCACATGTAATTTTTTCTGATTCAGTTAAATTGTTTTTTATAGATAATCAGTTAATTGTTATCTGAACTAGATATTCTAATTCTTTAAAACAAACAATTACTGATTTAGTATTTTACAAAATTGTTAATTGAAAAGCAAAATTTTTAAGGTTGTATGATGTTAAAGGAAAATTTAAAGATGCAAGGATTGTAAATAATAAAATTTATTTAATTACAAGTTATGATTTCTGAAATATTGCTAGACAAATTTGTTATGATTATTTCACAAAGCCGATTATGCCTTTAAGAAAGAAGATTTCAGATTTGTATTATCATTCAAATTTATCTTTCCAACAAAGGCTAGCTGAAAGAAAAAAAATTGAAAATGAAATTGAGAAAAAAATTAATCAAATAAAAGAAAACTTAAATAAGCAAGAAATTTTAAATAAATTAAAAGAGAAAATTTTGATAAATAATGTTGATATTTTATTTGATAGAACTTCTAGATTTAAATTTGGTTGAAAAGTTTATCCTATAAAAATTAGGTTAGTAAATTCTTCTTTTAATAATGTATTATTTTTGCCTACCAAATGGAAAGATTTAGATGTCTATAACTTAAAGTTTAATGTTGTTAATATTGTGGACTTAAATACTGGTAAAAATCCAAATCAATATGTTATTTTTGGAAATATATCAAATTGACAAATTCATATGACAAAAAGTAGTTTATACTTAGTTAATACTTATTATGTTTCTTATCCTTGGAGATGTAGACCAGGTTTGCTATGTATTTTACCTATTTATCCAAGATGAAATTTTACATTAATTCATAAACTTTCTTTAAAATGATTTAACTTAGATTATGTTGATAGTCAGATTATTCCAGGTCAACCTATAAATCAATATAGTATGGATGAGGATAAAAATTGAAATTTTAGGATTTTTACTAAACACTATTATCCTGAAAGAGCTACTGATTTATATGTATTTGATAAAAATTTAAAATTAAAAGGTAAGTTGGTTAATATTGCTCCAGGGGAAGAGTTTAAGGCTTCTAGATTTGTACAAAATCTAGCATATTTAGTAACTTTCAAAGCAACAGATCCACTATTTGTAATTGATTTAAGAGATTTATCTCATCCAAAAATAATTGGGGAATTGAAAATACCTGGGTATAGTTTATATTTGCATCCTTTAATGAATATCGGAGAATTAAATTCTGGTAGTAATTGAAAATGAAATGTTCAATATTTATTATGAATATGACAGCAAGCAGAAGAAGTTCATTGAAATTGGTCTTTACCAAAAAATATAAAAATTGATGTTTATAAAGTTTATTTAAGTTCTGATGAAGAAAATGAATCTGAAAAATGAGAATGAGATCAAAAAATTGAAAAAAATAATAAGTTGTTAAAAGTAGAAAAATTATATTCTTATGTACTTGGTGATGAGCAGAAAGTAGGTAATTGATGAAGTTATACTCCTGTTTTTGATAACCCTAGAGCTTTTGTTATTTTGAGGTCAGAAGATAAAAATAAAAGTTTTGTTTTGTTGTTGCCTGTTTATTTAGCCAAGGATACAATAGAAAAAAGGTGTTATCCTGTTTATAAATATGAAAATAATCAAAGAATTTTAGCAAAAGAAAATTGTTATGAATATAAATCTAAAAAACCATATTTTGTTTGAATAAAATGATTAAAACTTGATTTATCTAAATGAATTTCAGAAATCTTAAGTAAAAATTATTTGCAATTGTATGAGAAAGCTTGAGTTAATTTAACTCAGTGGAAATATAAAAATGAAAACCATAGAGTTTCTTATTATAAGTTATGAAATGATTTTGTTCCATTTGAAATAAATGTAAATTTTGCTGATTTCTTTAAATGAAGAGAAGATAAATTTATTCCTTTTAATGAAAGATTTGGTGTTAAAAAAGAAGGCTTTATTCCTCCTAAAAAATGTTTTTATACAAGACCAGCTCCAGGTACAATTACTTGTCAAATGTATTGTGGGCAAAGGTGGATTCTAAAAAATGGAGACTGTAAACAAGTTTTAATCTCAGCAGCTTGTTCTTGTCCAGGTTTTGATACTAAATCTCAATGTGAAAAAGCTTGTTTAAATAAATAAAATTTTTATTATCCATTTTGGATTTATTTTTAATAAATTTTTTATGGAAGAGCTTATTAATCAAATTAAAAGTTGTAATAAATGTGAGTTAAGAAAAACCTGTAATGCTCCTATTCCAGGTGACTGAAATTTTAATTCTAAAATTTTGTTTGTAGGTGAGGCACCAGGAGCAGATGAAGATAAGCAAGGAAAACCTTTTGTAGGAAGGTCAGGTAAATTGTTAACTTCTATTTTAGAAGACTTATGATTTTATAGAGAAAAAGACTATTATATTACCAATATTGTTAAATGTCGTCCTCCTAATAATAGAGACCCCAAAGATGAAGAAATAAAAACTTGTTCTCCTTATTTGTTAAAGCAACTTAAATTAGGTAATTTTAAAATAATTGTTACTTTGGGTAGATTTTCAATGAATTTTTTTATTCCAGACTTGCAAATTAGTAAAGACCATTGAAAAATATTTAAGATAACTAAATTTAAATGAGAAAAATTTGAGGATTGATTATTTTTGTTACCTTGTTATCATCCTGCAGTAGCTTTATATAATCCTTCTAAAAAGGAAGAAATAAAAAAAGATTTATCAAAATTAAAAAATTTAGTTGATAAGCTATGAATTTAATGAAAAAAGTTTTTGTTTTGATTTTTGTGTTACTTGCTTTTAGTATATCTTTTTCTTTTAACCGGAATTTACCTTGAATAGATATTATTTCTAGAAAACAATGGTGAGCTGATTCAAAATACTTATATGCTGACTATAAAGCTTATAAACAAATGATTTTAGCTCAAAAAAAATATATTGAAAAATTAAAAAAGGATAAATTAGCTTATAAAAGATGGCTTGAAAAACAAGCTATTAGAAAAACTCAGGAAAAATATCTTCTTAAAAATTGGAAACAACAGGTAAAAGCAGATAAATATATACCTAATTTAAATTGAAAAAGATTATTTTGGCCTTTTTCATATAAATATCATAAGGTAAGTATTATAATTCATCATACTGATTCAGATTATAGAAAATTTAAATCTATTGAAGATGTTAAAAAGTTTATTCGTGGAGTTTACTATTATCATGCAATTAAAAGATGATGGTGAGATATTGGATATAATTTTTTAATTTGACCTTATTGAAATATATATGAATGAAGAGCAGGAGGTGATTCTGTAGTTGGTGCTAATTCCGAATGGAATAATGTTTCATCTATTGGTATAGCTTTAATTTGAAATTTTGAGATACAAAAGCCAACACCTGCACAAATTAAATCTTTAATTAAATTATCAACTGCTTTAGCAAAAAAATATAATATAAACCCTTATTCTAAAGTAGTTTATCATGAGAGTTATCCGAAATATCCTTATATTAAAGATGTTACATATTATGCTTTAGCAGGTCATCGTGATACAGGACATACTAAGTGTCCAGGAAAATATCTTTATAATTTACTTCCATTTATTAGAAAAGAGGTTTTTAATGACTTAAAAGCTATTTGAAATTCTAAGGAAAAAAATAATAAAATTAGATTTGTTAGTAAAAAAATCACTCAAATAGTTAATTTACCTTTAAAATTTACCTTATCTGATACTTTAGTACTTAATTTTTCTGGTAATAAATTTTTAAAGTGTAACTCAAATGTAAAAAATTTAGAAATTTTCTGTAAGTCAAATAAAGTCTTTGTGAAATTGAAATATCCTTTGCCAGTAATTTATCAGCCTTTAGATTTTAAGTTATTTCAAGATAAAATTAATTATATTGTTAGATGAAAAGCTATTTTTATGAGTAATCTAAGATTGATTATTAAAAATAAGGTTAATAAAAAATATTTTTTTCATCCCAAGCTATCTGTTAAAATTAAAAAAAGGATTTATTTGAAGGATTTATCTAATATAAATAATTTACCTGTAAATGTGTTGTTGTATGAGCTTTCTTGGAAAAATCATTATGATTTTCGTTGTTCTAAAGTTTGTGTTATTTACACAGATAAGAGAACCTATACTGCAAAAACTTTTTCAGTGGATAAATTTAATAATTTGTTATTGTGGATTAATTGAAAGCTTATTAAAGCAAAATATATTAAAATTGACTCACTATGAGGTTTTATAAAATTTACTAATTATTCTAGAAAATCTTATGCTGGAATTCCTTGGAATTTTTTTAGAGGAGAAATTTTAATTAAAAAGGATTACATAAAAAAAATTAATTCTCATAAAATTTTTAAAAAATATGTGGTGATTAATAAATTATCCTTACAAGATTATTTAAAATGAATTGCTGAATGAAATGATCAAATGCCTATGGAAAAATTAAAAGTTATGGCTTTATTGGCTAAAGATTATGTTTTATTTTATCAAAATAAAAAAAATATTCATCCTTTTATACCTAAATGAGCTAGTTATAATGCAGTAGATGATCCTAGGATTTTTCAAAAATATGTTGGAGCTGGTTTTGAGGCTACTTCTAAAAAATGGGCAAAAGCTTTAGATTTTATTAAAAATAAGGTGTTGTTATATAACTGATATATTCCAATTTTGCCTTATTTTAGCTGTTCTGCTGGTTTTACTTTTTCTGCAAAACAGAAATTTTGACGGATTGATACTCCATACTTAGTAAATACTCCTGATTTAGGAAATTGTGGAAAATTCTATTGACATTGAGTTTGATTGTCAGGTAAATGAGCAGAAATTTTAGCTAAAAAATGATTAAATTATAAACAAATTATTCAGTGGTATTTTCCTGGGGTTTATGTTGAAACTTACTAAAAATTTAATATAACTACTTGAGGTTTTATTTTTTTGTTGTAAAAATTTATGAAGAGCATAAAGGAAATTGTAAATGAATATGGAATTAGCAGGGCAGATTTATTTAATTTATTGGAGAAAAAAACTGGTAAGCCATATTCTTCTAAAACTACTAGAATTTGAGATTCTACTTTTAATAAAATAAAAGCTGATTTAGAAAAACTATCTTCAAAATCTAAAAATTCTAAAGAGGATGATAAAAAGGTTTTAACTTCTCATGATATTGATGAGGTAGATTTCTTAGCTTCTACTTTAGGTATATCGCATTCTAAATCTATTGATACTGAAGAAAAAAAAGTTGAAACTGAAAAAAATAAAGAAAAATCAGAACAAAAACATTTTTCAGATAAAGAAAAGAAGGAGTTTAAAAAAGATATAAAATCTAAGTCAACTAAAGATAAAAACTTTAAAAAACCAGAGAAAAAATCATTTACAGTTGTTAAAAAAACTAAAGAGGAAAGAAAGCAACCTGTTATAGAAAGAAAGGAAACCGGAAATAAAATTAAAGTTAAGAAAAATAATTTTAAGGATTCAAAAGTTTCTAAAGCTGAAAAAAAGGAAAACAAAAATAAGCCAGTTAAAAAAGAAGAAAGGAAACCTAAGGTTTCAGATACTTTAAAAAAGAAAGATAAAATTGTTATTGGAGATTCTATTAGTATCAAAGAACTTTCTGAAAAAATAGGTATTCCTGCTACAGAAGTTATTAAAAAATTTTTGTTAAACTGAATGCCAGTTGGTATTAATTCGTCAGTTGATTTTGATACCGTAGTTTTGTTAGCTGATGAATTTGGTGTAAAAGTAGAAAGAGAAAATGTGAAAACAGATGTTAATGCTATGGTAGAAGGGAATCTAAAGGAAATTATAGAAGCTAAGAATTCTTTGGTAGATGAGTCAGAATTAGTAGAAAGACCTCCTATTGTAACTATTATGGGACATGTAGATCATGGTAAAACTAAATTATTGGATTATATTAGAAAAACTGATATTGTTTCAAAAGAAGCTGGTGGTATTACTCAAAGTATATGAGCTAGCCAAATAACTCATAATGGTAAAAAGATAACTTTCATTGATACTCCTTGACATGAATTGTTTACTGCTATGAGAGCAAGAGGTGCAAAAATTACAGATATTGCTGTAATAGTAGTTGCTGCAGATGAAGGTGTAAAAGCACAAACTGTTGAAGCTATTAATCATGCTAAAGATGCTTGAGTTAGTATAATAGTTGCAATTACAAAAATTGATAAACCAAATGCTAATCCTGAAATGTGTAAGTCTCAAATGTCTGAGCATGGATTAATTCCTGAAGAACGGGGTGGTGATGTCCCATTTATTGAGTTATCAGCTGTTACTTGAGAATGAGTAGATGATTTATTGGAGTATATTTTGCTTCAAGCTGAAATGTTGGAGTTAAAATATAATCCGAAGGCTCCTGCAGTATGAGTTGTGTTGGAAGCTTCTAAAGATGCTAAAGCTTGAACTATTGCTACATTGTTGGTTATGACTTGAACTTTAAGAAAAAAAGATTCAGTTGTTGCTTATGATGTATATGGTAAAATGAGACTTATGAAAGACTGGACTGGTAAAGTGGTTAATGAAGCAAAATGATGAGATCCTGTTCAAGTAATGTGATTTGAGGATGTACCACAAGCTTGAAGAATATTTGAAGTTTTTGATTCAGAAAAAGAAGCACAAAAGCAAGTAGAAAAGATTAAAGAAATAATTAAAAAAACTGAGCAAAAGACTGCACTTTCTTCTTTCCTTGAAAAAATGAAAGCCGGTGAAAATGTTGAATTAAAATTAATTTTAAAAGCTGGAGATTTCGGTGGTTTAGAAGCTTTAAAATATGCTTTATGAAAAGTTAATTTGCCGGAAGGTGTAGAATTAAAAATTATTCATGAAGAAGTAGGACAAGTTAAAGATTCAGATATAGCTTTAGCAGAGGCTTCAGGTGCATTTATATTTGGGTTTGATTCTTGAATAAATTCTTCTTTAAAAAAGAAATTAGAGCAGAAAAAGATAATTTTTAAGAATTTTACTATTATTTATGAATTATTAGATTATGTTGAAAAACTTGCAGCTGGTTTAATCGAAAAAGAGCAAGAAGAAAAATATATTGGTAAACTTGAGGTATTGGCTATTTTCTATAAAAAATGAAATGACATGATTATTGGTTGAAAGGTAATTGATGGATTTATTAAAAATGGCTCTCATTTTGTTTTAAAAAGATGAGAAGATGAATTGGGTGGTGGTAAAGTAACTTCCTTAAAAATTGAGCAAGAAAATGTTAATGAAGTTAAAGCTTGAAGGGAATGTTGAGTAAGAGTAAGAACAGGTAAAAAAATTAAAGAGTGAGATATTTTAGAGTTTTATATCTATGAGGATAAATAATGAAAACTTGAATCATTATATTTGAAAGCTGAACAATGTGTAAATAATAATCAATGAGTTAAAAATAAATTATGCAAAGTTTTATTGATGGGATTGTGAGAAATTATTTATTACAGATTTGAATTTTTAAGAAAAGTTGCTGATAAATATACTAAAATTGCTTATTATTTGCTTTAAAAAAATAAGTTTAATTCAATTTTGGACTCTTCATTAATAATTGAATTATATGAAAAAAAGGAAAAAAACTATTAGATTACTGGCCTAATTTATGGAAATTTAGAGAACAGATTTATAGGCAACGGAATAAAGAAATGTTTAAAAAAGCAGTAAAGGAAAGAAATAAGTATTTGAAAAAAAGTAAAAAATAAAAATTGAACTTAGATTTAAAATAGTTATAAGTAGCTTATTATTTTAAATTGTTAATTAATATTTATGATAGGATTTGTGTTGTTTTTAATGATTTTATCTGGAGGTTTGTTTATTTGAGCTGTGTTGTTGATGACTCCAAAAGGAGGAATAGGATTTGGTTTATGAGGTATGTCTACTTCAAATGAGTATGGTAGTAAAAAATCTGTTGAGTTTACTTTAAAAAGAGTAGCAATTGTTAGTTTAGTTATTTTTACTTGTAGTGCTTTGATTTATCCTTATTTAGCTAAAAAATCTTTATCTACAGGGAAAATTTCTGCTGGTGTAGTTCAATCTAATCAGAAAATAAAACTTGCTCCAGAAAATATTAAAATCAAAACAGAAAATAACAGAGCAGTTGAAATTAAAACTAAATCATTAGAAAATAAATAGACCTAGGTAAAACCTAGGTTTTTTTAAATGTTTTCAATTGAAAAACTTAATTTTTTTTATATAAACTAATTGTTTTTTTTATTTTTAATATTTTTTAAATGGGAGATTTTAAAAAAGAGTTTAATCAGGAAAATGAAAATATTGTTCTTCATCCAATTGAAGAGGAAATGAAACAATCTTATATTGATTATGCAATGTCAGTAATTGTTTCTAGAGCTTTACCAGATGTTAGAGATTGACTTAAGCCAGTTCAAAGAAGAATATTGTATGCAATGTATGATATGAAACTTTTTCATAATGCAAAATATAAAAAGTCAGCTGCAGTAGTTGGAGAAGTTTTATGAAAATATCATCCACATTGAGATAGTTCTGTTTATGAAGCTATGGTTAGAATGGCACAGCCATTTTCTTTAAGATATCCACTTATTGATTGACAAGGTAATTTTGGTTCAATTGATTGAGACTCTGCAGCAGCAATGAGGTATACTGAAGCTAGACTTACTGCTTTAGCAGAAGAAATGCTTGCTGATATAGATAAGGATACAGTTGATTGGATAGATAATTATGATAATTCTAGAAAAGAGCCATTGTTTTTGCCTACTAAATTTCCTGCCTTATTGTGTAATGGTACAATGGGTATTGCTGTAGGTATGGCTACAAATATGCCTCCTCATAATCTTACTGAAGTTTGTGATGCTTTGATAAAATTAATTCAAAACCCTCAAACTACTCATGAAGAGATTATGGAAATAATAAAATGACCTGATTTTCCTACGTGAGGTATTATTTTTGATTCTCAAAAAATTTCAGAAATTTATAAAACTTGAAGAGGTTCAATTGTGGTAAGATGAAAGGTTCATATTGAGTCTGATAAGTGAAATAAAATTATAATTGATGAAATTCCATATCAAGTTAATAAATCAAATCTAGTAGCTAAAATATGACAATTGGCTTGAGAAGGTAAACTTCCAGGTATTAGATGAATTGTAGATGAATCAAATAAATGAAATATTAGAATTTCTATTGATTTAAAGCCTGGTGTTGATCCTCAAACTGTTCTTATAAAATTATATAAACTTACAGATTTACAAACTACTTTCCCAGTAAATAATATTGTTTTAATTGAAAATTGATTACAACCTAATTTATTGGGTATTAGAGAATTACTTCAAGAATTTATAAAATTTAGGCAAAATGTTGTTTTAAGAAGGAGTAATTATTTGTTAGAAAAGGCTAAAGCAAGACTACATATTTTAGAATGACTAAAAAAAGCTATTGATATTATTGATGATGTAATAGCTACTATTAGAGCTAGTAAAACAAGACAAGAAGCTAAAGATGCTTTGATTGAAAAATTTGATTTTACTCCAGAACAAGCTGAATATATTTTAATGTTGAGATTGCAGACTTTGGTTGGTTTAGAAATTGAAAAAATTTTAAATGAGATTGATGAAAAGAAATTGGATATAGAATATTTAACTTGAATTGTAACTGAAAAAGAAAAATTAAATGCTTTAATAATAGATGAGTTAGAGTATATAAAATCAGAGTATTGAGATGAAAGAAGAACAGAGCTTTCAAATGATTTGTCAGTATATAATCTAGATAAAGCAATGAAAGATTTAAAGAAAAATGAAGATTTTATTAAAGAATCAGTTTTGGTTTGGAAATCTGTAGATAATCAAATAAAGGTAATTTATCAAACAAGAATAACTTCATTACCTGAAGATACATATAAAGTTTATAATACAAATAATCAGGAAAAAATATTTGTTATTTGAGAAAAATGAAGTTTTATTAATCCTAGAATTAAGGACTTGCCTTCATGAAATATTAAATCTAATTCAGTAGATTTTTGAAAATTATTTTGATTTAATGATAAAATAGTATATTTAGAACCTACAGATAATATAGGTAAATACTTGATTTTACTAACAAATAAAAATTCAATTAAAAAAATAGAAAAAGATTTACTTAGAAAAATCAAAAAACCTACTACTATTATGAAATTACAACCTTGAGAAAAAATAATAGGTGTAATTTCTGTAAATGAATGAGATACTATTGGTTTGGTTACAAAAAAATGATTAGGTATATTATATTCTTCAGATGATATAAGACCAATGGGTAAAGCTGCTTGATGAGTAACAGCTATGATGCTTGATGAAGGAGATGAAATAGCTACTATTTTTAAATTTTATAATTGAATGTATGTTTCATTATTTTCAAATTTAGGTAATTGAAAAAGTATTTTGTCTGAAGAGTTAAAAATTAAAAAAAGATGAAGAGCAGGAAATGTATGGACTTATTTAAATGATAATGAAGAAATAGTTTGAGCTATTAATAAGGATGAATGAGAAATTAAGCTTTTGTTGGAGGATGGACAAATTAGAACTATAGATGTTGATAAAGTCCCATTATTAGGTTTGTATAAAAAAATGGAAAAAGTAGTTTGAGGTAAGATTAAAAAGGTATTGGAGTAATTTATTTACTAAATTAAGTAAATGAGTGTTTTAGAAGTAAAAGATTTAAAGAAAACTTTTAAGGTAAATTTTAAAAAATTAGAAGTTTTAAAATGAGTTAGCTTTGAAGTAAATGAAGGTGAGATTTTTTGATTTCTTTGACCAAATTGAGCAGGAAAAACAACTACTATTAAGGCTATTTTAGACTTTATTAAACCTACTAGTTGAGAAATAAAAATTTTTTGAGAAAATTTACATAAAAATAGACAAATCCTAAAATATATAGGTTTTGCTCCAGAAAATGCATATTATTATGATTATTTAACTTGAGAAGAATTTTTATATTATATGGGAAAATTATCTTGATTGTCTTATAAAGACCTTAAGGATTTAGTTCCCATTTATCTTAAAAAAGTATGATTAGATTTTGCAGCTAAAAGGTACATAAAAACTTATTCTAAATGAATGAAGCAAAGATTATGAATTGCTTCTGCAATAATTCATTCTCCAAAATTAGTATTTTTTGATGAGCCAATGTCAGGTTTGGATCCATTAGGAAGACAACTAGTTAAAGGAATTATGAAAGAATTAAAGCAACAATGAACTACTATATTTTTTAATACTCATATTTTACCAGATGTTCAGGAAATAGCAGATAGATTTGCAATTATTAATAAGTGAAAAATTATATTTGAATGAGATATAAACAGTGTCAATATGAATTTAGAGGAGTTCTTTGTAGAAAAAATTAAATCAACTTGAGAGAAGATAGAAATTAAATAAAAAAAGGCTCACATTAAGTGAGCCTAAATCTCCTTTTTTACTTTTAGTTTTTTTTCTTTTTTAGCATCCCATTTTGTTTTTATTTATGATATAAATGTAGTTTTATTATAAACAATATATTTAAAATGTCAATACATAATATTAATAAAAATGATTCTGTTGAATATGCAGATAGTAACTTACCTAATAATATAAGTTTTGGAGATGATATTGGTTCTTTAGTTAAGGAAGTAGATAAATTGCTTTGATATTTAGATAACAATTATATAGATAAATTTTCTACTGAGTTTAATAAATTTGGTTGAATTAATAAGTTAAAGGAGTTGTTAAAAGGATTAAAATTGGATAAATTATGAGTTCAAGAGTTTTATTTAAATTCTCGTGTTATTACTTTGTTAATATTTATTTCCTTAGTAGATAAAAAACAAGATATATTATTAAAAAACTTGAAAGAATATATTTTAAGATTTTTTTCTGTTAATGTTAATTATAGTTGAGATTATGAAAAATATTTTTCTGCTATTAATACTGTGATTTCTTATTCTTGATATTTTATATGTAATATGTTATTTTTAAAGGAGGATATAACTGAGTTAGTAAATGTGATAGCTAAAAAATTAGATGAGTTTTATAAAGATCTTTCTAATAATTTAGAAAAATTTGATGAGATAGATTTTAGGAAAAAAGCAGTGTTTGTTTCTAATCTAAAGTTAATAAATATTTTTAATAATGATAAGTTTAATTATACCCAATTTTTTGAAAGATTTGATATTAATACATTAAAAGAAGATGCTTACAAATATGTATCTTTTTTAATGGATTATTCTTGATTTGTTGTAGATTTTGGAAACTGAAAAATATCAGAAAATTGACATAATTTTCCTTCATTTTTATCTGTTATAAAAAATATTTCCACTTGAGATTTAAGTATAAAGGATGATTTATTATATCTTTCTAATTATTCAGCATTTTTAAATGTTAAAGTTATAGCTAATAGGTTTTTATCTAATGTTGAAAATATAGATGTTGATATTCATAAAGTAAATTTTTATGTTGATAGCTTACAAAAATATTTTTCTTCCCAGATTGTAAAGGTACCTCCTATATTTTTAAAAGATTTTATTAAAAGTCTGGTTATTAGATTTTATGATTTACATTTACAATTAGAAGATTTATATTTTAATATTATTTTTTTTAAAACATCTTTATCTAAGTATATTGATAATTATTTAACTGGTATTTCTACAGATAATACTCCTGTAGATAAAAAAAATTATAAGGAGATTTATTATTTACTCTCAGATAAATTTAACTTAGGAATTAAATTATGGTTACCTCTTGACAATGAAGAATATAATGAATTTAATAAGAATAAAGTAGATGCTATTATAAATGAATGGATGTTATATGTATCATCATTAAATGATTTTTATACCAGTTTAGAAGTAGAATTAAAAAAATTAGAAAATCATCCAGAAACTATTTTTCATATGGAAAGGATATCTAAGCTTTTTATGGTTATGGATAAATTTTTTCCATCTGAAATAGCTAATATTTTAAATGATTTACAAACTAGATTATTACTTCCAAAAAAATCTCTATATGAATTGTTTGCTTTTTTACATGATATAGGGAAAGCAAACAATTTAAAAAATCTTGATTCTTATAATAGTTTTAATGGTAAACTATTTGCTATATCAAATTTTAGTTTAATTTTATGAAGTATTTTTTCTGAAAAGGGAATACAAAGTTCCACTAATGAAAAAAATTCTATATCTAAGCAAATAAATCACCAAATAGAAATAAAAAACTTCATTAAAGATAATGAGCTTAAATTAAATGAAATAGTAAATGAATTTAATCTACAAATTAATCCTATAAACTTATTAAAATTTTTTAACTCAGACACTTTTGATTATATTTTTTTAAAGAAAGTTATGGAGGTTTACGATATTATCCCAGATGATAATATTTTTTCTATTGTTAAACCTTCTTTTAAGGAAGGTTTATCTATTATTATAGAAAACTTATTAAAGAAAGTAGATATAAATATTGAGAATATAGATATTAATAGGT
>CAZVAP010000001.1:11253-46284 GCA_964625125.1 uncultured Candidatus Peribacteria bacterium | reverse complement strand
CCATTGGATATACAAGCTTAAAAATTAGAATATTCCAAAAACTTAATTGATTGTAAAAATTACATAGCTACTATAGCTATGTTTTTATTTATTTATTAAGAGATTTTAATGAAAAAAACTGCAGGTATTATATTGATTTCTTTATTATTAGGTGGGTGTTCATCTTACAAAATAAGTAAAGTTGATTTTTGACAATATCAAACTACTTATACTATTCAAACTGGAAGTATTGATTCTGCTAATAAGTATGTTTGAACTCTCCAATCTGATGATACTACTTATTTAGGTTTTAAGTTACCTGGAAGGATTACTAATATTTATGTTAAGGAATGAGATTTTGTAAAAAAATGACAATTATTAGCTACTTTAGACTGAACAGAAGTTAAAACACAATATGCTTCTGCAAATCAAATTTTGAGCTCATTACGACAAATGTATAAAAATACAAAAAAAATGTTTGATGCTCAAATTCAATCAATGAAAGCAAAAGTTGAACAAGCTAAAGCTGCAATGGAATGATTTAAATCTTGAGTGGCTGATACTAAAAACATTACTAAAGAGCAGCTTTTAACTGCTGAAAAACAAGTTCAACAAGCTAAAGTTTGATTGGAAACGGCTAAAACTAATTTAGAACATACTAAACAAGTTTTATATCAAACAGAAGAAAATCTTTATTCTAATGCCAAAAATGCTATAGCAAATGCTAAGATTTTGGAAAATAATTTTTTGATTTTTGTTGATAAATTATTTGGTATATCAGATAAATATAAAAACACAAATTTAATGATTTTTCCTTATTTATCAGCAAAAGATACCTCTTTAAAAGAAGAAATAAAAAATAATTGGGTAGATATTAATTCTTCTTATCAAAAATATGCAAAAAGTACTGAAAAACTATTGGTTGATATAAAAAATTCTTCTGATGTAGTTGCTGATGAAGATTTAAAACAAAGAATTTATGATAATTTACAAAAGTCTAAAGAAATTTTGGTAAAAAGTAGAAAATTAGCTGATTTAGTAGTTTCTGCTTTAGATAATTCTATAGCTTCTTCAGTTTTTCCACAATCTATGATTAATCAATATAAACAGCAGGCAGTTTCATATCAACAAAATATAGAAAAAGCTTTATTAACTGCTCAATGAAGCTATTTACTTGGTGTAAAAGGTTCTATCCAGGCTATTGATGATTTTAAAAAGCAAAAAGCTATGAAATTAGATTTATTACAAAAACAATATGAATTAGCTAAAACTAGATATGAAACAGCTCAACAAACATATAAGCAATATCAAGCTATGTCTGAATGAAAGTTGGATGAAGTTAATACTAAATATGAAGTTGCTAAAAAACAATATGAAGAAGCTTTAAAATGATTAGCAGCTTTAGAAAAACAAGAAAGTGTTCAATTAAGTCAAATTAAATCACAAATTAACCAAGTAAAATGAAATAAAAATTTAGCAGCAGTAAATTTAGGAAATATAAAATTATATGCTCCTTATGATGGTGTTATTACAAAAAAAATGGCTGATATTTGACAGGTAGTATGAGCTTGAACACCAGTTTTTATAATAGCAAATCCTAAAAATTTAAAATGAGTTTTTTATGTTCCAGTTGAGGAAGTGAAAAATATAAAAGTTTGACAAAAAGTATATATTGAGTGATTAAGCCAAGTTATTACAGGATATATTAGTCTGATTTATCCTTCTGCTGATATGTTAAGTAAAAAAATACCTGTAGAAGTTAAATTTTCAAAAGTTCCTAGTAATTGGAAATTGGGTATGTTTATTACAGGGTACCCAGTAAATCATACTATATATGGTTTAGTTATTCCTCAGTCATTTATTAGATATGAATATTGAAAACCTTATACATATGTGAAGCAACAAAATAAATTTGAAAAAAAATATTTAAAATTATGAGAGTGTGATAATGACTATTGTATTGTATTATCTTGATTGAAATTATGAGATATTGTTAAATAGTTTTAGTTCTAAAATTGCCTAAAAATGATAAGAAAATTTGCTAAGTTTTGGATTGAAAATAGCAAAGTTACTATAGTTTTAATATTGGTAACTGTATTAGCTTGAATTGGTTCTTATATTTTAATTCCAAAACAATATAATCCAGATATTCCTGTTCCTGCTTTTAATATTATTGTACCTGCTCCAGGATTTTCTGCTAAAGAGGTAGAGCATTTAGTAATAGAGCCTTTGGAAGATAAGATATCAGAGATTAAAGATATAGATCATATTTATTGAATTGCTAATAAGGATTTTTGAGTTGTAGCAGTTAGGTTTTTAGTAGGTTCAGATAAGGAAAAAGCTACTACTAGGTTGTATAATAAAATTTTTGAAAATTTACCAAACAAGCCTTTGTGAGTTAAAGATCCATTGATTTATAAGATGGATCCTGATGATTTTCCTATTTATACCTTTGCTATTTTGAACTCAGAAAAAAATAAAGAGGCTAGAAAAGATAATTTGAGTTGAGAAAATGGAAAAGATTTAATTAATTTAAGGAAAATAGCTATTGATGTAGCAAATAAGCTTAAGTTCATAAAGGGAACTAGTGTGTTTTACATAGTTTGAGGTTATAAACCAAATGTTAATGTAGTTTTAGATTTAAATAAATTGGAAGCAAAGCATATAGATATTATGCAGGTTTATCAGGCTATTAAAAACAATAACTTAGTATTTCCTGGATGAGAATTGAAACTTAATAAAGTTGAAAGTTCAATTACTATTGACTGAAATTTAGCTGATATCGATAAATTAAAAAAATTGATAATAGCAAATTATAACGGTAAACCTGTTTACTTACAAGAAGTAGCAAAAATTTTTGTCTGAATTCCTGAAATTTCATATTATACTTATGTAACTTGATTGTGAACTGGGGCTTTAGTAAATATACCACATAATGCAGTTTATATTGGTATTGCTAAAGAAAAAAAAGAAAATGCTGTAGTTTTAGCTAAAAAAATAAAAGAAAAGTTAAAAGAGCTAAAAAAAACTTTACCTAAGTGAATAAAATTTGTAGATGTTGATGACCAAGGTAAGGTTGCTGCTGATGCTACTAATAGTTTATTGTTGAATCTAGTTGAAAGTATAATAATTGTATTTTTTGTTCTATTGTTTTATTTAGGCAAGAAAGATGCTATAAACAATGCTTTTGCTATTCCATTGACTTTATTTATGGTGTTTTTAATAGCTTTTGTAGTTAAAGATAATATAAATAGAATTGTATTGTTTGCTTTGGTTTTAGCTTTGTGAATGTTAGTAGATAATTCTACTGTAGTTATTGAAAATATTGCAAGGCATTTACAACTAAGAAGTCAAAAAATTAAAGAATTATCCAATAATCCTGATTCTGATGAAAGAGCTCCAACTGTTAAAGAGGCTGTATTAGATGCTGTTGATGAAGTTTGAGTAGGTGTGGTACTGGCTACAATTACTAGAGTGTTGTCATTGATTGCAATGTTTTTTGTGACTGGTATGATGGGTGAATATATGGGTTGAGTACCAAAATATGTTGTTATTTCTTTGCTTGTATCGTTGTTAATAGCATTTAGTATTAATCCATTTTTTGCATATTATTTTTATAAGGATAATCCACCAAAATATAAAGATTCTCAAAATAGTGGATGATGAAAAATACAAAAAATTTATGAACACTTTCTTAGTAAGTTTTTGTGAGAAAGAAATAAATCTAGAAGAAAGTTATTTAAAATTGCTTTTTGGTTTTCTTTGTTAGCAGTAGTTGTAATTCCTCCAGCAATCTGAATTTTTAAAATGGGTATGCTTCCAAAAGATAATAAAAATCAAATTTATATATGGATTGATTGACCTAGATACTGGTCTGTAAAACAATCTCAGCAAGCAGCAAAGTATGCAAATGAAATTTTCTCAAACTTTAATTATAAAAATTGCCATCCTGAATATTTAGGTTTAACTGGGGAATATTATAAGAAGTTTTGTATTATTAAAAATGTAGATTTTGCAGTAGGAATTGCACCTGTTATAGATTTTTCTAATGCTTTTAGGTGAGTATCATTTAGAAATCAGCCATATCAAATTACTACTAGAGTTAATTTAATTGATAAGTCAAAGAGAAATTTATCTAGTATTGATTTTACATTGGATTTTAGGCATATTTTTGAAAATTTATTTTGGAAAAAATTTCCTAATGCAAAAGTTAGAGTGTTAGAAGACCCTCCAGGACCTCCTGTAAGAGCTACTTTTATGTTAAAAGTTCAGTGAGATAGACAAGTAAATTATAAAGATTTAGAAGATTTAGCTACTTGGTTAAAAACTAAAATTAAACCTATTTTAGAAAAAGATGATGTGGTTGATGTTTATACTACTAAAGATACCTATAAAACTAATTATAAGATTGAGTTAGATCATCAACTTTTAAGTTCTTATGGTTTATCTGCTCAGCAAGTAGCTTATACAATTTATAATATTTTTAAATGAGCTAATGTAAGTTTAATTCATAATCAACATACAAGAGAGCCAATTAATATTTATTTAACTGTTAGGACAGATCAGAAATATAATCCAGATATTTTCAACAAAATAAGCTTTATGAATAAAAAATGAGTACAAATCTATTTAAAGCAATTTGCTAAAATTGTTCCTGAATCTACTGAACATACTATTTATACTGAAGATAAATATAAAAGTGTTTATATTTATTGAGAAATGTGAAATAATTCTGTATTTTATGCAGCATTGCATTTAACTTTGGCTATGATAAAGGATAGTTTCTGGGAAGGTAAATTTAAAGTTGTAAAATTTAATCCTTATGAAGTTGTTATAAAGGATAAAAATACTGGTGAACAATATAAAATAGCTTGGGGTTGAGAAAGAAAGTTATCTTTGGATACATTCAGAGATTTGGGTATTGCTATGATAATGGCCTTAATGTTTATTTACTTTTTGATGGTAGCTCAGTTTAAAGGATTTAAAATTGCTGGAGTTATAATGTTAACTTTCTTGTTAGGTTTATTTGGTATTATACCAGGATTTAGTTTGTTGTATATTTTAAAAGGAGAAATATTTACTGCTCCGAGTATGATAGGTGTTATTGCTTTAGCTTGAATCGTGGTTTGAAATGCTATTATTTTAATAGAATATGTAAATAACTTGTTATCTAAGTGATATGATAAAACTATAGCTCTTATAAGAGCTTGATCTACAAGAATGAGAGCTATTATAATAACTTCCTTAACAACAGTTTTAGGTTCTTTGACAATTTTATGAGACCCAGTTTGGGGAGGTTTAGGTTGGTCTATTGTTTGGTGATTATCAGTATCTGCAGTATTAACTTTGGTAGTTATTCCTATTTTCTTGTATGATGTAATTGAATGTAAGGAAACTACTTGTAAAATTCCTGAAACTATTCCACTGGAAAAATAATATCCTACTTGTCCAAGCAATTGCTTGGATTTTTTTATTTTTTCTTGATTAGTTTTAAAATCTTTGTATACTTGCTGAACTTTAGATTGTAAATTATTAACAATGAATCAATTACAAGTAGGAAATGTTGTAATTAATATTAATTATAAATTTGATGGCTTATCAGAAGCTTTAGTAGAAGATTTGTTTAAGTTATTGGAAAAATGATTTAAACAAAAATTAGATAAATATTTACAAAAAAAAGTTGACCCAGAAAATCCTCAAGCTCATTTAAATATTACAATTAAGAAAAATTCAAAAGGTTTGTATGATTGAAATTTTAACTTTAAAATAGGTTCATCAGTGGTAATTTATAAAAGAGAAAATTTTAAAAATATTACTGACTTAGTAAATCATTTCTTTGACCATGTTAAGGAAGAGTTTAGTAAAAAATAATTAATTTATATGTTTTGATTTTAAGGCTAGCCTTTTATGGGCTAGTTTTTTTATATGAAATTTGACATAATTTTAATATTTGTTATTATTTAATTGATTTAATTTATTAAACAAACTTAAGATGCTTTTACAAAGTCAGTACAATTTATATAAGAAATTACTATACTTTCTAATTTTTTTGATAATATGTTTTACATTGGGGATAGTTTACTTTAAGGTTTCTTCATACTTTTTAGAAAAAAAGATTAATAAAGATATATTATCAATTAATAAGCTTGAAGATAGTATTTCTCAGTTAAAAAATAATTCTAGCTATACAATTTACTTATTTGGTGAAAATATTTATAGTAAGGATAAGCATATTAATTATGTTGCTTTGTATAAATATTTAAATCAAGTAAAGAATTTACTTCTTAAGGATTTAGCTTGATACAATATAACTAGATTTATCTTTGAGGTAAATCCTAATCAAATTAATATAGATACTACTTTACCAACTTATAATACTATTTATATGTCAGGTGGATTAGTGGATTTATTATCTAAAAGGGATTTTGTTAAATTAATAAAAATAAATAACTTTAGAAAAGTACCAAGTGGTATAAATGTAAAAGTTAATATTGATACAAAATAAATTTATTTTTGTTAAAAATTAAAATGCAAGAAAATATCAAACAAATCTCATGGAAAAAGAAGATTAAGTATGTTCAATTGTGAGCATTGATAGCTTTCGTAGTTTTGTACTTTATATATGGATGGTTTGTAGAAGTTAAGCAACATTATGATAGTTTATCTAAAACTTTTGAACAAAAGGAAATAAAAATAGCAAAATTGAATGAAACAAAAGCAAATATAAAGTTTTTTTCTCAAAAGATTCAGGATATTATAAAAAATAAACAAGCTTTTATAAAAGCATATAATGAGTGTTATTTTTATTATGCTTTGAAAGACTATGCATTAAGTGGTACAAAAGTAGCTAACTCACTAAAAGATTGTTTATACAATAAATGATATAATAAGCCATATATTAAAAATTTCTCAGACCAAGATATTATAAAAATTGCTTTATGAATGGGTGTTTTGAAACAGAAAAATTCAAAAGAGTTTTTCCCTCAAACACAGATTTTGTATTCTTTGGATAAAAATATTTTTTCAGATGATTTAGAACAATATGTTGATTTATTGTCTTTTGGGTTACCTAAATTGGAAAATAAACAACTTAGATTGTATTCTGTAAATATTAGTTTTAAAACAAAAGTAAATTACTCAATGTTTTTAAATCTTTTCTCTAATCTTCAAAACAAATTGTATGCTAGAAATAATATTTATTATTCTATTCAAAATATCTCTAAATTTGATGTTGTAAACAATTCTTTTCAAGATCTATTGGTTCAAGCAAAAGTATATTTTATAAAATAAATTTATAAGTTTATTAATTACTATGTTAGGAAAATTTTCACTTAAAGATAAAATATTCTTTTTAAAGGAGTTATCTTATTTGTTAAATTGATGAGTTTCTATTCCTGTAGCTTTAGAAACTATTAAAACTAATACTGAAAAAGAGGTAGTAAAAAAGATTTGTGATGAATTATTTGTTTTAATTAAAAGATGAGAAACTTTTTCAAGAGCAGTTGTAGCTTTAAGTGATTATTTTACAGAATGAGATGCTAAAATTATAGCTTCCTGAGAAGCAATTTGAGAATTGCCAAAAGTTCTTAAACAATTAGCTGATGAATATGAAAATTTGTATATGATAAAGATGAAATATATAACTGCTATGATTTATCCTGCTATTTTGGTTTTTATTATTATTTTATCCTTGGTTATAATTTTTAAACTTATATTACCTGGTTTTTTAAACATAGTTTCATCTTTTCCTGGGGCTAGTTTACCTGAAAGTACAAAGATTTTATTTTCTATTAATAATTTTATTAATAATTATGGACAACCCTTTTTCTTACTTTTGATAGTGTTTTTTATTATTATTTGATTGTTTTTGTCTACAGAAGAATGACAAATGTTTTTATCTAAATTATTGCTAAAAATTCCAATTATCTGAAATATTTTTAAACTTTATTATGTTGTTTATTTTTTAAGATATTTTTCTTTGTTGATTTATTCAGGTTTGCCTATTACAAAGGTATTTTTGTATTTACAATCAGTTATGCCAAATCCTTATTATAAGCAAATGTGTGATGAAATTTTGCAAAATTTAAATAAAGGAGAAAGTTTTATCCCTGTAATGAGAAAATATACTAATATTTTACCTTCTGATGTTGTTGTGTTATTAAAAGTTTGAGAAGAAACTGCTAATTTACAGCAGGCTGCTAAAAATGCAATTTGACTTTATGAAGAAGAGTTTAATAAGATAGTTGATAATTTGTCAAAAATTATTGAGCCAATTTTAATTGTGTTTGTAGGTGCTATTATAGGTTTTGTTGCAATAAGTATTTTCTCAGTAATTATCTCTGTTTTAAATTCTCTTCAAGTAAGATGATAAAAAAGGCTTTTACTTTAATAGAGTTAATGATTGTAATTTTAGTTATAGGTATTTTATTTTTATCTATATGATTTTTAAGTTGGTCTTATGTACATAAGTTAAATATTCAAAATGATACTCAAATAATAGAAAATGTTTTTTTAGAAACACAAAATCAATCTTTATCTCAGCCTTTGTATAAAAATGATTTATTATCAAAATTATGAGTTAAATTATTCTCTGGCAAGAAATATTTAATTATAATGTGAGCTACTTGAGGTAATACTTTTTTACCTCTTAAAATTAAAAATTTATCTTATTTAGTTTTATCTTGAGGTATAAATTATAATTGATCTTATTATTGAAGTTGAATTATATATTTTAATTCTTATAAAATTTGAGCTAATTTACTTGTAAGTGATGGGATTTTTTCTACAGGAGAGGTAAAATTAGAATTTTCTGATGTAAATTGAGATATGAAAAGATGTTTTAAGCTTAATTTAAATGTGGGAAGGTTATATTTAGATAAATGTAATTAAAATGCTTATTAAAAAGTTACCTAAAAATTTAATAAATGTATTAGCTGCAGGGGAAGTAGTTGAAAGGCCTTATTCAGTAGTTAAGGAATTGGTAGAAAATTCTTTAGATGCTCAAGCAAATGAAATAGTAGTTGATGTTTCCAAATGATGAAGAAGTTTAATTGTAGTAAAAGATAATGGACAAGGTATTTCTAAAGAAGATTTGCCCTTAACTATTCAAGAATTTGCTACTAGTAAAATTTCTAAAATTGATGATTTATATAATTTATATACTTTCTGATTTAGATGAGAGGCTTTATCTAGTATTTCATCTGTTTCTCATTTTAAAATAATTTCTAAAGTTTCTGAATCTGATATAGGTTGGAAATTAGAAAAATTAGATAATAAAATAGATATTTCTCCAGTTAATGTAAATATTTCTCATTGAACTCAAGTTTATGTTGAAAATTTATTTTATAATTTACCTGTAAGGAGAAAGTTTTTAAAATCTGAACAGACAGAGTTTAAATATATTCAAGATTTACTTACAAATTATTCTATTAAGTATTTTGATAAAACTTTTAAATTGATTCATAATTGAAAAGAAATTTTTTCATATGAAAAAACTGATAGCTTGTTTAGTAGACTTCAGCAAATATTCCCTAAAAATTGGGCTGAAAATTATTTGAATTTTGAATTTAAAAATGATCAAATAAGTTTATATGGTTTTATGGGAAAAAGCATTCTAAAATTTAATTCTTCAATGATAAAAATCTTTGTGAACTGAAGAGTTATAAAAGATAAAATTATCCAGAAAGCTATTATGCAAGCTTATTCTAGATGGATAGAGCCTGGTATGTATCCTTTTGTTATTTTGTTTTTGGATATAAAACCTGAATTGGTTGATGTTAATGTACATCCAAGAAAAGAAGAAGTAAAGTTTTCTGATCCTTGAAATATTTATAATATAGTTTTTAATGTACTAAAAAGTAAGTTGGAATCTGATAAATGAATTGAAGAAAAGGCAAGTTATGTACCTTTAGATAAGGTTACTTCAAAAAACTTTTTAAAATCTCAAAATAAAACAGCTAATAATACTTTTGATAAAGCACTTGATTTAAATTTTTCTACAAATATATTGGATAATACCAATAAACAAGTATCTAATTGATTAGATATAAATGTAATATGACAAATATTTGACTCTTATATTTTGTTTACTAAAGGGGAGGATTTTTATATTATAGATCAGCATGCGGTAGCAGAAAGAATTATATTTGAAAAAATGAGGTTAGAGTATAATTCAGAAGATATTGTTTTATTGTCTGTTCCTATGACATTTGAAATTAAATGAGATGTTTCTGAAAAATTAAATAAATTAAATCAAATATGATTTGATATAAGTAAATTTGGTGAAAATAAAGTTATATTGTATTCAGTTCCAAAAGTGTTAGAAAAATATAAAATTGATATTGCTGGATTAGTAAATTCTTTGCTAAATTCAGAAATTGAGGATATTTCAATTAATAAAGTACTAGAACAAGTTTTAGCTACAAAATCTTGTAAAGCTGCTATAAAAGCTAATCATAAGTTATCTTTTGAAGAAATGAAGCAACTTATACAAGATGGTGAAAAATATATAAATTGATTTTTTGTATGTCAGCATGGAAGACCATCAGTAATTAAACTAAAAAAAGAGGATATTGATAAATTGTTTGATAGAAAGTAGTTTAAAATTAATTAATGTGTTATGAGTTGTAAAAATCTAAAATGAGACTTCTTAACATTAAAAGGAAAAGAATATCGGATTGTAGAAAAACAGATTTATGAAGCAAAGTATACTGTGGTTGTTTCAGATAAATTTAAAAATCTTTTGAAACAGGTATATAAAAATGTTAAATGAGTAAATATAGATGAGTTATTAACTACTTTTACTAAATATTTTTCTTTTGAATATTTTTTAAAAAAACATTGAGTTTATAAAATAAGTGAGTTGCCTAATAAATGGTTTTTATATAAAGCATATCCTCCAATAGTGTTATGACAAAATAAGAATGTTAAAAATTCAGGTCATAGATTGATTTTAGCTATCAATGAAAATGAAAATAAAATAGTATTAATTCATTATTATACTAAAACAGATTTAAAACAAAAAGAGGAAAATTTACTTAATCATTATAATGATGACTATAAAAAAGTTTTACTTGAAACATTAAGTAATGAATATAAAGAAACAGTATAGACTCAATAATAGAGAAATTAAGTATATTATTTTTACTAAAAATAAATTTTTTTTGAGAGGCAAAATCTTAAATATAAATTTTATTGATCAATATCCAGATAAAAAGTTTAATAAATTTTGAATTTGAGTAAGTAGTAAATTCCATAAAAAGGCAGTTTATAGAAATATTGTAAGAAGAGCTTTTTATGATATAATTTATAAGAAAAATTTAATTAATAAACAAATTGATTGAGTTTATAAAAAAATTTATGTAAGCTTAAAAAAGGATTTAACATATGATAAGTTTGGTTCAAAACAGAAAATTTATGAACTTTTACAAAAAGATATTGATAAATTATTTAATTTTAAGTTGAAAAAATGAATTACATAGAAAATTTTATCAATCAACTTTTGAAAGAAAAAAAACACATTGAAAAAAATGATAATAAGGTTATCTTTTGTAAGAAAGATATAGAAGTTATTAATGATTCTAGTGTTAATTTTTCAGTAGAATCAGAGCCTAATCAACCATATATTAAGAAAAACATTCAAAAAGAATTAATTTCCTTCTTGGATAACAATTCAGCTTTAGATAATAGTTTATTAAAAATGAATAAAGAGATAAAAAAAGAAAATAATAAATGAGAAATTACTTTTGTTGAAAATACAAAAAGTCTTAAATGGATATTAATTCAATTTGTTGTAGGTGTATTGCTTATTTGATTCACTTATTCTTATGTTCAAAAAAATCCAGTAGAGAAAAAATTTTTGAATTCTTCAATTTCTTTATGGATTAATACCTTTCAAAATTTAGCTTGGAAAATATGATGAGTGTTTAGTGAGAAGGTTAATGATAATTATATTGCAAAAAGGAAAGAAATGATAGAAAAACTAGTTTCTTATGAAATAAAAGTAAAACAATGTTTAGAAAATACTAATAATAAAAATAAGCAAAAAAATCTTTCAAAATTGCTTTATAAGATTCAAACTTTTAAAAACTTTTTAATGGATACAAATAATCTCTCATTACAATCATTTATAAATAACTACACCCAGTATAATTTGTATGTATTTTCTATTCAAAAGACAATTTCTGATTTTTGTAAATAGTTTTATTTTATTTAGTATAAGGTATGTTTCCATTTATTGAGGTATGAGGCTTAAAATTATATTTTCAGTGAGTAGGAATTATTTTAGCTACATTGGTATTTATTTATTGAGTTTATAGATATTCTAAAAAAGTTAATTTAAGGTTTTCTTTATTTTTTTCTTATTTATCTTTATTTATAATTTTGCCTTATTTGTTAGGTAGATATTTTTACAATGTTTTAACTTATCATTTATTTCTTCCTGCTGATTTGTTTTTCTTGTTATCTCCAGATAATTATAGATTTTCTTTTATTTGAGTTAGTTTTGGGTTTTTATTAGCACTGATTATTTTTTTATCTAAAATAAAATATTCTCAAGAAAGAAAAAAGTGGTTTGATGTATTTTTTTATTCGTTGGCTTTATCTTTGGTGGTTTTATGACCATTTTTATTGTTAGGTGATGTATTTTTTTGAAAAATTACACATTCTGTATTTTGAGTATCTGCTTTAACTAATTTTACAAACATTCCTTATCCTAATTTAAAATTTTGGCCTGTTTGAATTTTTGTTTCTTTATTGGGACTTGTTTTGTATTTATTGGGTAAAATATTGCATGCTGTTTTTAAAAAACCAGGTATTACCATATTTTTATATCCATTATTATTTTTAGGTTTTTGGTGGATTTTTCATTTTCAATATTATCAAAAGCATTTTATTTTTGGAATAGATGTAAAGTTACTTTATTGTATTTTAGCAGGTTCAATAGGTTTTATATTTTTTTATTGGTTATTAAATTTTTATAAAAAATGATAGCTTTTCATATTTGACCTTTAGCTGTTCATTGGTATGGTATTTTTTATGCAGTTAGTTTTTTGCTTGGTTATTTTTATGTAAAACTTGTTATTAAATACAATAAATGGTTGAAAGTAGATGAGAATTTTGTTGATGATTTGCTATTTTATACTATATTGTGAGTTTTATTTGGGGGTAGGTTAGGTTATGTTTTTTTTTATAATTTCAATTATTTTTTACATAATCCTATTAAAGTTTTTTATGTGTGGGAAGGTTGAATGGCATTTGTTTGAGCATTTATATGAGTTGCTTTAGCTTTATGGCTGTTATCTAGAAAATATAAAATAAATTATTTATCTATAACTGATTTGATAGTTAGTTTTTTGCCTTTCTGACTTGGTTTAGGAAGAATTTGAAATTTTATTAATTGAGAACTTTTTTGAAAAATTTGTCCAGTATTTTTAATTGGAACTTTTTTGTGTTATAAATTTTGATTGCCTGAATATCATATTGCTAATCAATTATTAGAGTCATTTTTTGAAGGTTGGTTAATATTTTTAATTTTTCAATATTTAGTTTGGAAAAAAAATATCTTAAAAAATACTTGATTACTTACTTGAATTTTTATCGTATATTATGCTATAGTTAGATTTATTTTAGAGTTTATAAGGTGGCATCCAGATAATTATATTTTATGGGGTGGTTTAAGTAAAAGTCAGTATTTCATGATATTTTTATTTATAATTGGTTTATTGATATTAATTTTTAGAAAAAAAAATACTAGCTAATATAGCTAGTAACAATGTTTTCTCTTATTGAAACTATCTTGATTATACCTGGATAGTCTAGATTTTCTTCAATTTTGTGTTTTATTTGTTTATTTATTTTATTCACTTCTAAGTCTGATATTAAATCTTCATCTATAAAAGCCCAAATTTCTCTTCAAGCTTGCATAATATAAGCTTTTTTTACTCATTCTATACTTGTTACTAAATTTTCTAATGACTTAATTCTTTCTATATATTGTTGAGTATTGTTGTGTCTTGCTCATTCTCTTCAAGCAGATATAGCATCTGCAGCTGCTACTATCCAACTTATAGGTGATGAAGGTTGAACTTCAAAGTGGTGTGATTCAGCAGAGTTTATTACTTCTTCTGAAAAATTATATTTTCTTAATATATCTGCACCAATTTTTGCATGAGATTCTCAGGAAGTAACATCAATTTTTCAAATATCATGTAGTAAGCCTGCTTTTTTAGCTAACAATCAATCATATCATAGCTCATTTGCTAGTAATTCTGCTATTCTTGCTACTTCTTTGCTGTGTTCTAATAAATTTTGTCAATACGAATACCTTAGTTCAAATTTTCCTATATAAGTTAGTATATCTGGATGTAACATAGGGATTCATAGTTCTAATAGAGTTTCTTTTCATATTTCTTTTAATATTTCTGGAAGTTCTGCTAGTGTTTCTTTGTAGTATTTTTCAATATATACTGGGTTTATTCTTCAATCTTTAATTAGTTTTTCTAAAGTAATTTTGGCTATAAATCTTTTTTCAGGGTCAAATGCTGATATTTTTGCAATTTCTGGAGTGTCATCCATTGTTATATTTACTCCAGTTAATTTTTCAAAAAATTGAATATTTCTTCATTCTCTTCCTATGATTCTTCATTTAAAATCTTCTGATGGTAATTGGATAGTTTCTACTAGGAATTTATTTGTTCATTCAGTAGCTACACGATATATTGTTTTTGCTATTATATTTGAAGCTTCTTTTTTTGCTTGTTCTTGATAGGTTAGTTTTGTTTTTTCAATTAGTCAAACTAAATCATTTTCATATTCTTTTTGAATTTTATTAAATACTTCTTTTTTTGCTTGTTCAGGAGATAAACCAGATATTTCAAATAATTTATGTTTTTCTTCCTCTATAAGTTTTCATAATTCATTTTCTTTTTGAAGTAGTTTATTTTCCTTTTCTATTAGTTCTTTTTCTTTATTTTCAATATTTTTTATAATGCTACTTGCTTGATTCTCAGCTTTTTCTATTATTGAATTAGCTTGTTCTCTAGCTTGTTTTAATATTTCATTTGCTTGTTGGTTGGCATTTTCTCTTAATGTTTGTATATCTTTTTGTTTTTTTTCTAAAATATAATCATAAATTAATTTTCATAGTAATCCTCATAGTATAATACTCATGACTAGCAAAGCTATGAGCATTCAAGCTCATAAACTTATATCAATATTTTGCATATTTAAGCTTTCAAATTATAAAAATTATTTAGCAATAATTTTAGTTCAAGAAAAATCAGCTGTTCCAATTTTATCAATATTATCAATTTTTGTTACATATATATCAAGACCTTCATCTTTAGCTAATGCTATAGCACTTTGATCCATAATTCTTAAACCTTTTTGGAGTGCTTCATCTATTTTTAAAATTTCATATTTTGTAGCATCAGAGTGTTTTTGAGGGTCTTTATTGTAAACTCAGTCAACTTTTGTTCATTTAACCATAAAATCACAATTTAACTCTAATGCTCTTAATACTGCTGCTGAATCAGTAGTAAAATATGGATTTCCTGTTCAAGCAACACAAATTACAACTCTTTGTTTATTTAAGTGTTTTAAAGCTCTTCTTCTAATAAAAGTTTCTGCAACTCTTGGAATTTCTAAAGCAGACATAACTCTTACTTCATTTCAATTTTTTTCAATAGCATCTCCAAGAGCTATTCAATTCATAATTGTTGCTAACATTCCCATATAATCTGCAGTTCCTCTATCTAATCATTTTGCAGCACCAGCTACTCATCTAAATATATTTCATCCTCAAATTACAATTATTACTTGAATATTTGCATATTTGCTTAAATAAACTATTTTTTTTGCTAATTTATCTAAGAATTCAACATCTATTCAATAACCTTGTTTATCAGCTAAGGCCTCTCAAGAAAGCTTTAGTAATATTCTTTTAGGTTTCATCTTAATTTGTGTATTGCTAAATAGCTTTTTTACTATATTAATTGTTTACAAAAAATCCAGAGAAAATAAAAACCCAGCTTTTGCTGGGATAATTACTACTTAGTGATGACAATGGCCACATCAGCAATTGTGGTCTTGATTTTCATCTTCATCGTTATGATTATGTTCTTCTGTTATAAGGGCTATAAATGTAGCTAATACCATTTTAAGAGTTTCTTCTTTTGTTGGTTTTTTTCAGTCTTCTTGAGGTATAATATCTTGTATAAATTTAACCATTTCTTCTAGTTCTGGAGTTAATTTAATATCTGTGTTTTCTGTCATTTTTTATCTTAAAAGTTTAAAATTTAAGCAAGTATATGAAAAAAATTATTAAAATCCAGTTATTCTGTGAATCTTTTCCGTCATTTTATATAATAATTTACTATAATTTCATTATCTAAGGTATTTTCTTTAATTTTATTTAAGTTTACTTTGTAATCTTTATCAAAATTTGTTAGTATGTAAGTTCAAGTAAGTTGGCTTATTTTTCCTCATTTTTTAAATCCTATAAATCACCAATCTCAAAATGAAGGTATGTAGCTATGATATGCAAATGGATTTTCTCAAATGGATTTAATTGTTTTATATATACACCAAAAACTTTCTTTTGTAAAAAAAGCATTTCCTGCTTGAGTTGTAAAAATTCATCATGGTTTTAAGTGTTTTTTAACAAGCAAGTAAAATTCTTTTGAATATAACTTTGCAAGTTCTATATTTCTAGGGTCTGGGAAGTCTGCTATTATAACATTATATTTTGTGTTAGTTTTAAGCAGAAATTTAAATGCATCTTGGTTGATTACTTTTAAGTTGGGATTATTAAGACTATTTTTATTTAATTTAACTAATATAGGAAAAGTTTTAGCTAAATTGGTAATTTTTGGGTCCAGATCAACTAGTGTTATTTTAAAATTTTGACCTGATAAGCTTTTTATTATGTTTCTAGCAAGTAAACCATCTCCTCATCCTAAAATTAAAATATTTTTCGGTCAATTTAATGTAGTTAAATAATTTTTAGCTTGAGAATACAAACTATTATGATATCTATGCTCATCTAAAGATAAAAATTGTAAATGTCAGTCAAGTAATAATCTTATGTCATTTCATCTTTTTGTTATTACTATTTGTTGGTATGGTGAATGAGTTTTTAGTAAAATAGGTTCCCTATAAAAAAAATGGTCCCAAATATTTTCAAATTTTGATGCTGAAAAAATAAATCATCAAAATAAAATAACAATTCAAATAAATATTTTGATTAAGCTTTTTGTGTATTTTTTTTCTTTAATAAAAATTTCTTTTATTGGTTTGTGAACTAAGAATAACAAAGCTGCAATTAAATTTAATAGTCCAACTATTATAGCACTATAGGTTAGTCAAAAGTAAGGTAAAAAAAGAAATGGGAAGGCCAAAGTAGCTATTAAAGCTCAAATATAGTCATATGAAAATACATCTCAAATTATGTTTTTAATATCTTTATTTTGAGTTATTTTTGAAATAATATCACTAATTAGAGGAATTTCGAATCAGGTTAAAAGTCAAATTGTGATTACGAAAAGTAGGTAGAATAAGTTAAAGATTATATCATAATCAGCTAAATTTATATAAGCTAACTTTATAATAATAACTGATAATCAGCCTAATATTCAAAGTAAGACTTCAATATTTATAAAGGTATCTAAACTTTTTTTAATATATTTTGATAAATTTGAACCAATTCATAATCAAAATAAAAAAAAGCCTATTGTAAGGGAAAATTGTAAAATTGAATTTCAAATTAAGTAACTAGATAATGTTGATAATAGAATTTCATAAATAATGGAACATCAGGCAACTATTAATGTAATTAGAAAGAACATTTTAATGTTTTAAAATTAAATAATTTCCAGCTTTTGGGTCTATTATGTGTTTGTGATAATGGCTTTTGTAAATTATCGAACTTAGTATAGCTAATACTAGTATAAAGTAAAATAGCTTTAGCATTATATGAAAAATTATTTTTAAATCTGTACTAGTATATAATATTTAACATTAAAGTCAATTTATTGCTTTATAATTTCTACTTGACTTTCTGGATATAAATTTTACTTTAAATAAGTTTTAGTTTTAAATAATGTGTAATGAATTTGTGAAAGAGAATAGATAATAAGGAGTTAAATAGGTTTTCTCAATTAAAAAAATAATCAAAGAAGCCGAGAAAGAACAGAAAGACTCATTAGAGATTGTTCAAGAAACTATAGAAAAGCATAATTCAAAATTAAAAAAACCATTAGAAAGATTTGTAAGCAATTATGTAAAAAATTTGAATAAATTAGAAACTGATTCTTTACGGACAAAAATTCATTATTACTGCAATATTATTCAAGGAAGTAGTTATTTTGAAGTAAATGGGAATTCTTTTGAAGAAAAATTGCTTGATATATTGGCTTATCCATCATTTTTTCCATTACAGGAGGTTTTGTTTGATTTGCTTTATAAATTTGTATTGTTGCCTGATTATAAAAATCAGAATCAATTTAATGAACAAATGAAAGATATAATAAATAGGTTAGATAATTTTGTGTATAAATTTTCTGATTATTTAACTTTTATTGTTAAGCCATTGGATAATAGTTTGATTGTGGATTATTTTTTAAATGGTGATTTTGATGATTTATATGTGAAATGGAAGTTTAAATCTCATACTAGATTAACACATCAAATAGAAACTAAACCGTCTCTTAGAATAATTTCTAGAAAAGAATTAACTAAATCTACATTAATTGAGTCTATGAGCTTAGATATATATATGCCTAGCTTGGATGAAGATATGGAGGATTTAAAATGAAAAGATTATGTAGGGTTTGAGGTTGACTTTACTTATGATATAGAAGATTTTAATGTAAAAGCTGTTTTAGAGAGTATTTTAGCTAGTAATTATTCGTGGGTATGAGAGAATTTATATTTAATTTGAAAATATCCTGAGTTAAATTTATATCTAACTATAACAAAAAATAGTATAGCTAGAGATGATAAAATAAGATTTAAAGTTAAGTTTTATACTGAGCCAAATTCAGAACTTGATGATGATTGAGCTATAGATTATTTATCTAACTCATTAATATATCTAGAAGATTTTGCAACTAAATTTGCTAAATATGCTGATTTGAATTATATGAAAAAGTGGTTATTAAATGTATTGTCTGCTTATAAAACTTTAATTAAAGATAAACCTGTTTCAGAAGATATGTTAAAATGACTAAAAAGTATTTTACAAATTTCAACAAATGAAAAAATATATGAAGGTATAAAAAATTTGATAAATGAATGAGATTTTGAAAATGCTATAGACAAAGCTATAGATTATATTACTAAATTGAAATATCCTAAAAGTGTTGAGATTGTTGATTTTAATGAAAAAATAGAGGAGTTGAAAGAAAAAGAAGATAATAATAGAGATTTTGATGTTAAAGCTAGTGATAATTATTATAGTAGTTCTAAATTTGAAATTATTACTGAGGTTTCTCCTACAGATGTAGCTGATAAGTTGTTTCTACCTGAGACTACTCAAGCAAAATTAAATATGTTATTGGGTTATTTAAAAAATAGGGAAGAGTTTTTAAATACTTTATTTAAGGCTCCTAGATGAGCAATATTTTATTGACCTCCAGGGACTTGAAAAACAGAAACAGTTAAATTTATAGCAAAGGATACAGGCTTTCCAGTTTATACAGTAGATGTTTCTTCTATTTTGGATATGTATGTATGAGAATCTGAAAGAAAAATTAAGCAAATGTTTGAAGAATATTACAAAGTTTTAAAAGACAGACCTGCTATATTGTTTATAGATGAAGCAGATGGTTTTTTCTGAAAAAGAGATGGAACTAATAATGATTTAATGGATGGGGTAAGGTCTATTGCTTTACAAGAGTTAGAATGATTTTCAAATAACGAAAATTTAAAAAATTGATTTATAATCCTATGAACTAATTTTTTGAATTATATTGATAAAGCTTTAAAGGAGAGATTTTCATTTTTCTTAAAATACGAATTACCAAAATCTAATGAAAGAAAAGACTATATTGATTATATGATTAACAGGATAAAAGAAAAAAATATGTTAGTTAATATAGATGTTAAAAATTTAGTAAGCCAAACTGAAGGTTTTTCTTATCGTGCTTTGTTTAACTTATTTAATAATGCATTGATGTATGTTTTATCAAAAGATGTTAAAAAACTTACTGATAATGAAATTTCTATAGCTTTAGAAATTACTCAAGAGGAGAAAGAAGATGTTACTAAAGTTTGATTTAGATTATAGTGTTTTTTATTTTTTAATTTGAAAAACTATAAATTTTCTTTATCAATTAAATGTAAAATTTAGCTATTTAAAATAATTAAATGACAGATAAAAATTCAATTCTAGATGAAGCTTTAAAAGCTATTGAAAAACAATTTGGAAAAGGTTCTATTATGAAATTATGAGATAATACTGTTCATAGTATTGTAAAAACTTATCATACAGGTTCATATATGCTTGATGATATTTTAGGTTGAGGATATCCAGAATGAAGAATTATTGAAATTTATGGTCCTGAAAGTTCTGGTAAAACAACATTAGCTTTGCATGCTATTGCAGAAGTTCAAAAAGCTTGAGAAAATGCAGCTTTTATAGATGCAGAGCATGCTTTGGACCCAGCTTATGCCCAAAAATTGGGAGTAGATATTAATAATTTAGTTTTAGCACAACCTGATTATGGTGAACAAGCTTTGGAAATAGCAGAAAAGCTTGCAGCTACTTGAGCAGTTAAACTTATTGTAGTTGATTCAGTTGCTGCTTTAACACCAAAAGCAGAAGTAGAAGGTGATATGTCAGATCAACAAATGTGATTGCAAGCTAGAATGATGTCAAAAGGTTTAAGGAAACTTACATCTATTGCAGCAAAAACTTGAACAATGATAATTTTTATAAATCAAATTAGAATGAAAATTGGAGTTATGTTTGGAAACCCTGAAACTACTACTGGTGGTAATGCTTTAAAATTTTTTGCTACTCAAAGGATAGAGATTAGAAGAGGTGAAAAAATTGAAGAATCAAAGGAACAAGTAGGTTATAAAGCAAAAGTTAAAGTTGTTAAAAATAAAATAGCTCCTCCATTTAAATCTTGTGAAATTGTTATTAGATTTAATCAAGGTATTGATAAACTAGAAGATTTGGTAAATATTGCTATGGAAAAATGACTTATTACAAGAGCCGGTGCCTTTTATTCAGTTTATGATAAAAAATTTCAAGGTAAGGCAGCTTTGGTAAATGAATTAAAAGAAAATGATGTATTAAGGAAACAATTAGAAGAAGATGTAAGATCTATTATTTCAAAAAAAACAGCTAATTCCTCTTCTGATGAAAATGAAATTTTAGATGATGTAGAATAAATTTTTATTTCTTAAAGCTTAATTACAATGAAAATTGAAAAATTTTCTCCTGATTTAGTAGTTGCAGATTTTGATGGAACAATCACACAAAAACTTATAGAAGGAACTGTTGTGCCTTCTTTGATTTCAATTTTAAGAGATTATGGTTTGTTGGATGAGGATTATTCTGCAAGAGCAAAAGAACTTTATAATTATTATTCAAAATTTGAAATTGATCCTAACTTATCTAATGAAGAAAAGTTTGAAAAGATGAAAGAATGGTGGACTAAGCATTATGAACTACTGAAAGAAAAGAAATTAAAATTAAAAGACATAGAAAAAGCTGTTAATCATGAAATGATTCAAGTAAGAAAATGATTTAAAGAATTTTTAGAAGAATTGAATAATAAAAAAATTCCTCTAATTATTTTATCTTCTTCTGGACTTGGTGAAGATTCAATTAGAATGACTTTTGAAAAATTTAATTTACCTTTGGATAATGTGGTTATTATTTCTAATAAGTTAAATTTTAATGAAAATGGAGAGTTTACTGGTGTTGATGAAAATAGTTTAATTCATTGAATGAATAAAAGATTAAAAGATCATTTAAATAGAATCTCAGATATTATAAAGGGTAAAAATAATGTTTTATTGCTTGGTGATAATTTGCATGATACTGAAATGTTGGAAGGTATGGATTTTGAAAAAGTTCTTAAAATAGGATTCTTTTTACCAAAACATGATAAAGATAAGGAAAGAAAATCTTGGGAAAAAGTTTATGATGTTATCTTGCCTGCTGATGCTTCTTTTGATGAAGTGATGAACTATTTAAAATTAGATTAAAAATTATGATGAATAAAGAAAATATAATTGATATTTTGAAAACTGTCTATGATCCAGAAATTCCAATTTTGGATATTTATAATATGGGGTTAGTTTATGATGTTTCTGTTAAAGATAATGATGTAAATATTGTAATGACTTTAACTTCTCCTGCTTGTCCTATGGGAGATATGATTTTAGAAATGGTTAAAAATTCTATTACAGAAAAATATCCTCAAGCAAATGTTAATGTAGACTTAGTATTTGAACCAATGTGGACTCCTGAAATGATTAAAGATAAAGAGATTAAAGAAATGTTTACTCAAAATATGTAATTTAAAATTTAAAATTTTCAAAAATGAAAATAAAAGTTTTGCTTTTAGAGAATGTTGCTAAACTATGAAATAAAGGAGATATTGTAGAAGTTTCTGATGCATATGCTAGAAATGTTTTGTTTAGAACAAATAAAGCAAAAATTGCAGATAAGGCTACTATAAAGGCATATGAAAAAAAACAACAAAAGCTTCAACAAGAAAAACAACAATTAAAAGAAAAAATAAATAAAGCTTTGGAAGATATTAAACAAAACTGATTAATATTAAAAGTCTCAGCTGCAGATGATGGTCATTTATATGAAAAAGTAGATAGTAAACATATTGAAAATGCTTTTGTTGAAAAATATGGATTTAGACCTGAAAATAGGCAAATAGAATTTCCAATTAAAAAAGCTAATAAACTTGGGGAATATGAGTTTTTCTTTGTGTTAGATTGAAAAAAAATTCCTTTAACTTTGAAGGTTGAAAGAAAATAATGTTTAACTTACTAGTAGTTTGAGCTACTTCATGAGAATTAAAAGTTATAAAATCTAAAATTAAAACATTAAACCTTCCTTTGAAGGTTGATTTTTTATTGTCTGGTATGTGAAATTACTCAGTTATTTATTCACTTACTCAAAAATTATTATCTAAAAATTATGATTTTGTAGTAAATATTGGGGTTTGTTGATTTAGAGGAAAATATCCTCAGAAACTTTATCAAATTGCAAATATAATTAATTTTTGTAGCTTAAAAGAATTAATTGTTCCTACTTTTTTTGAGTATGCTAATTTTGTTACAGTTATTTCAGGAGAAAAGCCCATGAAAACTTCTGATGTAGAAAAAATATTTAAAAAATTAAATTTTGAATCAGATGTTTGTTTAGATATGGAATCTTATGGAATAGAGTTTGTATGTGATAAATTCAATATTCCAAGATTGATTTTAAAAGTTCCTATTGATACTTCAGATTCTGAATTAGAAAAATTTGATTATGTAAAAGCTTTGGATTTTCTTAAAGGAAATGTTGATTATCAATCTATGCTGGAGCATATTTATAATTTTTTAGTAAAAACTGTTGATGAAAATGAAGTTTTCTTTGAAAATCTTACAAAAAACTTAAATCTTACTTTTTCTCAGAAACAAAAATTAAAAACTTATTTTAGAAAAATAGTTGCTTTATATTGAAAAGAAGTTTTTTTAAAAGAATATAAAACTTTTCTAAAGGATAAAAAAATTACAAAGGAAAAAATAAATAACTTTATTTCTTATCTAGGAACTTACTATTAATTTGCTTGTTTTTAAAATTCTTTTAAATATATTATATGCAGTAATGGTTTTTTATTTGTTTAAATTTTTAATTAGAAATGACTCAGGAAACTGAAAATACTCAGAAAATTCAAAATAAAAACAAATCAACTTTATTAAAGCAATTAGAGGAGGATATAAATGATTTACCTTCATTGTTAAGAAAATTATTGTATAAAGGTTTGGAAAAAGGTTATGTAACTGAAGATGAATTGTTGGCAAATGTAGATGATTTGGATGAACAAGTAGAAGATATTGAAAAATTTTATGATTTATGTGAAAAATTAGGTATAAAAGTTATTTCTATTGAAGAGGCTTTAGCTAACCAAAAAAAAGAAGAAAAAAAGTTGTGAAATATTTCTCTTTTTGGGCAAAAAAGTAATTCTAATGAAACTGAAGGTGTAAATTATAAGGATTTTGTTAAGCTTTATTTTAATGATATTTCTGATATTCCATTACTTACTCCAGAAGAAGAAAAGGAGATTGTAAAAAAAGTTAAAGAATGAGATAAACAGGCTTATCAAAAATTAGTAGCTTCAAATTTAAGGCTGGTAATTTCAATAGCTAAAAAGTTTTTAGGTAGTAAATTATCTTTTCCTGACTTAATTCAAGAATGAAATGTATGATTAATTAAAGCAATTGAAAAATTTGATCCAGATAAAGAATTTAAGTTTTCTACTTATGCTACTTGGTGGATTAGGCAAAGTATTACTAAGGCTATTGCTGATATGACAAAAAATGTAAGAATTCCTGTTCATCTTATTGATGAAATTTCAGCTTATAATAAAGCAGTTCAAACATTGTTGCAAAGAAACAATAGAGAACCAACAATCCAGGAAATTGCCAAAGAACTTAATATGCCAGTTAAAAAAGTTAAAAAAATAAAAACTGTTATTTTAGGTTCTGGGTCATTGGATAGCCCAATTTGAGATGATGGAAAAAATAGTATTTGAGATTTAATAGAGGATGAGAATACATTAAAACCAGATGAGAACTTGGAAAAGAAAATGTTAAGAGAAAATCTTGATAAAATTTTTGATATGCTAGATGATAGAGAAAGAAAAATTGTAAAAATGAGATATGGTATTGATTGAAGAAGATATACTTTGGATGAAATTTGAAAAGAATTTAATATTACAAGAGAAAGAGTAAGACAAATTGAATCAAAAGTTTTACAAAAATTAAAAGATCATCACTGATTAAGACAAATTTTAGGTATTGATGATGAAATAGAAAGAAGAAGATATTTATGAACTTTAGAATCTGAAAATAGAGAAAAAAGAAAAGCACAAAGAAGACAAAAGAAACAAAAAGAGCAGGATAGTTAGTTTTAACTTTAAAACTTATTAATGAAAAAATCTTTTTTGAATGCTAAGAATTTTTGAAGATTTTTAAGATATATTGCTATATTTTTGTGAATATTGATTTTCTCATTTTCAATTCAGTTATTTGTTCAAAATTTTACAATAGACCAAAATATTAAGGATTTAAAAAATCAGCAAAAAATTTTATCTTGAGAAACTTATTGGACTAAACATTATTATGAACCTTATTTAAAAAGTAAATATGCTTATATTATTTTTAGTCATTCTAATTGATTAGCTTTAGATAAGGAAATTATAGTGAAAGTAGTTTCTTTTGAAAATAATAAAAAAAATGAAAATTTAGATAATTTTAAAGTTATTTACAACCTTAGTTGGCAATCTTTTTTTTGAAAATTGATAAAAAAATTGACCTCTAATTTCTTTTAGTTATACTTAATACTGTATTTATTTTTTAAAAATTAATAGGATGGTTACTTACTTTGTGTTTGGTTTAATGGTGTTTATTTTGGTAGTTTTTAGTGTGCTATGGGGTATAGCAGGTTTTTCAGTTGCTTTGCTTATAGATTTAATTTTGGCTGCTTTATCAATTAGAATTGTTAGCCCTAATACAGTTATGGCAGTTGAAAGATTAGGTAAATTTAGGTGAGTTTTAAGGCAAGGTTTTCATATGATTATCCCTGTTATAGAGTGGACTAGAACTCAATATTTATGGAAAAGAAACTTTCCAGTAGAAGTTGAAGGTGTAACTTCAGATAATGTATCAGCAAAAGTAGACTTAAATGTTGTTTATTATGTTGAAGATGATGGTGATGATACACAAAATGGGAATATTTATAAATCTATTTATGAAATTGATAATCCTGAAACTTTGATTAAAGCTACAATTGATGAACAATTAAGATGAATGATTTTCCATTTTACTCATAAGGAAATTTTTGGTAAAAGGCAGGAAATTTGAGAAGAAATCGAAAATAGTTTAAGAAATAAATTACAGCAATTTGGTTATAGAATTGATTCTATTCAAGTTCAAAATATTGATTTGGATCCAGATGTTATGAGGGCAATGAATAAGGAGGTAGAAACTGCTAAATTGAAAAATGCTGCATTTAATGAAGCAGAAGCTGAAAAAATTAAAAAAGTTAAGGCTGCAGAAGCTGATAAAGAAGCTCAAATTTTATTATGACAAGGTATGGCTTGACAAAGAATGGAAATTGCAAAATGATTTAAAGAATCTATTGATATGATTAGAGCTGCTGACCCAGAGCTTACTGCTAAAGCTATTTTGAATTTCTTGTTGGATAGTTCTAGAATAGAAACATTATCTAAAATTGGTTCAAGAAATAATGCAAAATTGATATATTTAAACGAATCTTTGGAAGGAAATTCATTTAAAAATATGGAAACAAAATTAATGGCTGGGTCAAGTATAATGGATAAATAAGTAAATTTTAGGAGCCGTTTGGCTCTTTTTTCTTTTATTGAAATTTTTATTTCTATTGCTATACTTTTCTTAAACTTTTATTATTAACCATAAAAAAATGTGATTATTAAACTTTTTTAGCTGACAAGCTATAGATGTAATTAGATGGGAAAATCCAGAAAGTTATTTATTGGTTAAAAAATGGGATAGACCTTTTGATGAAATAAAAGATGATGCAACTTTAATCGTGGAACCAGGGCAAGCTGCAATATTTGTTCATAATGGGAAAATAGAGGCTATTCAAACTGAACCTGGTAGATGGAACTTAAAAACAGATAATGTACCTTTTATTACAGCATTTAAAAATATTTTAAGATGAGGTGAAAGTCCTGATAAAGCAGAGGTTTTTTTTATAAAAACTACTGAAATAACAAATCAAAAATGGGGAACAAAAAATCCTGTAAAGTATATAGATCCAGTTTATAATTTTCCAGTAAAGTTAAGAGCTTTTGGAAATTTTTCTTTTAAAATTAAAGATTTAGAAAAATTTTGGTTAAATTACATTTGAACTAGGTCAGAAGTTACTGTGGATGAAATAAGAGATTTAATAGTAGATAGATTGTTACAATACATTACAGACACACTTGCAGAAGCAAAACTATCATATAATGAAATAGATGCAAATAGAGTAGAATTGGCAAATAAAATAAAGGAAAAATTAAATAAAAATTTAGGTGATTTATGATTAGAAATAACAGATTTTAGAATAGAAGATACTAATTTTACAGAAGATACAGAGGAATTAATCCAAAAAATAGCTAGCAAAACTGCAGATGCCCAAGCTATTAACCAAATGTGAGATGTAGATTCTCAAGCTATGCAAAATTATGCAACAACTAGACAATTGGATGCTTTGGAAAAAGCAGCAGAAAATGAAGGAGCAGTTGGAGGTATGGTTTGAACATTTGTTGGTATGAATATGGGTCAAAATATGTGAGCTAATGTTCAGTCAAATTCTAGTTGAGAATCTGTTGAAGAAAAATTATTGAAATTAAAAAATTTGTTGGATAAAGGCTTAATTACTAAGGAAGATTATGAAGCTAAAAAGAAAGAAATTTTGGGTAATTTATAATTTAACTAAGTTATATGATGAATTGGAATGTATATTTGGAAACTTTGTTATATATAGTGACTGGCTTGGTGGTTTTTGTATTATTTATAATTTTATTAGAAAAACTTACTCCTTGGAGTTTAAAAAAAGAATTATTAGAAGATGAAAATGTAGCATTAGCAATTATTATAGCTGCTGTTTTTATAGCTATAGGTTTGATTATAGCTTCAGCTATTCAATGATAAAAGATGAATCATTTAATATACGATATTAAATTGAAAGGGAAAATTAATTCTGAGTTGATTGAATTATTATTTAATAAAATTGTTAATCAAATTAATTTGAGAGTTTTAAGAAGGCAAAAGCATATTTTTTCAAATTGATGATTTACAATTTTCTATTTATTAGCAGAAAGCCATATTTCAGCTCATTATCGGATAGAAGATGATTATTTGGCTTTAGATATCTACTCTTGCAATGATTTATTGATGCTTGAAAAAGATATTAAAAACTTATTAAGTAATAATTTACCTGTATCTAATCTAAAAATGGTTGCTTTAGAAAGAAATATTTAACTAGCTAATATTTTAAAGAATGTTATGTTCTGAAATTAAAAATCAAATTGATAAACTGCTTAAAAAAGATGAATTAAACGAAAAAGAAAAAAATTTGTTGCAGAGTTTACAAAATCAATATTTTAGAAATTATAAATATAGGAAAAGTACTGAAGATGATGATTTGATTATTGAATTGGCTGATTAATTAAAAATTGATAAATATAAAAATACGGCAAATTAAAATTTTTAGTTGAAAATTAGTATAATGACTATATGGGAGCAACTTTATAATGCAATCCAGGAAAAGGATTGTGAAACAGCTAAAAAATTATTTAATAGTTTAACATTAGAGGATAAAGAAAGTCCCTATTTTTTAAAATATGCTCAATTATTAGCTAAATTTTGCCCTCAAAAAGATAAAAAAAATCAAATTTTCTTAAAATTAAACCTTATTAAATGTCCTAGTTGTTGAGCTTTTTTAACTTTTAGTCCCTATAATCAATATCAGTTTGAGAAGTTAAAGTCAGGAGCTGATTCAGTAGTTTTTGTATGTAATTATTGTGGAAATAAAATAGCATATTCTAAAAAGCCATTTAAAACTATTTTTACAGATTATTCAGTAGGTAAAGAAGTTAAAATAGGGCTTAATAAATATACTTTAGCTTGAGCTGTAAGATATGAAGGTAATTATTTGGAGTGAAATGAAAAATGAAAGCTTAAATATATTGAATGGCTTGCTTATGATAAAAATTGAGAAATCTATTATATTTCTGAATCAAGAGCTATATTAAATGGAGAAAACTATGATGAGCTAGAAGTAAGCAGGAAAGTAGATTTTCCATTTGTAATAAAAAAAATTCTAACTGATAAAATTGATACTTCAGATTGAACAAAATCTGTGGAAGAATATGATGAAGTAAAGGTAGTTTCTGTTTTGTGAGATGTGAATAAGCAATATAAAATTTGAGAAAAAGTTAAACTGTGGAATTTTAGCAAATATGCTTTAGAAGAGGAAACAAATGGTGAATATGTAGAAAGAAATTTATATGAAAATGTTTTTTTAAATGATTATTATAACCCATTATCTAATGTTTTTTGAAAGGATTATCCTAATCTCTTATCCTGAGATAGAGATTTAGGTTGAGATGTAACTTCATATATATCCTTAATATTTTTATCATTAGTACTCTTGCTTTCTTTTAATCTAAAATGTATTTTTTTATGGTTACCAATTACTTTATTTTCTTTTTTTTTAGTTACAGATAAAAAGTTTTCAATAAAAAATATATTAGTAACTCTTGCTTTAAGCTTAGTATTTTCTGTTATTATTTGTCTTTTAATAGTAAGTTTATGAGATTTTAGTTCATCCTGAGGATGATCTTATTCTAGCTCTAGCTCGTATTGGTGAAGTAGTTCATATGGTGGTGGAAAATAAAATTTATATTTAAATTACAATTATGAAGCAAATTACTTGTCCATCTTGTTGAGCAAAATTAGATATTTCTCCTGGGATAGTAGCTTATGTATGTGAATATTGTAAAACAATTTTACTTATAGATAAAGAAGAAATAACAGCTACTGATTCTAAATCAAATATTATTCCTTTCCCTACAAAATTATCATATTGAAAAGTATTTTTTATTATAAATTCTGAAAACTCCAGTAGTAGTTTATCTAATTATTGAGTGGATTATATTTCAGAGCAGGAATTTAATAAAAAAAAGTATAGTGACTATTTAGCTAAAATATATGTTTCAGGTCATATTAGGTATCTTACTGATACAAGTTTTTATGATAAATTTTTTATCAGAGTATTAGATACAAATTTAGATTTTTTGAAAAATCAAAGTAAACTTTTTGTAGAGGAAGATGAAGGACAATTGAAATTATATAAATATGATTTTGCTAGTGCTGATGGAACATTTGATAAAATTTATAATTTTTCTGGCTTGTATACAGACTGATATTTTATACAGGAAAAATGACAACAAAATATTGAAGGTTTTGAGTGAGGTTTTGATTTTGATATTGTAGGAATTAAAAAAAGTAAATATCTAAATTTAGTCTCTGAAAATAAATCAAAAATTTTATTAGAAAAATTAAATGATTTAACTATATTAGTTGCTCAAGGTTTATAATTTAAAGATGTAGATGAATTTTTATCAAAGCTTGATTTGGAAAACGATATCAAAAGATATTTTTAAAAAAGAAATTTTTGAAATAGATTTATTTTGAAAGAATTATTGGTGAGTTATAAAGCCACATAAAAAGTTTTGAATTAAATTGAGATGGTTTCAAGTTTTAGGTGTAGAATTGCCAAATAATGTATTGGAAATTACCTCAGCAATTAATGAGGTAAAAAATAACTTTGGTAAATTTTGAGATATTTTTTTCCAATTTGGTTTTATTAATCAATTAAATGAGCCCTTTTTTAAAAATAGAAAACAAATTGAGAATAACTTAAAGACTTATGGTTTGTTCCCAAGTATAAGAGAAAATATGCCCCTGGCTACTGTTGTAGTAGATATTGATAAAACAGATGAAGATATTTTAAAATCTTTTTCTTCTACAGCAAGAAGATATGTTAGGAAAGCTATTAAAGAAGGTTTATACTTTAAAATAGCTGAAAAAGAGGAAATAAACCAATTTTATAGTTTATGGTCTGATGTAGCAAAACAAAAAGGTTTTCATATTTATCCTTTTGAATATTACAGAAATTTACTTGATTATCTTAAATCCTCAAAGAATTGAGATTTATATTTAGTTAAAAAAGATAATAAAATTTTAGCAGGTTCTATTCAAATTAATGAAGGTAAAAATAGTTATTATTTGTATTGAGCAAGTAATAAAAATTTTCTAAAAATTTGAGCCCATTATTTTCTTAAATTTGAAATGTTTAAGTATTTAAAACAATTATGAATAAAAAAAGTAGATTTGTTAGGGGTTTCTCCAGAATGACTTGAAAACCATTATTTAAAATGAGTTAGCCAGTTTAAGCATAGTTTAGGTTGAAATCATATTGAATATTATGGAAATTATGACTTGCCTTTAAATAAATTGTTTTATTCAGTAGTTAAGTTAATTAAGTAATGTTTTATAAAGAAAAAAAAGAGAATTTTTGGTGGTTTAAGTCTGATAAAGATAATTTTTTCTTCTGACCATTTGATAGATTACTTGAAGATGATGAAATTAAATTAAAGTGTGTAAATTTTAAGACTTGGAAACATATAGGTTGAAATTGGAAAAATAAAAATTTTCTTTTTGAAGATAGGAATTGACTTAATCTTTGTTATTTTGATTCTTCTTTAGAAAGTTGAGATATAAAAATTTTTATTTTATTGTCGATTAAAACTTTTGAATTTATTGATAAAGAAAAAATAAAATTTTTACAAAATGTTCAACCAGTAGAAATAGGTTTTATAAAATGACTGGAAATTAAATTATCAAAACAATCTTTTATTGAGAATTTACCATTGTTAAATGGTTTTGTTAATAAATTTGGATTTGTTTTTTCTTCTTTAGCTGATACAAAAATTTGTAAACTTAATTTTATGCTGGATTTTGAATTTTCTGAAACTAAATTTGATATTTTAAACAAAAAAATTGAGGAAATAAAAACTTATTTAACTTCTGATAATTTACTTACTTTTTCTAAAAAAGAAGAGTTCATTTCACAGCTTAGAAATGGATTGTTTTTTTTGGTTTCTTATGCTATTAAATTGTATTACTTGATTGATGAAGTTTATACAAATAAAAAGGAACTTTGAAAAATTATAAAATCTAACTATAAACAAGAATATGTATGAAATGCTAAATTACTTGAGAAGGTTAGTTCTGAAAATGTAGAGCTTTTTATTGAAAAATTGAAAATAATTTTAGCTCAGATTAGCTTTATAGTTGATTTTTTAGATAAATTTAAATCTGTTTATCTTAAGTAAGTATTTTTATTTAAGGTATGCTCATTTGCAGTTTTTGCATAATGGATATTTCAGTTTTTGTCGTGTAAATAATACCAATAATTGTTTGGTTTACTTTTAATTACAGATTTAATTGTTTCAATAGTTGGGTTGCTTACGGGAGTAGGAGGTAATCCTTTATTTGCTCTAGTATTATATGGATTAGATTTATTGATTAAATTTTGATAAGTTAGATGAGAATAACATTTTTTTGACCCTAAATTTAATCCATAGCACAATGTCCAATCAGCTCATAATTTCCAGTTGTTTAGGTATCTTCTAATTAAAATATTTGCAACATATGGTTTATTGATTGGATTTGATTCTTCCTTTTCTACTATACTTGCTAAGATTAAAATTTGATATTTTGATAAATTATAGTTGTTTTTCCAGTTTAAGTTTTTTGTTTTTTTATAAAAATTTTTTATGGCTGTTTTTATTAAAAGTTGTGGAAATAAAATTGATTTTAAATCTGATTTTTTAAAAAAATAAGTATCAGGATACAAAAAACCTTCTAATGAATTTAATTCTCAAAAAGTTTTTAGATAAGGATATTGTTGACTAATTTTTTTTATAAATATTTTATCAGTCATTAGATTTAGAAAAACCTTTTTTTGTTTATTGTTTAGTTTTTCAGAAATATCAAATTTAGTTTCTCAAGGTAAAATAGTAAATTTTACATATTTAATTTTAGGTCATTTTTGAAGTTGATTTATAATTTCTTTTAAAGTTTCTCCAGAAAATTCATAATATCCAGGTTTAATATTGTTTATTTTATGTAAAAAAAACCAAATTTTTCACAAAAAACAATTTGATATTATATTTTTATTACATAGTTTTTTTTCTATTTTTCGTAGTGTAAATCATTTTTTAACTTCTAAATCAAATTTAAATTTTTGTTTGTCTAGTTTATAATACTGATAACCTGAACTTAACAAAAATATAACAAATAATCCTAATAATATTTTAGCCAATTTACTTTTAAACATTTTTAAGTTTTGTCAATTATTAAATTGGTTTATCTCTTGTTTTATAAGGTTAAAAAAATATCATTCAACACATCTTTTATATTATAAAATTAAATCCTATGAAAAAACTGGCTAAGTTTAGTATGTTATCAATAATTGGTCTAAGTTTGATTTTAGGTGGTTGTAATATGAATAAAACAGAAAATAAAGCACAGCAAACAACACAAGCCCAAAATACACAGGCTCAGGCAAATACTTCTACATCTGCTTCAACAAGTGGTACGGTTATAGAAATTTATATTGATAAAAATTGTGAAGCAGCAAATATTCCTCAATGTAATCCAAATACTTGGAAACAGCAAATGTCAATGATGTTAGGAAATAAAGCAAAAGTTGAAACAAAATATATGGATAAAGCAATGGAAGAAAAATTTAAAAATATGCTTGGTGCTAGTCCAGTAATGGTAATACCTCAAAGTGCAATTTCATTATTTGGTCCACAAGCTGCTCAAATTAAACAAATGGCTAAAATAGAAAATGGAAAATATTATATTCCATTGTTTGGATGGATTCCAGGAGAAGAAAACTTATGTAATGATGGAAAAGATAATAATGGTGATGGAAAAGTGGATTCACAAGATCCTACTTGTTATAAAATGGTAGCATTAACAAGTTCAAAATGTAAAGACCCATATTGTAATCCTGCTACTTTAAAAAATATGTTCTTTGGTTATTATATAAATGTTGTTGATGAAGCTTCTTCTACTTGAAAAGCTTTATATCAAAAATTAGTTAAGTTAAATTGAACTCAATACTTACCAACATTCTTGTTCAACAAGAAACACAAGTACTTAGATAATATGAAGCAATTTATAAAGGAACTTAATGGTTGTAAATATAAATATCAAATTAATATTCCAGCATTTAAGTATGATCCATCTATAGAAGCTTGTGCTAAGAATTGTAATGCTTCACCATCTTGTAAAAAATTATTAACTTGTAATAAAAGTGATAAACCAACAGTTGAATTATTTGTTATGTCTCATTGTCCATTTGGTACACAAGCAGAAAAAGGTATAATTCCAGTAGTAAAGTTATTGAAGGGTAAAATTAATTTTCAAGTGAAATTTGTAAATTATTCTATGCATGGAAAGTCAGAAATTGATGAAAATACACTTCAATATTGTATTCAAAAAGAAGAGCCAAATAAATATATTGATTATTTAACTTGCTTTTTGGAAAAAGGAGATACTGCAGGCTGTGAGAAAAAAGTTGGCTTAAATATGGATAAAATTAATCAATGTATAAAAAATGCAGATAAAGAGTTTAATATTACAAAAAATTATGAAGATAAATCATCTTGGTTAAGTGGAAGATTTCCTAAATATGAAGTTAATAATAAAGAAAACTTAAAGTATAATGTTCAAGGTTCTCCAACATTAGTAATAAATGGTATAGTAGTTCAACCACAATCTAGAAGTCCACAAGCTTATTTAAAAGCTATTTGTGAAGCATTTAAAAATCCTCCTGCAGAATGTAAAAAAGTACTTTCAAATAAATCATATGACCCAGGATTTGGTTGGACACAAAGTGGAAAACCAGCTCCAGCTTGAAGTTGTGGAAATTAATAAAAAAATAAGCTCCAAGGGCTTTTCCTTGGAGTTTTTTATTTTACCAATCTTTTTGTGTTTGATTAACCTCATTATCAAATATTGGTTGACCTGTAATTGGATCTATTATTTGAATGTTAAATGGATTATCATTTTTAGGTTGGTATTTTTTATTGTAGTATTTCATATAGTATTTTTGTTGCTGATTTAGTTGCTGAATATATTGTTGAATTTGTTGTTCAAATTGTTTTTGATAATTTGAATTTTGGTTAGTTGAATTTTGGT
>CAZVAP010000001.1:0-11153 GCA_964625125.1 uncultured Candidatus Peribacteria bacterium | reverse complement strand
ATTTGTTGTTCAAATTGTTTTTGATAATTTGAATTTTGGTTAGTTGAATTTTGGTATTTAGTACTATTTGATTTATTATTTTTTGCTGCTTTTTGCTTGTTTTGTAGTTGTTTGTTTTGATTTCAATTTTTTGATAAGTTGTTTTTTTGTTGATTATTAGATTTTTTGGTGTTAGTGTTGGTATTATTTTCTTTTTTTTGAGAGTTATTGTTTTGTCATTGTTTTCTTTGATTGTTTTTTATATTTTGTTGGGTTTGATTTTGTTTTGATTTACTGTTTTCTTTGTTTTGAGGATTTTGTCATTGAGAGTTATTTTGTTGAGAGTTGTTTTGTTGAGAGTTGTTTTGTTGATTTTCTTTGTTTTTTTGTTTTTTCTGGAGTTGTTTTAATTTATTTAAGACATAATCTAAATTGTTTTTTGTTTCTTTAAGTTCATTTTCTGAGATTTTAAATTTTTTTCAAATTTCTAAAGCTTTTTGGTAAAAATTAATGCTTGCTAGCCGATTTTGAATGGTTAGTTTAGCATTTGTTTTTTCTGATTGTTCTCCTAATTTAAAATATGAATTTCATAAATTATGCAAAATATAGTATTGTCTTTTGTTATTAAAATTTACTCAAGTATAATATTCTATAGCTTGTCTGTATTTTCCTAATTTATAAAGACTATTTGCTTTGTTGTAAAATCATATATTATCTTCAGGAAATAATTGAAATGCTATTTCATATTTTCATTTGTTATAAGCTTTACTAGCTTGCAAGTTTTCAAATCATTTTATTAAATATGGTAAATTTGCTATTATTAAAGCAATAAATATTAGACTAATGTAAATTTTCTTCATTTTTATTTTTTAAGTAATAAATCTGTTATTAAGTATGCTACAAAAAATATAAAACTTATAATTAAGATATATCTTGTTAGAGGGAAATAATTGCTTGAATGATTTTTTATGTAATTTGCTTGTTTGTTAATATAACTTTTAATTTGATTAATTTGAGATGGATTTACTAAATTAAAGTATTTTCAATTAAATTTATTAGCTATATATTTTAAATTATCTTCGTTTAACTTGGTTATTACATAATGTCAATTGTAAGTTTGAAAGATAGGGTCTCAAAAATCATCATTTCATAGATAGATTCTTCAGCCGTGTTTAGTTCAAACTCAAATTACTACTAATTTTATATTTTTTGGTAAATTAAAATTTAAATCTCATAAGTCTTCTTTGCTATCTCATCAATCAGAAATTAAAATAATTACTCAATTTTTTACTTGACTTAATTTTATGGTATTAATAGCTTGCTTTAATCAAACAGAAAAATCTGTTCCTTGTTTTGTTAAATTTTTATAATCTACTCAATTTAGTAATGTTAAAAAAGTTTCTTTATCAGTTGTAGGAGGAATTATAGTACTTGCTTGTTTGGTAAAAATAACTAATCAATATTTATTGTTTAAATTATTCTGAATAAAATTTTTGATAGCTTGTTTGGCTAAATTAAGTCTTGTAGTAATTTGATTGTTGTATCTTACATCTATTGTATTCATAGATTTTGATACATCCAGTAGGAAAATTATATTTGTTCACTTTATAGTTTGATTAGTCTTTTTAGGAATTTTAAAATTTAATATACTAATTCAAGCTGCTAAAGTGCTTAAAATTAGAAATATTATACCTAGTATATTTTTTTTATGGTATTTTATGTGAGTTATTTTAATTTTTTTATATTTTGTAAACAAATAAATACTGATTATTGCTATGACAATAAAAGTTATTATTGCTAGGAAATTTGGTTCAAAAGTCATTTTATTTAATTAAAGTTTAAATATGTTTTGTTCTAATCCATAAAAACCAAGTTAATAAAAATAATATAATCCATGCAAAAGGCCAATATATTGGCTTATATAAAATTTGTTTTTTTACTTTGATGTTTGTTTTTGTTAGTTTTTCTAAACTTTTAAATATTTTATTTAATATGTCATTTGAAGTAGCCCTAAAATATTTTCAGTTTGTAATTTCTGCTATTTGTTTAAGAGCTTGTCAATTTAAAGGTGGTATATACTGCTTTTGAATAAAAGGTCAAATTTTATAAGTAATGTATCCTCAGTTTGGTGAGCCAATTCAAATAGTATATACTTTTATATTTTTTTGAGCTAAATATTTAGCTGCTATTTGTGGATTTATTCCTCTGTTTGTGTCTCAATCTGTAAGTAAAATTATTATTTTTTGTCTCTTTTTGTCTTTAAATAAATTTGATGCCATTAATAGGCTATCTCAAATGTTTGTTCAATCTAATCAGTTTATATTTTGGTTAATTGTATCTGTTGTAATATTTTTAATAGTTTGCTTAACAATGTTATAATCAAATGTTAAAGGTAGACTAACTATAGGTTTTCCTGCAAAGACTACCAATCAAATTCTATCATTTTTTAATTTGTCAATAAATTTTTCTAAAATATTTTTTGCTGCTTCTATTCTACTTGGTTGAAGATCATTAGCATCCATTGATTTTGATATATCTAATGCAAAAACTATATCTATTCATTTTTTGTTTATTGTTTGAGTAGAGTTTATTGTTTGGGGATTAGCCAAGATTAAAGTAAACATTACTAAAATTAAGCCTATTACTCATATTTCTCCAAAAAGTCTTAATTTTCCTCTTTTAAAAACTTTTTCTAAATCACTTATAAATTTAAAATATGGGCTGTATTTTTTATATTTATTATAAATTAGGTAAACCAAAACTGGGATGAAAAATATTAGAATTAGTCGAAATTTTTCTGTGAAAGTCATTTTTGTAAGTAATTATTTAAAACTGCTTTTAGTTGATTAATATGATTTTGTCTTATTGTTTCATTTTCTAGTATGTTTTGATACTCTTTAAAGTAAGTAATTTCTAATAAATTTTTGCTTATTTCATTTATTGGTAGTTTTTTAATTTCATTTAAGGATAAATTTTCAATTTGGTAGTTTTCAAAATATTCAATTATTTTTTTTAGGATGCTGTTGAAGTGTTTATAAAATATGTTTGATGGGCTATTAAGTAGATTTTCCAAATTTTTAATTTCTTTTTTGAAATTAGGATAGGAAGAATTAGTAGCAGGATGCTTTTCTTTTTTAGAGTTAAAAAATAAAATAAAATATCAAATAATTCATAAAACTAATATTGTTAAACTTATTGGAAGATTGATAAATTGTTCATTTAGTAAAGGTTTTATGTCATAAAACATTTTTGTTTTTAACTTTATAAAAATAATTTAAGAAGCTCCTTAAAAGGATCTAAACTGGTATCTAAATAAAGGTATTTAATTTGAAGTTTATTTAATGTATTTTCTATTTTTTTTAACTTTTCTTGTCTTAATTGCCTATATTGTTGTATTTTTTGCTTGTTTGATAAACTGATTTTTATTGGAATTTTATTTGTTAAAATAATATCACAATTTTCACTAGCTAGGTTATTTTCAAATTTATCGAAAATATGAATAAAGTATATTTCATTTTTAATACTTAGTAATTTTAATTCTTTTTCTGGCAGTTTATCAGTATCAGAAATAATAAAAATTAAAAAATCTTTTATTTGTTTATTTTTTGCATTTGCTCAAATTAAATTCTCAAGGGAAGGGGTAGTATTGTTTGTTTCTAATTTTTCGATGAAATTATTTAGCAAAGCAAAATTTTTTATTGGTTTATTGTTAATAAATAGTTGATCTTTGTTATGTAGAGCACTTACTCATAAAGTAAAAATAACTTCTTGTAAAAGTTCTAACTTGTTAGGAAAGTAATAATAGCTTTTGTTGATTTCTACTAAAAATAAAACTTTTATAGATTTTTCTTCTTCAAATTTTTTAACATAAAGTTTTTGAGTTTTTGATGAATTTTTCCAATCAATATATTTTATGCTATCTCAAGGAGTATATTCTTTGTGTTCTGCAAATTCTAATCACTCCTGATGAAATTTACTTTTATAAATTCAAAATAAATCCTGTCACAAAGCTTTTTTTAATTTAAAATTAAGAAGTTTAATTTTATTCATTATTCTACAGGTATAGAATTTAAAATTTTTGTTATTATTTCATCAGCTGATATATTTTCTGCTAAAGCTTCATAGGTTAAAACTAGTCTATGGGATAAAGCTGGTAAAGCTAGTTTTTTAATGTCTTCAGGTAAAACAAAATCTCTTCATTGGATTAATGCATTTACTTTAGCTGATTGTAATAAGCTTATTCATCATCTTGGACTTATTCAGTATTCGATATATTTTTTGATTTCAGATAAATTGTAGTTTTCTGGATTTCTTGTGGCATCAATAATATTTGTTACGTAATCATAAATATTTTCAGAAACATATATGTTTTCTGCAGTTTTTTGGATATCAAAAATTTCATTTTTAGAAATTATTTTTTGTAGAGGCTGGTGATAATTTGGTGAATTTAAAGTTTTGTAAATTTGTTTTTCTATTTCTTTTGGCTGATAGTCTACATTTACTTTTAACATAAATCTATCTAATTGGGCTTCAGGTAATTTGTAAGTTCAAGTTTGTTCAATAGGATTTTGTGTTGCTAATACTGTAAATGGTAAATCTAATTTAAAGGTTTTATTTCAGATGGTTACTTGTTTTTCAGCCATAGCCTCTAGTAAGGCTGATTGAACTTTTGAAGGACTTCTGTTAATTTCATCAGCTAAAACTAAGTTTGCAAATATTGGTCATTTTTTAATGATAAACTCTCAACTTTTCTGATTATAAATTTCTGTTCATATTAAGTCAGATGGTAATAAATCAGGTGTAAATTGAATTCTAGAAAAACTTAAATCCATAGTTTTTGCAATACTTTCTACAGTTAAGGTTTTTGCCAATCAAGGTACTCATTCAATTAAAATATGTCCTTTTCCAAATATTCCAATTAAAATAGATTCAATTAAATTATCTTGTCATACTATTTTTTTGTGAATTTCATTTTTTATTTCTTCAATTTTTTGGCTATATTCTTTTATTTTATTTTCCATTTTGTATTTTTAGGATTTAAAAGTGCAATTATTTTACTTTAGAAATGTTAAGAAATTGTAAAAAGTAAATAAGTTATAAAAAATAAAAATTGACTTTACTTAAAAATTTACTAAACTTATATTGCATCATATAGGATGCATAGTAGAAAATTTATCTGTGTAATTAAAAATAATGAAAAGAAATCTAAAAAAAGCATTTACATTAGTAGAAATGTTAATTGTAGTGATAATAATTGGTATTCTTATGGCTGCTTTGTTACCAAAACTTAAGGGTGCCCAAGAAAGAGCTAGAGATACAGCTAGAAAAGCTAATCTAAGTCAGTTGTCTACTGCTTTAGAAATGTATTTTAATGATAAAGGTATTTATCCTGGTGGTACATGTACAGCTGATTTAAAACATTCGTTGGTTCCTCAATATTTGTCTTCTATTCCTACAGATCCTCAGTTGTGAAGAATTACATATTGAACTAAAAAGGGATGATGTACTCAATGATCTTATGGATATACTGCTTTATATAGAAATGGTGCTGCATCAGGTGGTGCAGTATTGGTAGCAAATGTAGAGGCTGAGGGTAGAGTTGGTAATTTTATTTTACCTGCTTCTCCAAATGCTATATCTTTTAATCCATCTGCAGAGAAGGATATGCGGATGGGTAGAAATGTAAATGTTAATACTACTGATGTTGGTCCTGGTGCTTTAAACAATAATGATTGATTTAAGTCAGCTAATATAGCAGAAAATGCAACTTGTAAAACTACTATAGTTGATTCTACTAAAGATAAGTCTTATGGTTGTTGGGGTCCTGCTAAATTGGATAATTGAGCAGCTACTGCTAATCCTTATATGGTTTATGTAGTGTTTAATTAATTTAATGAGAAGGGAGCTAATAAGCTCTCTTTTTAGATTATTTAATTTAAAAAAAATGTTGCAAAGATATAAATCTTATTTCTTTTTATTTTTGGTGATAATCTTAATAGTTGTTTTTTTGTTTTTTTTATTAAAAGATAATAAAATTAAAAATACTTTTTCAGGAAGAAATGTATCTAATAAAATTTTATCTAACGAAGATTATAATGCTTATTTTATAAAAGTTTGAAATTTAAAACCATTTGAAATTAAAGTAGGCTCCTCTTTTAAAAAATGTTTTGATAATGTTATAAATTCAGGATATAAACTTGTCTCAAATGACTTCATAGAGACAAGAATAATGGTTCCTAGAGGACTTTTTGATTGTATTAAATCTAAAGATATTTTACAACAATATTATCAAAAAAAATGAGACTATATAATAGATCAAAACTGAATATTACATATATTAAATTCTAATGTGTCTCTTAGGATTAAATGATATAAAATATATTGACAATAATTTTTTAGTTTTTATAATTATTTGTGTTTATCTTAATAAATAAAAACAAAAATGATTAGATCCATTGCTAAATTGTTTGTAGGGATAATGTTCATAGTTTGATGCATAAATGTAGCTTTTTCTTTTAAAATTAATTCAAATGTTTTAGTTAAAGGAAAATATAATGCGTCTGATTCTTATTTTACCTGAAAAGTATCTTATGTTTTAGGAAGTGGTGAATCTATTTTAAAAAGTGAATATATAGTAAATGATTTTAGTTGAAATAATTTTTTAAGTTGAGATTTATGTTCAGATTTATCTGGTAAATGTATATATACTGGTTGATTAAAAAGCTTATCTTCAAATTTTTATTATGAAAATGTTGTTTTTTCTATAAAAAGTTGAGATACAGTTACTAAATATTCAGGTAATAAAATAAGTTTCGTGTATGATAATATAGCTCCAGAATTAAAGAATGAGGAGATAGAATGAGGTAAGCTAATAGATGGAGTAGAATATTTGAGTGGATGAAGTGAGGGTAATATAGTTGTAGATATAAAAGAGAATTTGACAAGTGGTACAATAGAGTATTATATAAATAATGAAAAGATAGAGGATAAGGAATTAAAAGTAGGAGAAAATGAATATAATTTTAGTATATATACAGGTAAATTATTAGAAGGAAAAAATAATATAAAACTAGTTATAAAAGATTGAGTATGAAATAAGAAAGAACTAAGTAAAGATATATATTATGATAAGACAGCTCCAGAATTAAAGAATGAGGAGATAGAAGTTGAAAAAAATAATAAAGAAATCTCTAAATTGTATAATGATGAATATTTTAATTCTTTTATGAAAAATATTGATTTTAGTGGAACTTTGATTGATACATGAGTAGGATTAAATAAAATTTTGATATTTATAGATTGAATTGATACAGGTAATTCAAATATTAAAAAACAATATCTATATTCTTTTACAGGGGTAAAAGAAGGTTTCTATAAAATTGTTGTTAATATGGCTAATCCTAATATTTTTAAGGATGGTAAATATTCCATTTATTATAAGGTATATGATAGGCTAGGAAATTCCTCTTCTAATCTTATTAAAATAGTGGTAAGAGATACTAAACCCCCATTTATTCTTAGTTCAATTTTAAGTTGAAATTTAGAAAAAGCTGGTATTAATACTATTCTTGTTTATTCTTGATTGGGAAATAATACAGTTAATAAGATTAAGTATATATCTGATAATAAGGTATATTATAATCTTTTAATTGATACTGGTTTTTCTAAAAATATAACAACTAGTGATATTGATAAAATTTTTATAAAATGATTATACTATTCTGCTAGTGGTAATTATTTAATTAAAAAATTAAGTTGATATAAGTTTAATTTTACAGGTAATAATATTTCTGGAAAATATAAATTAGATCTATCTAATTTAACTGATAATTGATTATATTCCCCTGTTATAGTATTAAGTGATAAAGCAGGAAATATCATTGATGAGAAGCTTCTTCCATTTGAATTTGATAATTCTCTTCCTACTATAAATAATATATATATTGATAATAATTCACTTGTTTTAGTGCCTATTACTTGATATAATTCAGCTTATTATATTAAATGATCTACTGATGTACCTTTTAGAGTTAATGTTTCTGATATTATAAGAGAAAAAGGAATTAGTAATGTTTCATGAATTAAAAAAATATCAGTAGTTTCTAGTTATACTACTAACTGGAATTTTACTGGATGGATTATTGATAAGGTAAAAGATGTTCCATTTTCAGAATTGTCAGGTAATAAATGAATATTTTGAAATATATTAGAGACCAAGGATTTTCCTATTTCATTTAAATTAAATAATGATTGAATTTATAAATTTTCTATAGTGATTGAAGATTTTGCCGGAAATAAAGTAGTTTATAATTTGAAAGGGTATATAGTTAAAGATACTGATGTTCCTGCTGTTACTAATTTATATAAAACTATTACATGGAATTGACATAGAGAAGATGGTTTTGATATTACTGATATTGATAATACAGGATTTAATCTACAGCCTGTTACTTACTTGTCAGGTAATAAATATTATCAGAAATTTGACTTACAGTTTGTAGGTTTAAATACTTGAGATAATATTTGAAAAAATTTTTCAGAAAGACCTGGTTCTAAAGTTAAATGGTATTTATATGATTCTTATCATAATTCAATAATTAAAAGTGGTGAAGTATTATCTAGTAAGTTAGACTGAAATACTAAAATAGATATGGGTATAGTAACATGATATCCTTTAAATACTACTATTACTTTTAAAGTATGGTTTGAAGATGAACTAGGGAATAGTTGAAAATCACATAGTTATAGAGAAAGAGATGAAAGCTTTACTACATTACCAGATATTCCTCATATAAGATTAAAAACTTCTACTGATAATTGTATCTTATGAAAAACATGTGACTCAAATTGATATTTGCTTCCTTTTCAATGAATAGATTTTAATTGAGATCATAAGCCAGATTGGTATGCTTTTTCTGTTTCTTCTAATCATTTTACTTTATGTGTAAGTGGTTATAATATTACTAATAATAACTTGAAATTAAGGTATGGAATATACGATTACTCTACTCATTCATGGAAAGATATGGGTTATATGGATAATACTGCTGTTAATCCATTAACTCATAATATTTGTTTTTCAGATTCTTCTACTTATGTATGAGATTCTGTTTTTAATAGAAAAGATTATTATGTATATTTTGTTTCTACTAAAGCTTCTTATAATTCAGATGGAGATCGGTCTGAATCAGATGATGGTAAATTAAAATCAAGAAGAGTTTATTTTACTATATTTAAAAATGCAGGTGTTTATGGTGATTTGTCTAATGTAGATACATTCTTTACTCCAATTATTTGAAAAAGAGCTTGGAGACAATCTAATAGTGTAGTTTATAGTCGGACTCAATATTTTTGAAAATTTACTTCTGCAGATAATATTTCTTCAGTGTATTGAGCTATAAAAAATGGCAAATATTTTACTTGATTTGTAAAATTTTTGTCTAATTACTGATTATTAAATTCAAATAATGTATTAAGTGGTTCTTTGACTACAGGATATGTATATTCTACTGGATGAAATAAATTACTATTATTAAACTTAATTTGATATGTATCATCTCCTGACAGGGTAAATGTTAATGTAATTACTCCTAAAAATGCAATTTATTTATATAAAAATTCATATGACTGATTAGTTGATTTTTCTAAAGATAATAATTCTTTAGAGTGAAATGGTTTAAATTCATGAAAAACTATATCAGCTATTCCATCTGGGGAATCTATTCAGAGAATCTTTATAAAGCCTTATATTGATATTGCTCCATCATTATTTAATAAACAAGCTAATACTCATGAAATAGAAATAAATCCTTATATTAATTCATCTTACTATAAAGTCTATTGTAATAATTATAATCCTTTAAATAGTGTATGCTATTTTGTGTATAAGTTATTTAATTTACCAGAAGGTAGATATAGAATAAAATGGGATGTTTATAAAAATGGTAAGTATAGGTCTGTACCTATTTCTCAGGATAATTTTTATTTAGATATGACACCTCCAAAAATTTCTCTTAACCAACCTGTTGGTTTTGAGTGATTAAGATCATGGTATCGGTTCCATATAACTGATAATTCACCTTATGGTTGGTATGGTATTCCTAAAATAAAAAAGGATATTAAATTTAGATTAATTGATGTTACATCTGGTCAAGTATTATGCGATAATTCTGTTAATAATGGTATTTGTAATGGTTATGGTTGAAAACCAAGTTCCTATGATGGGTGGTTAAATAAATATGATTTTTATCTATCTTTTGATAATAGTAAATTAATTGATAGTCATTTATATAAATTAGAATTATGGATAAAGGATGGTTCAGATAATTGGACTAAGTATTATTCTAGTTTATCTAAAGAAAATTTAAATACAGTTCTTAAAGCTTCATCATCTTATGATTGGTCATATATTCCTCAAAATATTTTATCGGTTAATAATTTCTCAGGTGCTTATGTAGTTTTGTTAAGGAAGGATTTTACTCATCCTTTAACTCATAATGTTTCATTAAGTTTAAAAGAACATGTGAAATATTGAAGAAATTCTAATCCATATAGTTCTTCTAATTCTGAAGGAGATTTTAAAGTAGATTTATCTGAAATTAATCCTTTATTAAAAGATAAGAATTGATCACCGAGATTTGAAGTATATGCATTGTATGATTATATTAATGGTTGGTCTTATTATAACTATACTGGTAATTATGATAATAAAGATTCAGATAAAGATTTTATGAAGTTAGCTAATATTGATCCAGCTACTAAGGATTGATCAGTGTGAATTGTTTTAAGAATAAAAAAGAATGAGTTTTCTCCTAAGCAATGGTTTAATTCTTATTTTTCTGGACATACTGGTGTCTCGAGATTATATCGGTGGGTTATTACTCCGGATAAAACAAAAAGAGAAGGTTCTACTTCTTTGTATAATAAATGGGTGAATGTTCAGGATGTTAACTTATTCCCAAATGCCTCAAATTGAAATTTAGGAGACTATATTATGGATTGGGGAGAATGTGCTAAAATAGGTTTTACTGATTTATCATTATTAGAAGAGAAAATACAGCATAGAAAGGAATTAAAAACTATTTTTACAGGTAATTTATTACAGAAAGATAAAACTGATCCTAATAAATGTACTTTTGTTGAACCTAAAAATACTTGAACTGATAATTTAATGC